>CAJLGW010000042.1 GCA_905206345.1 uncultured Sutterella sp. | reverse complement strand
CCAACGACCTGCGGATTAACAGTCCGTCGCTCTACCGACTGAGCTATCGGGGAATAAAACAGTTTTCGAAGAAACTATCTTATTTGAAACTTGGCTCCCCGAGTTGGGCTCGAACCAACGACCTGCGGATTAACAGTCCGTCGCTCTACCGACTGAGCTATCGGGGAATAAAACAGTTTTCGAAGAAACTATCTTATTTGAAACTTGGCTCCCCGAGTTGGGCTCGAACCAACGACCTGCGGATTAACAGTCCGTCGCTCTACCGACTGAGCTATCGGGGAATCAGAATACGGCATTTTATAGATGTTTTTTAAATTACGCAAGAGTAATTCTTAAAAATTTGGGGGAACGTCATTTTTACAGTACAATGATGAGCTCTAAAAGATGATGTTCCCGTGGTGAAACAGGATATCACGATAGCCTCCTAAGCTGTAATTCCGGGTTCGAGTCCCGGCGGGGATACCATTGCTCAAAAAAGCGTCAGTTGAAAAACTCGACGCTTTTCTATTTCTATGTAGTTGTTTTTATGATGTTTTTAGTTAGACTTGCCCTTGGCGAGAATGCATAAAAACAGGCATAATTACCATTTTGTTCCGAGCGGTCCGTGTTGTCGACCGTGGGAAGTCTAGTTTAGAGTAAACTTTTGTTTTTATTGGGTAAATAATGGCAACAAGTAAGCGTGCTGATTACGGCGAATCGAGTATTAAGGTCTTAAAAGGTCTTGAACCTGTCAAGCAACGTCCGGGGATGTACACCCTCACGGACAACCCTTTGCACATCATTCAAGAAGTGATTGATAACTCCAGCGACGAAGTGTTGGCTGGCGGCGCCTCTCGTATTGAGGTGACATTACATACGGACGGATCTGTGACGGTTTTGGATGATGGTCGCGGTATCCCTGTCGGTATTCATGAGGAAGAAGGGGTTCCTGCTGTTCAGTTGGTGTTTACGCAATTGCACGCGGGCGGTAAGTTTGAAAAGGATTCGGGTGGAGCCTACTCCTTTGCGGGCGGCCTGCACGGTGTCGGTGTTTCTGTCACCAATGCTTTGTCTACGCGTATGGAAGTGACGGTGTGGCGTGAAGGTAAAGAGCACCGCATTGTGTTTGCCGATGGTAATGTTATTGAACCCTTAACGAGCGTGAAGAGCTCTCGTCCTAAGTCTCAAACTGGTACGCGCGTTCGCGCTTGGCCCGATCCTCGTTATTTTGATAGTCCTACGGTGCCCGCGGAGCAATTGGTTCGCCTTTTGCGCTCTAAGGCCGTGTTGATGCCGGGCTGCGAAGTGGTGTTGATCAATGAGAAAAACGAAACGACGCAAAGTTGGAAGTTTGACGGCGGTCTTCGTGAGTACTTGATGAGTGAGTTGACGGCTGATCCTTTGATTGAACCTTTTGAGTCACAAGGCTATGCAGAAGATGATTCGATGGGTTTTGCTGTAGGTGAAGGCGCTTCTTGGGTGGTCGTTTGGCAAGAAGAGGGCAGCACCGTTCGTGAAAGTTATGTGAACTTGATTCCGACACCGGCTGGTGGTACGCATGAATCGGGTTTGCGCGAAGGGCTTTACTTGGCCATGAAGGCTTTTATCGAAGCCCATGGCTTGATGCAAAAAAATGTCAAGTTATTAACTGAAGACGTCTTTGCTCGTGCGTCCTGCATTTTGAGTGCCAAGGTATTGGATCCGCAATTCCAAGGTCAAACAAAAGAACGTTTAAATAACCGCGACGCATTGCGTTTGGTGAGTAACTTTGTTCGTACGCAGTTTGAATTCTGGCTCAACAGCCACGTCGAAGACGGTAAGAAGTTGGCCGAACTTGTGATTAAGCAAGCTCAAGCTCGCCAAAATTCTGCCAAGAAGGTTACCAAGCGCAAGGGCTCGAGTGTTGCTGTGTTGCCGGGTAAATTAACCGACTGCGAAAGCGAAGATATTACGTTAAACGAACTTTTCCTTGTGGAAGGGGATTCGGCTGGCGGTTCTGCAAAATTAGCTCGAGATAAACACTTCCAAGCCATTTTGCCGCTTCGAGGCAAGGTGTTGAATACTTGGGAAGTGGATCGTGATCGTATTTTTGCCAATAACGAAATTCATGACATCTCGGTAGCGATCGGTGTGGATCCTCATGGCTTTAACGAAGAAGCCGATTTGAGTCAGCTGCGCTACGGCAAGATCTGCATCATGGCCGATGCCGACGTTGACGGTTCTCACATTCAAGTGTTGTTGTTAACGCTCTTTTTCAGACACTTCCCGGATTTGATCCGAAAGGGTCATATCTTTGTTTCCCGTCCGCCGCTTTTCCGTGTGGATGTGCCAAAGACCGGTCGCAAGCCCGCTCGTACCATCTATTGTTTGGACGAGCGCGAGTTAGCTAGTGAGAGAAGAAAACTTGAAATGGAAAAGGTCAATATGGCCAATGTTTCAGTCTCTCGCTTTAAAGGTTTGGGGGAAATGTCCGATAAGCAATTAAAGGAAACAACCTTAAACCCTGAAACTCGCCGTTTAATGCCTGTCTCTTTCGGTGATTTGGCATACGCTGAAAGTCAAGAAATGTTTGATATGTTGATGGGTCGAAGTGAAGCCGCTACGCGTCGAGTGTGGATGGAAAATAACGGCGATCAAGTCGAAGTGGATATCTAAGGAGACAGATGTGGGGAAACAAGACGAGTTATTTTCTGGCGATCTTTTTGGCTCTGAACAGGAAGTCAAAGAAGAAAAGGTCGAAGTCGAACAAGTTGAAATTGAAAACGATGTGATCATTGAGTCGACTGAAGAAGCACCTATTCAAGTTGAGGGTGCTGTTGCTGTCGTTGAAGACGAAAATACTGAACGCAACGCTGAAAAAGCGATCAATGAAGACATTGAACCTGAGACCGAAGTTGAGGCTCCGACGCCCATTCAAAATCGTCCGGTACAAAGCGGCGATGATGGTGAACGTTTGACGTTAGCTCACTTTGCCAGTCACGCTTATTTGGAATACGCCATGTCGGTGGTTAAAGGCCGCGCATTGCCCGATGTGGGCGATGGCCAAAAACCCGTTCAACGCCGTATTCTCTTTGATATGTACGAGATGGGTTTGGCTCGACCCGAAGCCCGTTTTGTCAAGTGCGCCCGTGTGGTCGGTGACGTTTTGGGTAAATATCACCCTCATGGTGACTTGGCTGCTTATGAAGCTATGGTGCGCATGGGGCAAGATTTCAATATGCGTTATCCCTTGGTTCAAAGCCAAGGTAACTTCGGTAGTCGTGACGGTGACGGTGCTGCAGCTATGCGTTACACCGAAGCGCGTTTAACGAAGATTTCCCGCCTTTTATTGGAAGAAATCGATGAAGGCACGGTGGACTTTTCGCCCAACTACGACGGTCACTTTAAAGAACCTTCAATGTTGCCCGCACGCTTGCCCTTTGTTCTTTTAAACGGTGCGAGCGGTATTGCCGTGGGGATGGCAACGGAAATCCCGCCTCACAACTTAAAAGAAGTGGCTAATGCTTGTTTAATGCTTTTGGAAAAGCCCGAGGCCACAATTGATGATGTAATGGAGATTTTGCCTGCACCGGACTTTCCGATGGGCGGTCAAATTATCAGCAAAAAAGAAGATATCCGTGATGCCTATGTGAGCGGTCGTGGCAGCATCAAAGTTCGTGCTCGCTATCACTTCGAAGAAATGCAACGTGGGAACTGGCGCTTGATTGTGACGGAATTGCCACCCAACACCAGTGCTCAACGCGTTTCGAATGAATTGGGTGACATTACCAATCCCAAGATTCGTCCGGGCAAGAAGGCCTTGACGGCTGAGCAACAACAAGCCAAGGCCGCCATGCTCGCCATTTTGGAAACGATTCGGGACGAATCCGATAGTGATAATCCCACGCGTTTGGTGTTTGAACCCAAGAGTAAGAACGTTAACCGTGAAGAGTTCGTCAATGCCTTATTGGCTCAAACGAGCATGGAAGGCAACGTCTCAATGAACTTGGTGATGGTGGGCTTGGATGGTAAACCTTGCCAAAAGAATTTATTGACGATTTTGAACGAATGGGTTCAATTCCGTCGAGAAACGGTACGTCGTCGTTCGCTATTTAGATTACAAAAGGCTGTGGATCGCATTCACATTTTGGAAGGTCGCCATTTGGTGTACCTCAATTTGGATGAAGTGATCAGTATTGTTCGTGATGCCGAGGATCCTAAAGTTGCGCTCATGGAACGTTTCCCCTTGTCTGAAATTCAAGCTGAAGACATTTTGGAAATCCGTTTGCGTCAATTGGCACGTTTAACCGGTATCAAGATTGAAGCTGAATTAAAGGAACTCAATAAGACGCGTTCTTCTTTGGAACGTCTCTTAGGCAGCGAAAAATTGTTGACCAACTTGGTTGCCAAGGAAATCTCGCAAGACATGAACGAATTTGGTGACGATCGCCGCACGTTGGTAGAAGAAGCCATTCGTGCCGAAATGTCTCAATCCGTTTTGGATGAACCCGTGACGGTGGTTATCAGTCAAATGGGCTTTGTGCGTGCTCGCACGGGCCACGGTCATGATGCGACAGTAATGAACTACAAGATGGGCGACAGTTACGCTTGGTCTTGCGAGTGTCGTACGACGGACCAAATGGTTGCCATTTCCGATACGGGTCGTGTGTACACGATCGCAGTTGCGGATTTGCCGAGCGCCAGAGGCGATGGCTTACCCATTAACAGTTTCATTGACTTAGAGTCCGGCACAAAGATCATGGGTTACTGTGTGGCAAAGCCCAAGGACAAGATTGTCATGGCCACCACGATGGGTATGGGCTTCGTTTGCGAGTTTAAGGATTTGTTGGCGCGCTTGAAGGTCGGTAAGAACTTCTTAAAGCTCGAAGAACATGCCGAAGTTTTGGTTCCGCAAGTGGTTGCAGAAGGTCAAACCCATTTGGCTTGTTTGTCTGAACAAGGCCGTTTGATCATCTTTGACTTAAATGAAGTGCGTCAATTACCGGGTGGCGGTAAGGGTGTGAGCTTGATGGATCTCAATTTGGCAGAAAAACTCTTGATCGCCAAACCCATTGCCCCGGAAGGTGTGATGGTGACCGGAACGGGTCGTGGTGGCAAAGATCGCGAATATGCGGTGAAGAAAGCCATTTTGGAATACCACATGGGCCATCGTGCTCGTAAGGGTAAACAACTCGATATCCGTTGGAAGGCATTGTCTTTGCAAGATTTACCAGTAAAGGCACCTGCGACAAATCAAGAGGATGGGGAGCAGAAGGCTGAGGTCGAAGAGACCGAAAGCGGTGATACGCTCAATCTCATCTAGCAAAAAAGGCGGAAATTTCCGCCTTTTTTGATGCCTGTTAGTTGAATGCGTAGTTCAAAGAAATGCTCGTTTCATAGCGCGGTTTAACGGTTTTGGCGTAACCGGCCGATCCTCGGAATTGCACCTGTCCATGTTTACTGAACATCCACGTACCCCCAAGCGTTAACTCACCCCAAGACTCCTGCAAATCTTCGGTTTTGAAAGATTGTGTTTGGGTGTTTTCTCGACCGATCATTTCAATGGACTTACCGAATCGATGCGCCCATGCCACTTGTGAGAAAAGCGTATTTCCGGGTGTCGTTTGACTTTGATAACTAAGGGTTGTGCCGAGTTTAACGACGGATTGATGGTTTTTTCCAGCATCAAACTCAATCCCTTCTTTTTGATTGGTTTTACGATCATCCATCCAATAGGTGTAGCCCGAGATGAAGGGTTCGATAAACCAAGCCGAGGGCTCGTCTTGCGGTTGAACAAAACCCATGTAAAGGCCCGCACCATAGCTTTGCGTTTTAGAGTTGAAAGCAAGATGCTTTTGAGCTACGCCGTTCACCAAGAATGCTTGACTGGTCAGATCGGTATTGGCTTCTCCCCAATGAGCCTGAAGGATGAGTCGGTATTTACGCTCCGTACTTAAACCGCCGGCATAAAGGCCAAACCCGTACTGATCAATGTCTGCATTGCCCGTATCAAACTTCACATCACCTTGACTGTAGTAGGCAAGAAGGCCTGCGTAGGTCTCATGCATTAAGGGCAGAGTGACGTCTTTGTCATAACCCATCGTAAGGGCATTGATTTTTAGTTCTTGCTCACGGGCATCGTTTTCAAAAGAAAGATCTGTTTGACTGTAGGTGTGATCAACCCAAAGACCGCGTTTGTGACCGGGAAGGGCACGCTCCATCAAATGGGATTGAATGCGAGTGGTGACTTTTTCCACCGCAACCAATTCGGTGGAAAGCGTATCGAGTTGGTTATTGGCCAAACTTGACGGAGCAATCAAATCGGTACGGATATCGCTGATGACAAAGCCACCCGAGAAACCACTGCCGAATTCTGACAAGGACTGAAATTTACCCAAGGCGGTTTCGTATTCGGTGACATCGGATTTGAGTGTTATACCACCTGTGTTTTTGTCATAGTGAAGTAACGGAATCGCCAAAGGCGCTCGCGTTTCTTTATCACTTCGCTCATCAATGACTTGCACAATGATTTGGACGTTGTCATTGAGTTTGGCGTGAGCATTTTCGATATTAACGAGATAAACCTCTTTGCCGTCAACAATGGTGGGACTGCTGTTTTCATCGGTAATGCGAACTCGTAACACAGCACCGTCTTCGATATAGGTAGTTGACGGTTGATGGTTGTCTGCGTGAATCGGCAAACCCAATCGAACAATGTGATCGGTGAGTGTGATATCGAGAACGCCCCCTTTATTCCAATGGAAGCTTTCAAACCCATTGTCTTTCGTAGTGTGCCAGGTTGCACCATTGCCGATGG
Source organism: uncultured Sutterella sp. (assembly GCA_905206345.1). Taxonomy (GTDB): domain Bacteria; phylum Pseudomonadota; class Gammaproteobacteria; order Burkholderiales; family Burkholderiaceae_F; genus Aphodousia. The sequence continues at coordinate 9,716 of CAJLGW010000042.1, read as the reverse complement.
TGATATCAATGCGTCCGTTTTGAATACCACTGGAGTTGTTCCCATCCATTGCGTAGACGTTGCCGGTGAAGCGGTCTGAAGCGTTAGAGAGATTCAAATAAACTTCACCGTTATCTGTCACACCAATATCACCGAAGATAAATGTATCTCCGCTACTATGAATGGATAATGAGCTGTTTTTGCCGACGATAGCAGCATGGCCCAAAGAGGTTCCAAGATCGTTTTTGTTGATAGCGGAAAGGTGCAAAGAACCTTGATAGTTAAAGGTGCTATTTTCTTCGAGATGTAGCGCAGTTGTTTGCATTTCATCAAGATCGATACCCGGCATGGTTTGAGCAGAAGCTGACAAATGCATATTGGCGGGTAATTGTGAGGCCGTGAGTTTGGTGCCATTTAATGCCATTGCCACCGTTGTCATCGTGCCACTCAAGGCTGCCTTGGGATTAGAGAGTTGGTTTTTAACGCTCAGAGAAAAACTCTTCCCAAAAGAAACGTCACGGTTTTCAATGAGTCCAATGCCGAAAACATCAGCAACATTGTGAGTTGAAAAATTTAAATTAAAGTCGGTCAAAAACTTTACTTCAGCGTATTCAGCATTAATGAAAGTCAGATCAGAAACAGGTTCAGCCTTCGCATCAAAATGCACATTGGCAATATCAATGGTAGAAAAGATGTGTTTATTTTCTTCTAATTTAACAACAAAGATATTTCGGGAGGCGGATGCCCGGTGGCTGTCGTTGAAACCAGCTCATGGTGAAATTCTTCAGCGAGGATGGCTGGGGAACACCCCATGAGTGCCATCGCTACTAAAGCGCTTAAAGGAGAAGAGGATTTATGCATAAAGCTTTCCTTATTTTTGTTGGGAAAGCGAAAAATCATAAGAATGCGAGCGAGTGTTTTTACTGAGAAATATCAAAGAAAATTTCGGAGGTTTTTGATAAGTGCAACCCCTTATTTTGGCCAAAGTTGAGAAGTTTTGACATAGCGCAATGCGTGTTAACGCAACACGGTAGAATTAAGGCACGTTTTTGAGGAATTTTTATGGGTAAACACATCCACGTTACCGACCCTTGCGGTGAGATTTTTTATTCGGAAGAAGACGGTTTTCGTTATCTTCATTTTGGCAGTCCTTGGATTCAGGGGGCAATGAAAGTTCGCCGTCCCTATGAGCTGGTTTTGGAGTACCCGAGGCAGATGATGGCGGTTGGCTTGTTTTATCCGCACCCCAAACACATTTTGCAATTGGGGTTGGGGGCTGCGTCGCTCACCAAATTCTGTTATCGCTACACCGACGCTCAGGTTGACGTTGTTGAAGTCTCGCAACGCGTGGTGGCTGCCGCGTCGCAATGGTTTAAGTTACCAGAAGAAGACGATCGACTCACGGTGCATTTGGCTGATGCAAAGGAATTTATTGGTCATCGCCGTGGCTATGATAGTCCTGATTGGTTGCAAGTAGACCTTTATGATGCCGATGCCGAAGGTCCCGTCTACGACGATGTTGAGTTTTATACGATGTGCCGTCGTGCCATGAATAAAGCGGGGAGTGTGGCAAGTTTTAACCTTTTCGGCAGCTGTTTTGAACCGAGCTTTGAAGCGATTTCTGAAGCGTTCGGTGGCCGAGTATTGGTGATGCCTGAAATTGATGAGGGTAATCGCATTGTTTTGGCGTTTGCCGGCGAACGTTGTCCCTTGGATTGGACTGAAATGTATGATCGAGCCAAGCAATTGAAAGAAGCATGGAAGTTACCTGCCAAGAAGTGGGTCGATGGGATTAAATCGGTTAATGCGCTTGATGGATTAGAAAGTTTGTAGACAGGTAGTCAAAAAAAGCGAATTGACCGACGAAAAGTCGGTCAATTTTTGCGAATAACCCTTGAGAAACAAAGTATAATTAATCTTTTCCACTTAACTTCATAGTAGGAATATGGAAGCGGAACGTATAAATCAAATTGAGGCGAAGATTTCCGACCTCACAGCTCGATTGATTGAGCTGAGGGGGTATCTTTGACATCGACCGTCAAGAGCGTCGATTAGAGGAAGTCAATCGCGAAATGGAAAATCCCGCTCTTTGGGATGATCCTGAAAACGCACAAAAAGTCAGCCGTGAGAAAAAACGTTTAGATGGCACGGTTGGCCTATTCAAACAATTAACGAGCGGCGTCAATGACGCGGCCGAACTCTTTGAACTCTCCATGGCAGAAGAAGACTATCCCAGCGTAGAAGTGGTTGGGGATGAAGTCTTTACGTTGGAAAAGAGCGTTGAAAAATTAGAGTTTCAACGTATGTTTAACCAACCCATGGATCCCGCCAATTGCTTCATCGAAATCCAGGCCGGTGCCGGTGGTACGGAAGCTCAAGACTGGGCAAGCATGCTTGAACGCATGTACCTTCGCTACGGTGAACGCCAAGGCTTTACGGTGGAGTTGCAAGAAGAAACCGATGGTGATGTGGCCGGTATTAAGGGTTGCACCATTTATTTGCAAGGCGACTATGCCTATGGTTTGTTGCGCACGGAAACAGGTGTGCACCGCTTAGTGCGAAAGAGTCCCTTTGACTCTAATGCCCGTCGTCATACGTCCTTTGCAAGTGTGTATGTCTATCCGGAAATTGATGATTCCTTTGAAGTGGAAATCAATCCGGCAGACTTGCGAGTCGACGTCTTCCGCGCTTCGGGTGCCGGTGGTCAGCACATTCAAAAGACCGAGTCGGCTGTGCGTATTACCCACATTCCGACGGGGATTGTGACGGTTTGTCAAAATGACCGTAGCCAACACCGCAACAAAGAACAAGCCATGGCCCAATTAAAGGCCAAGCTCTACGAAGCTGAAATGCGCAAACGTCGTGAAGTTCAACAACAAACGGAAGATGCCAAGAGCGATATTGCTTGGGGCCATCAAATCCGCTCCTATGTGTTGGATCAATCTCGCATTAAGGATTTAAGAACAAACGTTGAAACCGGCAACACGCAAGCCGTGTTGGATGGTGACTTGGAAGATTTCATTGAGGCTAGCCTCAAGCAAGGCGTGTAATAACGTCTAAAGACTACAAAAAAGGATGCTAAAAATGGCAGAAGAAAATATCGTTAACGCTGCTGCGGCAGACGACGAAAACCACATTATCGCTGAGCGTCGTGCAAAGCTCGCTAAGTGGCGCGAAGAAGGTCATGCTTACCCTAATGACTTCGTTCGCAAGGACTTTTTCGGTGATATCCGTGAACGTTTTGCTGACGTTACGGCTGAAGAGTTAGAAGCTCAAGCCAACCACGTGGCCGTCTCCGGCCGTATGATGCTCAAACGCATTATGGGTAAAGCCTCCTTTGCCACGTTGCGTGACGGTACCGGCACGATGCAATACTTCTTGTCTCCGGCTGAAATGGGCGAAGAAGCCTATGACCGCTTCAAGAGCTTGGACATCGGTGACATTGTGGCTGCCGAAGGTATTGTCTTCCGCACCAAGCGTGGTGAATTGTCTGTTCGTGTTCAAAAGCTTCGTTTAATGAGCAAGGCTTTGCGTCCTTTGGCTGAAAAGTTCAAGGGCTTGAGCGACCAAGAAATCTGCTATCGCCAACGTTACCTCGATTTGATCATGAATGATGAAAGTCGTGATCGTTTCGTCAAGCGCAGCCAAGCGATTTCTGAAATCCGCAACTACATGGTTGAAAATCGTTTCATGGAAGTGGAAACGCCGATGTTGCACCCGATCCCGGGTGGCGCTAACGCTAAGCCCTTCATTACGCACCACAATGCGTTAGACATCGACATGTACTTGCGTATTGCTCCGGAACTTTATTTGAAGCGTTTGGTTGTGGGCGGTTTTGAACGTGTTTTCGAAATCAATCGCAACTTCCGTAACGAAGGCGTCTCTGTTCGTCACAATCCTGAATTCACGATGATGGAATTCTATGCTACGTATTGGACGTACAAGGATCAAATGGACTTCACCGAAGGTTTGTTGCGTACGGTGGCCGAACGCGTAACGGGTTCCAGCATGATTCATTATCAAGGTCATGACATTGACTTCAGCAAGCCCTTCGATCGTTTGACGCCGCGTCAAGCCATCTTGAAGTACGCTCCGCAATACACCGAAGAACAATTAAATGACGAAGCCTTCTTGCGCAATGAATTGAAGCGCTTGGGCGAACCGCAACCGGATTATGTCGGTATGGGCGCTTTGGAAATGGCTTTGTTTGAAGAAGTCGCAGAATCCAAGTTGATTCAACCGACCTTCATCATTGACTACCCGGTGGAAATCTCCCCGTTGGCTCGTGCCTCTGACGTCAATCCGGAATTGACCGAACGCTTTGAATTGTTCATGGCCGGTCGTGAAACCGCTAACGGCTTCTCCGAATTGAACGATCCGGAAGATCAAGCCGCTCGTTTCCGTGCTCAAGTCGAAGCCAAGGATCACGGTGACGATGAAGCCATGTACTATGACGCTGACTACATCCGTGCTCTCGAATTCGGTTTGCCGCCCACCGGTGGTTGCGGTATCGGTATCGACCGCTTTGTGATGTTGTTAACCGACGCTCCGAGTATTCGCGACGTATTATTATTCCCGCACATGCGCCCGGAAGCGTAAACTAGAAGTATGAACGGTTCTCCTCGATGCTTTCATCGAGGAGGAATCTACCTATCCAGTACTCAGAAGGAGCCCATCATGGTCGATACGGCAAAAGTAATGTCTGTCTATTCATCGATTAAGGAAAAAGTGGTTCAAACGGCGCCTGAAGGTTTCATTCGTTTCGCAGATAAAAAAGAAACGATTGGTTATGTTCGCAAAGACATTGCCATGAAGCTTGCGGGGACAACGAGCGACTTTCGTCTTACAGATGTTTTAAGTTTCAGCGACGCAACGGTGGGCTCCGAAGCTTCTCGTACGTTGGCTTTGAGAAAAGCTGCTGACATTTTGGGTAAGCTCAATTTGTTGCCCGAGGGCGTTTCCAACGAATTGGTGGATATTCGCTTATCGGTCTACGACGGTACGTATTGCCAAGCCCCGCGTAACTTAGCTCGTGTTCTCGGTTTATTGACGACGTCGGTTCGCTTAAATGCCTACGATGCTCAAGGTGCTTTCTTACTGGCTAAGCGCATGCCTGAAAAGGCGATCGGCGCCGGCAAGTGGGACAGTTTGGCCGGTGGCTTAGTTAAAGCTAGCGAACAACCCATGCAAGCCCTTTATCGTGAACTCTATGAAGAAGCTGGTTTAACGACTTCTGAAGTGGAAATTTCTGAAGGTGCTCGCTTTGTTCAAGAATTCGCAGTGGCAGAAGGCATGGTTCGCGAAGTGGTGTTGAGTTTCGACGGTCATTTGAAGGCTGGTGTTAAGCCTGCCAATCAAGACGGTTCTGTTTCGGAATTTAAGTCCATGAGTACCGAAGAAGCTTTAACGGTTGCTACGAATGGTGACATGATGTACGCAGCAGCGATTAGTATCTGTGAGAGCGTAATGCGTCAATGCGGTCAACGTATTGAAGAAAAGTGGTTGCACTATCGCGGTCAATTGAATATCTAATCGTTAACTAACAAAGAAGCCGGGCAGTTGTCCGGCTTTTTTGCTGCCTGTTTTGAGGTCAAAAATAAACCCGAATTTCGTAATGAAACTCGGGTTTATTATTTGTTTGGTTAGGCAATCAAATGGTGATTGCCTAATGGCGTCTTAAAGACTATACCATCACCAATGCCAACGTAATGACAGAGATGAAGCAGGGGATAGCCGTACGCTTAGCCACTTCAATCGGGTTAGCCATAGCAATACCGCAAACCACCACCATAGCACCGGCGATCGGGGAGGACGTACGACCCAAGGCACCGGACAAGTAGGCCAAGGCGCCCAAGTGAGGAATGTCCATACCGAAGTGAGCAGCGTGCGGGGTCACAGCTTCGTTGAAAGCGAACGTAGCAGCGTCACCAGAACCCGTGATCACACCGAGGATCCACGGACCGAGAGAACCACCCCAACGGGCGATTTCATTGGAGTCACGCAACAAGGCAACGAACGTATCGATCAAACCTGCAGAACGTAAGCCGGCAGCGAAAACGCCAGCGGCAATGATGATACCCATGATGTTGCCATAACCCTTACCGAGACCGTTAAAGAAGCTCTTAGAGAATTCTTGCGGGTTAACGCGAGTAATGAGCAAGCAGAGGATAGCACCGGAGACCATGGCTTGAGCTACGCCCATCTTGATTTGCGGAACAATCGTGTTACCCAAAACCAAGATCACGATCGGGAGCAACGGAACCATAGCGTAGATGATGTTCGGCTTTTCAACCGTTTCGACCTTGTCGGAAACTTGAACGTTGATGTTGTCCGTAGCTTGGCCCTTGTCACCAAACATGATGCAAATGAGGAGCAAACCGATGATACCGATTGCATAGACGATGCAGCTATACGGCGTATGCAAAGCGATGAAGTCCATGATTTCCATGTTGGAGATCTTGGCGATGTACACGTTGTGTGCAGAGCCCGGGGACACCAGACCACCGTACGTACCCATCATCACGGCAGCAGCAGCGGCAGCCGGCTTAATACCAGCGCGCAACATCACCGGGATCAAAGTAGAACCCACGGCAGCAGCCACACCGGAGGCGGACGGAATAGCAACGTTAATCACCATCGTCACAGCCGTACAAACCGGGATCAAGAAGATGCCCAAGCCACGAATCGGCGTAGCAAGAAATTGAACCAAGTGTTGGTCGCACTTCGTGAAGGAAGAAACATAAGCAAAACCCATGGAAGCACAAATAGCCATGATGAGGCCACCGTTGGTCATGGACTTAGCAAAGGAGTTAAAGGCGTTCATCGGGTCAAGTGAAACACAGCACAAGACCAAACCAGCCGTGAAAAGGACCAAACGCGTTTCGTAGCGCTTAACCAAAGCAACGATGGCTAAAACGACCACGACGATCGCGATCCAGTTCAGAATTGTCATAATAATATCTCCGAGAGAGTAGTTTGAGATGAGGCAATTTTACAGGAATGTGTCACATTCCGTTTCAATGTAAACCCTTAATTCTTGAGGTTTCCTTGCTGTAAAACAGAAGTTCAGCCCACCTTTGCTAAATGCTCAAGTCGAGTTAGCGTCATATTGGTGATAACCGAGACGGCCAACGGCAAAACTTCATCGTTGAAATCAAACTGTTGATTGTGAAGCGAGACGTTATGATTCTCGTCACGAATACCTACACGAATGATCGAACCGGGGATTTTTGCCAAGTATTCAGAGAAGTCTTCGGAGCTCATAAAAGGTTTTATGATTTTGACGTGATCCTCACCAATTAATTTGCGAGTTGCGTCAATCGCGGCTTCGGTTTGTTCTTCACTATTAATGACAGAACCGACACTGCGCGTGTACTTATAGTCCACTTCGCAATCATTGGCTAAAGCAATTCCCTTGACAATCTTTTCAATCTTAGCTTCCACCATATCGCGGATTTCCGGCAAGAACGTACGAACGGTACCACTTAACGTGCATTGGTGAGGTACGACATTAAAAGCTTCAAATCGACCTGAGTTAATGGAACAAATCGAAACAACCGCGCATTCAATCGGATCAACCTTACGAGAAACGATGGTTTGCAAAGCCAAAACGATTTGAGAGGCAACAGGAATCGTATCGATGCCTTGATGCGGACGGCCACCGTGGGTGCCTTTGCCTTTGATGATGATTTGAACGCCGTCGGCAGCAGCTTGCAAGGGACCGGGTTTCATGCCGATATCACCCTTATCGAGGTTGGGTTCCGTATGACCGCCGTAGATTTCATCAATACCGTATTTTTCAATTAAACCAGCTTCGACCAAGGTTTTGGCACCGATGCCAATTTCTTCTGCTGCTTGGAAAACAAACACGACTTTACCAGGGAAGTCACGGTGCGAGCTGATATAACGAGCTGCGCCTAAAACCCAAGTAGTGTGACCGTCGTGGCCACAAGAGTGGGACTTTCCTTCGATTTGACTGGCCCAAGGTTTACAAGAGCCGTCATTCATGGGCAAAGCGTCAATGTCAGTACGAACAGCAATGGTTTTGCCGGGGCGGTAGCCTTCAACGGTAGCAACGACACTGCCCTTAACCAACTCGGTATCAATGTCTGTAATACCCCAAGATTTCAGGTATTCGCAGATTTTGGAGACGGTGCGTTCCGTGTCAAATCCAAGGTCGGGATGTTGGTGGAAATCATGACGAATTGCAGTCAATTCATCGGCCCATTGGGCAACACCAGGTAAGAGTTTTTCTTCGCATAAAACGGTCATAAGGACACCTCTTAAAGAGAAAAGTTTTTCGATTCTAAGCTTGATACGATTTTGTCTGAATCGATACAAAGCAGTTTACAAGAAGTTCTTAAATTAAATTGCCCAAATACTATGTACTAAAACATTTTTCGCCACATAGTAGGCAGTTTCCGTTTGACAAATAATGACGGATTGACCAACAGGAAGATTTTGTTTTTCAAATGTCTTCAACCATTTTGCATCATGACTGTCTGCCACGGATTTGGACTTAATTTCAACTGGGTGGTATTTCCCATTGGCATGAATAAGCAAATCAATTTCCATACCTTTATTGTCTCGGTAGAAATAGAAGTCAGGTTTTTTACCGTTGTGAGCCCAACTTTTAATAATTTCCATAACAACAAACGTTTCAAAGAAATTGCCTTGATTTGCGTGAGTTTGCATTTCTTCCGGTGTTTGAATGCCCAATAAGTGAGCAATCAACCCTGTATCAGTCATGTAAACCTTTGGACTTTTAACTAGTTGCTTATCAATGTTTGAAAAGAAGGGAGGCAACAAAATGATTAGCCCAGAAGCTTCAGCAATACTTAACCAACGTTTAATCGTCATTGTCTGTACACCAGCGGCTTCAGCTAGTGGTCGGAGTCGAAGTTCTTGACCGCTTCGAATGGCCAAAGCCTTTAAAAACTTTCTAAATTGTATGGTTTTATCAACTTGGGCTAAGGCTGCAACATCTTTGGATAAGTAGAGGCTCACAAGGGATTCAAAGAACCAGTCTCGAACTTGAGCGTCTTTATCAACAACGCCAGGCCATGCTCCTTGGAAGATTAGATCCCAGCATTCCTTGTTGCTACGAATCGGTAAATGGGTTTGAAGATTTCTGGGAATAAAGGGAGTTTGCAATAACCCCTTCCCTTCTCGTTCGTAAATTGAAAAGGGAAAGAGATCAAAACTGATTAGACGACCAGGTAACGCTTCTGTGACTTTTGCCATCAATGAAAGTCGTTGCGAGCCACTAATCCAATACTGACCGAACATATCTGATTGATCGACAGTTTTTTGAGACTTCTAAATAGTTGGGGAGCTAATTGGATTTCATCAATCGTTCTTGGTGCAGGATTGAGTCGGAAAAAAGTTTCTGGAGATTCTGTTGCCGAGAGCAATTGTCGAGAATTGTCCAAAGTGACATACTGTCGTTGTTTAGAAGCCAAGTGCTCCAATAACGTACTTTTGCCAACTTGACGCATGCCGGAAACCATAACCACTTTAAATGCATCAGAAGCTTTATTGATAATGGGTTCAAGTGTTCGGGGGGCTTATCGTTTAGTCATGATAAAGTCCGTCCATCGGGTGGTATAAAATCTATGGTCTATGGCGGATAAAATCCATAATGTACCATAGATTTTATACTAAAAAGTTTTTTTGACGAACGAAAAAAGGGGGTGTTACAAAATTCCATACTTAGGAATTTTGAACACTCCTTTTTT
>CAJLGW010000041.1 GCA_905206345.1 uncultured Sutterella sp. | reverse complement strand
CTTAAAAAATGGGGTTTTTAGGTGTTGTTTTCACACAAATCCGTGATGACCCGGCACAATAGAGTCTGATTAATGGTTTTTCGTCTCACGGTAAGCCACTCGCGAGGGCAGTGAGATTGTAAAAACCACGGGCGTAACGGTTCGCCTGTATTTTAGAAATAACCGTAGAAATCCAATTGGAGATTAGATATGAAAAAAACTATCGCTTTGAGCGCCGCATTGGTTGCTATGCTCGCTACCTCTGGTATCGCCGCTGCTGCTGATTCTTTCCCGTATGTTCGTTCCTCCTCTAAGGCTACGGTCATGACGAACTACAACGAATGTGTTCGTACCGGTTACTGGACCCCGGCTTTGGCCGAAGGCGTCGAATGTGACTCTGACGTTGCTTCCGGCAAGATCGTTTTGGCTGCTGACATGCTCTTTAACTTCGGTTCTGCCAACTTGAAGGCCGAAGGTAAGGCCATGCTCGAAGAACTCGTTGCTCGTATGGCTGGTTTGAATGTTGAAGTCGTGATGGCTACGGGCTACACCGACCGCATCGGTTCTGACGCCGTTAACCAACGCTTGTCCGAACGTCGTGCTGACGCTGTGAAGACCTTCATGGTCGGTCAAGGCGTTCCGGCTGACAAGGTCCAAACCGAAGGTAAGGGCAGTGCTGATCCGGTCGTGACGTGTGAAGATGGCAAGGGCTTGATCAAGTGCTTGGCTCCGAACCGTCGTGCTGTTGTTGAAGTTGTCGGCACGCGCGCTCAATAATAACGTTTTAGAGTTTGACTCTTTAATCGTTAAATAGAGAGAGGCGCTCAATCGAGCGCCTCTTTTTTTCTTCTCCTTGAAATGAAACCGTTAATTCTTTTTGATCTTGACGGCACCTTGGTCGATAGCGCACCAGGCTTGGTTGATGCCGTCAATCGCCTTCGTCAAAGACGCCATCTTGAACCGCTCCCCTACACCACCGTTCGTCCTTTCGCAGGCATGGGGGTCCGAGGGTTACTCAAAATCGGTCTTGATATGCCCGATACCGATCCCCTTTTTGAAGAAACAAAAAAAGAGTTTCTTGACGACTACGAAGCTCACTGCACGGAAAATATTGAAACGTTTACCGGCATTAATGAACTTCTTTCTCGAATTGAACAAAAAGGTTGGCAGTGGGGCATTGTCACGAATAAATTTGAGTGTTTCGCCAAACCCATTTTGGAAAAACTCGAACTCTATGATCGCGCTGCCGTTGTGGTTTGCGGTGATGCAACGATGAAATTAAAACCCCATCCGGATAACCTCATTATTGCCTTACAAAAAACAGCTCGAGAAGCCACCGAATGTGTCTACGTTGGTGATGATATTCGAGATGCGCAAGCTGCGGGCAAACTGCCCATGCCCTTTGCGGCTGCTTCTTGGGGGTATTTGGGACAAGTGCAAGACATTGGCGAATGGAGTGCGCAATACGTAGCGACCGATCCAATGGATTTGATGGAGTGGCTTGTTTCCGTTTTCCGACAAGCTTAATTTTTAAGCAATTGCAACCAAATTCCCCTACAATCACCCTTTTGCCCAAAAATTGTCCGATATTTCCCCTCGGATATTAGTAGAAACGATAGGTTTTTAGGTCATCCAATCGTCTGCTTTTCGTTTTAGGCTTAAACATTAAGATTTTTTCGCGCAAAATAAGATTAGGTTTTGTGCGGAAAGTTAGGAGAAAAACATGAAATCTGTGCTCGTGGTTTATCACAGCCGGGATGGGCACACGGCCCGAATTTCGCGCCGTATTTGGGAAACAGTGATTGCCGAAGGTAACCAAGCCGACATGATGGATGTCATCGAAGCCGATCGTGAGGGTCTCAATTGGGACAAGTACGATTTGGTCATTGTTGGCGCTCCGGTTCTTTACGGCAAGTATGCCCAACCCTTCATGGATTTTATTGCCAAAAACAAAGATGTTTTGGACAAAAAGCCGCACAGCTTTTTCAATGTCACGGTGCTTGCTCGCGTGCCCGCAAAGGCTACGCCCGAGGGCAACGCTTACATGCAAAAGTTCTTAAAGAAGTCCCCCTGGACGCCTCGTGATGTGAAGTGTTTCGCCGGCAAAATCGACTATCCGAATTGGGGTTGGTTTGAAACGAAACTCGTTCAAATGATCATGAAGGCCACCAAGGGCCCAACCGATCCCAAGACGGTGATCGATTACACCGATTGGGAAGACGTTAAGAGCTACGCTCGTCACTGCTTGACGTTAGCCTAAAAATAGCTGCGCACAAAATTCAATAAGCGAGACAAAATGTCTCGCTTGTTACTGAGAAATACGCTAATCTGTTATTTATCAGTATCAGATTAAAACTCAAATTGTTGGAAGTTAAAATGACCGAATTTCCTTGGCTTGCTCAGTACCCGAAGGGTATTCCCGCTACGATTAATCCCGATGGCTTTGCGAGCATCCCCGCGGTGCTCGATAAGATTGTCAACGATCGTCCTCAAACGCCGATTTTCACCAATATGGATGTGACGCTCACGGCACAAGAAACGTTTGATATGTCAAACGACTTGGGAGCTTATTTGCAATCTTTGCCCGGTATGCAAAAGGGCGATCGCGTGGCCATCATGATGCCTAACCTCTTGCAATACCCCGTGTCTTTATTTGGGATTTTGCGCGCAGGTTTCATCGTTGTAAACGTCAATCCTCTTTACACGGCTCGCGAGCTTGAGCACCAACTCAAGGATTCTGGTGCCAAGGCCATTATCATCATTGAAAACTTTGCAAAAACGCTTGAGCGCGTCATTGATCGTACGCCCGTTAAGCACGTGATCACCACGCAAGTGGGGGACCTTTTCCCGTTTGCCAAGCGCTTATTGGTCAACGCCGTTATTAAGCACGTCAAAAAGATGATTCCTCAATGGAATCTTCCCAATGCCGTCACCTTCCGTGAAGCCATGGAAAAGGGGCATGCACGAGGCTTAACCCCCGTCGAACTCAATAACGAAGATATCGCTCTTTTGCAATACACGGGCGGCACCACTGGTGTCTCCAAGGGTGCTATGCTCACGCACCGCAATGTAATTGCTAACGTCTTCCAAACGGGCCACTGGATTAGCCTTAAGTTTGAGATGTATAAAGAAGTGGCAATGACGGCTTTGCCCCTTTATCACATCTTTGCTTGCACGGCGATGCTCTCTTTCTTGAATTGGGGTGCTCGCAGTGTTTTGATCACCAATCCCCGCGACATGAAGGGTTTGGTTAAAGAATGTCAAAAGTGGAAGTTCTCCATTTATACGGGTGTCAATACGCTCTATAACGCCTTATTAAATACCGAAGGCTTTAAGGATGTGGACTTCTCTCGCATCAAGATGACTGTTGCCGGTGGCACGCAAATCCAACAAGTCGTTGCCGAACGCTGGAAAAACACCACGGGCTGCGGCATTTTGGAAGCTTACGGTTTAACGGAAACGAGCCCTGGCGTTTGTGGCAACTTGGCCGATGCACCTTGGGACGGCTCTGTCGGTTACCCAGTACCTTCCACCGAAGTGACGATCCGTGGCGAGGGCTTTAAAGACTTGGGCGTTTGCGATGATCCGAGCCGAATTCCTGAATTCACGGGTGAAATCTGTGTGAAGGGCCCGCAAGTGATGAAGGGTTACTGGAATCGTCCTGAAGAAACCGCCGGCGTTTTCCGCGATGGTTGGTTGCGCACGGGTGACGTGGGCTTTATGGACGCCACGGGCAAGATCACGATCACGGATCGTAAGAAAGACATGATTTTGGTCTCGGGCTTTAACGTCTATCCGAACGAAGTCGAAGGCGTGATTGCTTCGATGCCGGGTGTCTTAGAATGCGGCGTTGTGGGTGTACCTCATGAGCGCTCCGGTGAAACCGTCAAGGCTGTGATTGTCTTAAAGGATCCGTCGATCACGAAGGACGATGTGGTGAAGTATTGCCGCACGCAATTAACGGGCTACAAGATTCCGCGTCAAATTGTCTTTGTTGACTCATTACCGAAGACCGCCGTCGGCAAGATTTTGCGTCGCGAATTGAAAGACATTAAATAATTTTGGCGCCTTTTTAAAAAGCCCCGAACCCAACGTTCGAGGCTTTTTTGCATCTCAAATTTGTACCAAAGTATTAGGTACCTTTGTGTAGTGAGAGGCATTTTTTTCACGTAATTTCATCTTCGTACAACAAACCCCCTATGTTTTATACAACCTTTTGTCGACCGATCTCATAGAATGGAAAATACTTTTCTAAAACAAACATAAAGGTATTTAATCATGTCAACATCCGATTCCGCCTGGAGTTCACGGTTAGGCTTTATTCTTGCTTCGGCAAGCTCCGCGATTGGCTTAGGCGCCATTTGGAAGTTCCCCTACTGGGCGGGCACCAATGGCGGCGCTGCCTTCATTATCCCGTTCTTGATTTTCACGTTCACCATTGGTGTGGTGTTGGTGATGGCCGAATGTGCCATGGGCCGTGCCGGTCGTGGTTCTGCCGTTCATGCGCTTAAAAATATGGGGGGCCCCGTCTTTGCATTCGTCGGGGGCTTAGCGGTATTAAATGCCTACATTATTTTGACCTACTATAGCGTCATCGGTGGTTGGTGCGTCTCTTACCTCTTTGAGTCGATCTTAGGTAATGTCTTAAGCAATGATGCCAAGGTCTTGGCTGACCAATTCAATGGCTTGGTCACCGATGGTCCGACCAATGTCTTTTTCATGTTCCTCTTCCTCACCGCTACTTGTGGCGTTGTGGCTTTGGGCGTGGAAAAGGGCATTGAAATGATTGCTAAGTATTTGATGCCCATTTTGTTCGTGTTGATGGTTTTGATCATCATCCGTACGATGATGATGCCCAATGCTTGGGAAGGCATGCAATTCCTCTTCTCCTTTAACTGGGAGCAAGTGAGCGCACAGTCCATTTTGAATGCCATGGGCTTTACCTTCTTCTCGCTCTCATTGGGTGCCGGTATCTTGGTGACCTATGGTGCCTATTTGAGTAAGAACACGGACATTCCGAGCTCTTCCGTTTGGGTGGCCTTCTTAGCTACGCAAGCTGCCCTTTTGGCTGGCGTGATGATCATCCCGGCGGCTTTTGCTTTCGGTATGGACCCGGCTGCCGGTCCCGGCCTCGTCTTCATCACGATCCCGATGATCTTTGAACACATGCCCGCAGGAGCATTCTTGGCCGTTGCCTTCTACATCTGCTTAGGCATTGCCGCTATCACGAGTTCAGTGTCTTTGTTGGAAGTGGTTGTCGCTTACCTCATCAACGAATGGCACATGCATCGTCGTTCTGCCACGATCCTTTGTTGGGGAACGCTCTTTGTGTTTGCTAGCATCCAAGCCTTAGGTTTCAGTACTTTTGCTGACTTTACGGTTGCCGGTATGTCGCTGCTCGACTTCTCGGACTATGTTTGCTCCAACATCTTGATGCCGTTGGGCGGTTTGAGTATCGCTGCTTTGGCCGGTTGGATTGCATGGCCCACGATGAAGGCTCAAATGGTCTTGATCAAAGATCACAACCCCATCTATATCGGTTGGATTCGCTTGACCATTACGATTTTGGCTCCGGCCTTGGTTGCCATCGTGTTGATTTCAGGTATTTAATCCAACAAACTTCGACAATCAACAGTAAAATGATGCGCCTTAGTGCCCGAACAGCCTAAGGCGCATTATCATTTAATAATAACTTTTATAAAGGTACTTTCTATGTCTCAAAGCCGTTCTACCTGGGGCTCTAAAATCGGGTTCGTGCTCGCCAGTGCGGGCGCTTCGGTCGGACTTGGAGCCATTTGGAAATTCCCCTACTTGGTGGGCTCTAACGGGGGCTCTGCTTTCTTGTTCCCCTTCATTCTTTTAACGCTCACCGTGGGCTTGGTTTTGCTCATCGCAGAATTGGCTTTGGGTCGCGCAGGTGCCGGTTCCATCGTGACGGGCTTTCGTAAGTTGGGCGGAAAAGCCTGGGGACGCGCCGGTTACTTAGGTGTCGTCACGGGCTTTTTGGTTTTGAGTTTTTACTCTGCCATTGGCGGTTGGACCATTGCTTATTTCATTAATGCCTGTTTAGGTAACGGTCTTGTGGCCGACCAAGCACAGTTGGGCGCCCACTTTGCTCGCATTGCCGGCACGCCCGAAATGGCGATCGGCTTTCAAGCGCTCTTTTTGGTGATGACCGGCTGGGTGGTGGCCTATGGCGTGAGCAGCGGCATTGAACGCCTCTCCAAAGTGCTCATGCCCTTGCTTTTCATTTTGATGCTTGTTTTAATCGTGCGCTCGCTATTCTTACCGGGCGCAGAAAAAGGGCTGGCCTACCTCTTTAGTTGGAACCCTGAAGCCTTTACGGTAGACGCTTTACTGTCTGCCATGGGCTTTACGTTCTTCTCCTTGTGTTTGGGTAGTGGCTGTATGCTCACCTACGGCAGTTACCTTGATAAGGACACCGACTTGATTTATTCCTCCTCTTGGATCGCCGGGCTAACGATTTTGAGTTCCTTGCTCGGTGCCTTGATGGTGATGCCCTCCGTTTTTGCATTCGGTTTAGATCCGACGGCAGGCCCCGGTCTCACCTTCGTAACGATGCCCGCTATTTTCGCGCAAATGCCCGCTGGACACCTCTTTGCCATTGCGTTTTATGCTTGCTTGCTCGTTGCTGCCATTACGAGTTCGGTCTCTATGCTTGAAATCGACGTGGCGTTCTTGCACGACGAATGGAATTGGTCTCGTCCCAAAGCCGTAGTCGTGACGACCGCTTTATTGATGTTTGTGGGAAGCTTTAGCGCTTTGTCTTTCGGCCCCTTAGCCGACGATAAGTGGATTGGACGCAACTTCTTTGATTGGGTTGACTATTTAACCTCCAACATCAGTTTGCCCATTGGCGGTTTGATGGTGGCTGTTCTCTCGAGCTGGCTCGTGTGGGACAAGGTCAAACCGGCTATTTCGGGAGCAAATCACGAAATGCGTAGCGCCACGACCTACAAAGTGCTTCGCATCGGCATTGCCGTTTTTGCGCCGATCTTGGTGATTACGGTTTTGATGACGGGCATTTAGGTACAAACCCTCATCTCTAAGGAAAAGAGCTCATTGCGATCTTCGTAATGAGCTGTTTCTTTTGAGTTTCATAAGCCTTTTGGCTTATGGATGGACTAGAAGTTCCTCTAATGAAGGGGCACAATTTTTCTTACGTCACCTGTTTGGGTGACCGAACCGAGAAATTGGACGACAAATAAACCCGGTTAAGGGATGTCGGACCGAACCTACAATAAGAGGGATACAAATGATTAAACAGCGATCTTTAGTCATCGCCGTCGCCGCTATTTTGGGCATGACCGGCATGACATTATCAACAGCACAGGCCGCTCCTGTACCAACAACGGTCGGTTTAGTGCAACTGGTTGAACACCCGGCATTGGATGCCGCCAATAAAGGGATTGTCGATGCAATGAAGGCACGTGGTTTAAACGTCACGTTTGACCAGCAAAACGCCCAAGCAGATCAGTCCAATTTGAGTAATATCTCTCAACGCTTCGTCACTCAAAAGTATCCTCTCATTTTTGCCATTGCAACGCCTGCTGCTCAGTCCGTTGCCAATGCCACCGATAAAACGCCCATTGTCGCCACTGCTGTGACAGATTTTGCTGTCGCTAAGCTCGTCAAAGACAATGCCAAGCCCGGCACCAACGTTACGGGTTCCTCAGACTTAAACCCCGTGGCTGCACAATTAGACCTTTTGATGCAATTGGTTCCTAATGCTAAAACCATCGGCACGATTTACAACTCCTCTGAAATTAACTCAGAGTTCCAAATTGCCATTTTGAAAAAAGAAATGGCTCGCTACAACTTAAAGCTTGTTGAGTTGACCGTCTCCAACATTAACGACGTTCAACAAACAGCTCGTAGCATGGTGGGGAAGGTTGACGCCATTTATGTTCCTACCGATAACGTCATTGCTTCTGCCATGCCCGTTCTTGCCAAGATTACCAATCGCGCAAAGATTCCTGTGATTACCGGTGAAGAAGGCATGTGCGTTAATGGCGGTCTTGCCACCGTTGGTGTTGATTACTACAACTTGGGCAAGATTGCCGGCAACATGGGTGCAGACATCCTTGAAGGCAAGGGCAAACCGCAAACGATGCCCATTCGCTATCAAACCGAATTTAAGGCCAAAATCAACAAAAAAACGGCCAAACGCATCGGTATCAAGATCCCTGAAGCTGTCACGAAATACGCTGAATTTATCAAGTAGTGACATTAGATGTTCGCAATAGACCCCCAAAAGGGTCTATTGCCCACTTCGTTTTTTTTGTTTTTGGGGATAGTTTCATGATTGATATTTTGATACCCACCATCGGCCAAGGGTTGTTGTGGGCCATTTTAGCCATCGGCGTATTCATTACATTCCGCGTCTTAGACTTAGCTGACTTATCCGTTGAAGGGTCTTTTCCTTTGGGTGCAGCGGTCGCCGCAAGCGCATTGGTTTCGGGCTACAGCATTACAGTTGCCTTTGTTCTAGCGATGATCGCCGGCGCCTTGGCCGGCGTTGTGACGGGGATATTAACCACCAAACTTAAAATTCCAGCCCTCTTAGCTGGGATTTTGACCATGATTGCGCTCTACTCCATCAATCTTCATGTAATGGGACGAGCCAATATTGCGCTTTTACGCGTGGATACGGTTTTCTCCATCATTACTGATTGGGGACTTAGCGAAGACATGACCTCGCTCTTAGTGGGCGCTCTCGCCGTAGCCATCGTCGGTTGCATTGTCTATTGGTTCTTTGGCACGGAACTCGGAACCGCCATTCGTGCTACCGGATGCAACGATCAAATGGCGCGAGCTCAAGGTGTCAATACCAATTCCATGATCGTTTTAGGTCTTTTAATCAGTAACGCTTTGGTTGCCCTTTCCGGTGCTCTTGTTGCTCAAAGCAACGGCTTTGCCGACGTCGGCATGGGCGTGGGCACCATTGTGATTGGTTTGGCCTCTGTCATCATCGGTGAAGTTCTCTTTGGTGCAAAAAGTTTTCTCAATAGCCTCATTGCTGTCATTTTTGGCTCCATTGTCTACCGTTTGGTCATTGCCATTGTTTTGCAAATGGGGATGCCGCCCAACGATTTAAAACTCTTTACGGCAGTGCTAGTGGCTTTTGCTTTGGCACTTCCCCTCATCCGCGAGCGCTTTGCTCATCGTTAATGACTTTTAGGACAATGCCATGCTTATCGTTAAAGATGTAAAAAAGACGTTCTTTCCTGGAAGCGTCAACGAGAAAAAAGCCCTTCAAGGGGTCAACCTCACCCTCAACGACGGTGATTTCGTTACCGTCATCGGCAGTAACGGTGCCGGTAAATCCACCTTTTTAAATTCCGTGGCAGGCGTTTTCCCGGTCGACTCCGGCTCCATCACGATTGACGGCGTGGATGTGACGCGTATGCCCGAACATGTCCGCGCCCAATACATCGGTCGCGTATTCCAAGATCCGATGAGAGGAACGGCGGCCAACATGATGATTGAAGAAAATCTTGCCATGGCTTCTCGTCGTGGTAAGCGCCTTGGGCTAAAGTGGAGTGCTCAAACAGAAGAAACGGCGCACTTTCAAGAACTTTTAAAGCTCTTGGACTTGGGACTTGAAAACCGTATGACGGCTCGTGTCGGTCTTTTGTCGGGCGGTCAACGTCAGGCCTTAACGCTTTTGATGGCAACGCTCGTTCGCCCCAAACTTTTGTTACTTGACGAACACACCGCAGCGCTCGACCCCAAAACGGCTGAAAAAGTTTTGCAATTGACTGATCGCTTCGTTAAAGAGCAACAACTCACCACGCTCATGATCACGCACAACATGCGCGATGCCCTGCGCTTTGGCAATCGTTTGTGCATGATGCATAACGGCAGAGTCATTGTTGATGTGGCCGGTCAAGAAAAAGAAAAGCTGACCGTACAAGATCTTTTGGGCTTATTTGAAAAGGCCGCTGGCGAAGTCAGCGACGCTATGATTTTGGGTTAAGTCGCATTTAGAGCTACAATAGTTAAATTCTTTCTCAAAAAAAAGCTTGAATAACCTTCTTGAGACTGACGGGGATCCGCATTGGTTATTCTCATGCTACTAACAACAGGACTTTAACTATGTCGACTTCTACGATCACGCGATCCGTTTGGGGATCGCGTTTGGGCTTTATTTTAGCCAGTGCCGGCTCCGCGGTCGGTCTCGGTGCCATTTGGAAATTCCCATACATGGCTGGCACCAATGGCGGTTCTGCCTTCATTCTCCCCTACATCTTACTGACCATTGCGGTGGGCCTCGTTGTGATGCTCATTGAAATGTCTCTTGGCCGTGCTGCGCGTGGTGGCCCTGCACGCGCCCTTCCTCATTTTGGTGGCAAACACTGGAGCATTGTCGGCGTCATCAGCGTCTTGGCGGGCTTTCTTATCATGGCCTTTTACCAAGTGATCGGCGGCTGGTGCTTAAACTATTTTGTCGATGCCCTCATGGGGCAAGGCCTCATTAGCGATACATCTAAACTTGGTGGCGCCTTTGATCAGTTTGTCACCAACGGCCCCAAAGTCATTGGCATGCAAATTTCATTCCTGCTTTTAAGCGTTGCAGTCATCGCCTTTGGTGTTGAAAAGGGCATCGAGCGCATCTCCAAAATTTTGATGCCGATACTCTTTCTTTTAATGCTTTTGCTAATCGTTCGTGGTTTGACGTTGCCTGGCGCTTGGGCAGGTGTCGACTTCATGTTTAAGTTTGACCCTTCCGTTTTTAATGGCGACTCCCTTTTAAACGCCTTGGGCTTTGCCTTTTTCTCGCTCTCCTTGGGCTCTGGTTCCATGATGAACTATGGCTCCTACTTAAGTGACGATGTCAACCTTCCAACGTCTGTTGCGTGGATTACGTTCTTGGCTGTCATTGCAGCAATTTTGGGCGGTTTGATGATTATGCCCGCCGTGTTTGCCTTTGGATTAAATCCGGCAGCAGGCCCCGGTTTGACGTTTGTAACGATGCCTGCGGTCTTTGCGCAATTGCCCTTTGGACAATTCTTTGCCATCTTGTTTTACGCCTGTTTAACGGTGGCCGCATTGACGAGCGCCATCAGCATGATTGAGATGAGCGTGCAATTCTTGGTTGATCAATACAGATTAGCCCGTAAGCAAAGTATCCTAGTCATAACTATTGTTTTGGCCGCAATTGGGGTAATCTGCTCATTGAGCTTCAGCACCTTATCTGATGTGAAATTTGCGGGTAGAACATTTTTCGATTTACTCGACTACCTCACCAGTAATATTGGTATGCCGATTGGAGCGATGGGTATTGCTATTGTAGGTGGCTACTTAGCTTGGCCCACAATGAAAGACCAATTACAAACGGTTCGCCCCATGAATACGACACTTTTGAACATCATTGCGTTTTCAATTCGATTTATCGTGCCCTGCGTGATTGTTGTCATCGCACTCGCAGGGCTACTTGGTTAAGCATCTAAAAGAGCTTTCCATCTGATGTCTTCTCCAGGCAGAGAAAAATGTCTTGTTTTTCTCTGCCGACAAGTCTCTCATCATTAAAAATTTGACTGCTATTTATCAGTGTTTACGCAGTCTTTGCCCCTTAAAAGAGGTAATTTATCATGGCTAAACGTGACTTATGGACATCCCGTCTCGGGTTCATTCTCGCGAGTGCCGGCGCTGCTGTCGGCCTTGGTGCAATCTGGAAATTCCCCTACATGGCCGGTACCAACGGTGGTGCTGCCTTTATCATTCCCTACATTGTCTTTTGCTTTACGATCGGGATGTTCTTGCTCTTAGCGGAACTTGTTGTGGGTCGCGCAGGCCGTGCAGCCAGTATTAAGAGCATGATCCGTGTCGGTAAGTCTCGCCCTTGGGGGATCTTCGGCCTCATCGGTGTGCTCACGGGCTTTTTCATTTTGACGTTCTACTCCACCGTGGGCGGTTGGTGCGTGGCCTACGCCGCTGACGCCATGATGGGTAACGGGCTGGTCACCGATTTAAGTCAATTAGGTAACTACTTCGGTCAATTCATCGGTAATCCCCTCTTGGGCATCTTCTATCAATTAATCTTCATGTTGATGACGGCCGGTACTGTTATCTTTGGCGTGCAACGCGGGATTGAACGCTTGGCAAAGTATTTGATGCCCACGCTTTTCATCTTGATGTTGGTTTTGATTATCCGTGGCTTGACGCTTCCGGGCGCCTGGGCCGGTGTCGAATTCATGTTCAGTTTCAACTGGGAAGACTTCAATGCCGACTCGCTTTTTAACGCCATGGGTTTTTGCTTCTTCTCCTTGTCCGTGGGTGCCGGTACGTTGATTGTTTACGCCTCTTACTTGTCCGATGGTGCAGATCTTCCGCGCTCGACGGCTTGGATTGCTTTCTTAGGCATTATCGCCGCTCTCTTAGGCGGCTTAATGGTGATGCCGCCTGTGTTTGCTTTCGGTCTTGAACCGACGGCCGGCCCCGGTTTAACGTTCGTGACGATGCCTGCGGTGTTCGCTCACATGCCTTTTGGTCAATACTTTGCCATTCTCTTTTATGTCTGCTTGATTGTGGCCGCCTTAACGAGTTCGGTGAGTATTTTTGAAGCCGTCACGGCCGCATTAAATGACATTAATATTCCCCGTCGTACGGCCGTCCCCGTTGCCTTTGTTTCCATGATGGCCGTGGGCGTTTTCTGCACAATGTCCTTTGGTCCTTTGGCCGACTTCAAGATTTTCGGCAAAACCATTTTCGACCTCTTGGATTACCTAACGAGTAACGTCGGGATGCCAGTCACCGCTTTAGGTTTGGCCATCATTGCCGCCTGGGTCAACTGGAAAGAAACACACAAGCAATTAACGAGTGCTCAAGGTATTTCGCCTTGGATGCTTAACCTCATCCGTATCGGTATCGGTGTGATTTCCCCGATCGTGATTGTGACGGTTGTGCTTCGTAGTATTTAAACCGTAATCATTCAAAAAGGCCTCTCAAGAATATATGAGAGGCCTTTTTTAGATACTAGAATTATTTAATAATGATTGATTCTGTTGGTTGCTCATTGACACTGTCTAATGGCATCACCTGATATTTCACCTTGGCAATGTTTTTTAATTCCACCGAGCGAATTCGATAATTGGTATCGGTCTTGTAGTAGAAAACACCATTGGTCATATCCGTGGCACTTGTCCACTGCGTTGCACAGATCAAGTTCGTCTTTTCATCAGAATTTTTTAATTCCAACCCAATCGGGATTTCAAAGCTATATAAAAAGGCTAACTGATACCTCTGCTCACATGTTCGTCAGAGACAAAAAAATGGGACACCACGCTGTCAAAATTTGACTTTGTGATATCCCACTTTTGTGTCAACAAAATCATTGGTGACTAAGGATGTTATTCGCTCTTAGAAACGTCAATCGAACCTTTCTTACGGCGAGACATAACGAGCTGAGCAAGCGCAACCACAGCGACAGCACCGATAGCGGCGGCACCATAGTGAACAACCGGCGTTTGCGGGAGGTAGTCAGCAATAAAGATATCGCTTGCCAACAAACCACCACCGATCCAACCCAAGAGCGCACCGCCCAAGGTGATGATGATCGGGAAGCGATCAAAGAGCTTCAAAATCACTTGGCTGCCGAACACAATGAAGGGCACACTCACCACGAGACCGAAGATAATCAAAGCCGTTTGGTGGTCAGCATGAGCGGCTTGCGCAGCACCGGCAATACCAATCACGTTATCGATACTCATCACCAAGTCAGCCACGATAATCGTTTTAATGGCGGCCAAAAGACGCGTACTGCCTTCGATGTGCTTTTCATCCTCATCGTGCGGAACCAAAAGCTTGACACCGATCCAAATCAACAAGAGACCGGCCAAAAATTTGAGCATCGGCAAACTTAACAGGTAGACGGCGCAGGTAATGAGCACAACGCGCAAAGCGATAGCACCAAACACGCCCCAGAAAATACCTTGACGGCGTTGTTGCGGCGGCAAATTACGACATGCCAAAGCAATCACCACGGCATTATCACCACCCAACAAAATATCAATCATGATGATCTGAGCTACGGCGCCCCAATGCATCGTCGTGATAATCTCAGTCAACCATTCCATAATGAAAAGTTCCTTTGTTCAAACGTAAAAATTAATATTTGTGTCAACGGACACAATTTAGAACGTATTTTAAAAAGAAAAGGAGCCTTGTGCGCCCTTCTTTTTGCAACAATATATTGGTGCATAGGGTGCGGCCTGAGTAATGCTAATTAGTCCTTCACGAGAAAGTTCCAAAATCGCTAAAAAACTCACCACTTTAGCTTGCATCGTGGTTTGCTTTTGCACTAACTCGTCAAAACTCACAAAAGGCGCATTTTCCACTTCACGAATCACCACAGACATGAATTCATGAATGGAGAGTTCTTGTCGAGCCACCGTGTGATTAATCTTCAGATTGGCGTTTTTCATCACGCTCATCCACACGCGAGCCAACTCTTGCGGCAACACCTCTGGTAAAGGCGCCTCTTCTTCGGATGGCTGCCCAATGTAGCCACGCCAAAAACCGTCTCCCACGGTCGGTAAGGCATTTAATAGCTGCGCGGCCACCTGAATCTTTTCGTACTCTGCGACTTCTCGCAAAATACGTGCCGTCGGATCTTCTTCCTCTTCCCCGTCTTCGCTCGGTGCAACCGGTAAAAGCAGACGACTTTTAATCATCATCAAGTCAGCGGCCATCACAAGGTAGTCACTCGCTAACTCCATGTTATGCACACGGATTTGTTCCACGTACTGCATGTATTGATCAGTGACCGCTGCAACCGAAATTTCAGTGAGGTCTAAGCGTTGCTTACGAATAAGGTAGAGTAAAAGGTCAAAGGGCCCTTCAAAAGACTCTAAAAAAAGCTTGAGAGCATCCGGCGGAATATAAAGATCCTCAGGAAACGTGAGCAACGCTTCCCCTTTCAAACGAGCCACAACGGCCACGTCATCAAAAGCGGGCGTCATATCTGGAATCAATGACGGCTCAACGTCGATTAAAGGATTATTTTCTTTCACAGATGATCTCTAAAACGAGCTTGAGGCGGTCTGTGCCGCCTCAAGTTTCATTCCTTACTTAAAGACAAAGAATTAGTAGTGAGGCGTGTACATGCTGGCCTTCACAGCAGCATCCAAATCTTCCGGTTTTTCAGCCGTTGCCAAACCGTTGTCGTAAGCCCATTGAGCCACGGCCACAGAAATCGCTTCAGAAATCGGACGAATTTCCGTCAAGGACGGGTACAAGCTACCGTTATCCAAATCTTCTTGCGTCACCAACTCTGCCAACTTACGAGAGGCAGCCAAGAACATCCCCGTTGGCATGGTCTTTGCCTTAACAAAGGTAGCAGCGCGCCCCAAAGCCGGGAACACATAGGAGTTGTTGCCTTGACGCGGCACAAAGGTCTTGCCCTTGTATTGAACCGTATCGAAAGGAGAACCGGAAGCAAACAAAGCACGACCGTCAGAGAATTGGTAAGCCATCTCTGCCGTGCATTCAGCCTTCGAAGTCGGGTTAGACAAGGCAAAGATAATGGGACGCTCGTTAATAGCACTCATTTCACCAATGACCATAGAGTCAAAGGCGTTAGGCAATGCGGCCACACCAACGATAGCGGTCGGGCGCAATTGTTGAACGGCTTGCAAGAAGCTCGTTGCGGGTTGTGCGTCGTGAGCAAAGTCCTTCTTATGAGAGGTCAAGCCCGTGCGGGTGGATTCCACCAAACCCTTAGAGTCAAAGAGGAAGCAGCGCTTACGGGCTTCTTCCATCGGCAGACCCGTTTCATCAGCAATAGCAGCAGCGATCAAATTGGCAATACCCGTTGCAGCTTCGCCGGCACCCAAGAACAAAACGCGTTGATCGGCGAGCTTGCCACCCGTCACACGCATGGCAGAGTAAAAGCCCGTCAAAGCCACGCAAGCCGTGCCTTGAATGTCATCGTTAAAGCACAAGCTCTTATCTTTCCAACGATCCAACAAACGGAAAGCGTTAGCGTTACCGAAGTCTTCAAATTGAACCAAAACGTTGGGCCAGCGCTTGCGAACGGCGTCCATGAATTCGTCAATCAATTCGTCATAAGCAGCACCGCAAATACGTTCATGGCGAAGACCGAGATACATCGGATCAGTCAAGTACGTGGGATTATTGGTACCCACATCAATCGTCACCGGCAACGTCTTTTCCGGAGCCACACCGGCGCAAGCCGTGTAAAGGGCCAACTTACCGATAGGAATGCCCATACCATTGACGCCTTGGTCACCCAAGCCCAAAATACGTTGGCCGTCCGTGACCACGATCACTTCGACGTCGTCTTGAGCCACGTTATCCAACAACTGAGCAATATGGCCCTTGTCATTTATCGTGACATAAAGACCACGCGTTTGCATGAAGATGTGGCTGAACTCTTGGCAAGCCTCACCAACAGTCGGCGTGTAGATGATCGGCATCACTTCTTCAATGTAGTCAGAGACCACCTTGAAAAAGAGCGTTTCGTTCGTGTTGTGCAAGGCATCCAAATAGATGTAACGTTGCAATCCCGTGGGGAAGCGACGCATGACCGTAATGGCACGCTTCGCTTGCTCTTCCAATGTTTCAACTCGTGCCGGCAATAAACCGCGGAGGCCACTTTGGCAGCGCTCCTCTTCGGTGAATGCCGAACCGCGATTCAAAAGCGGTGAGCGTAAAAACTTATGGCCGAGTGTAGAGCAAGTCATTTGAAATTCTCTTAAGAAAGTAGGAAATTGAACCAAGGCAGAGCCTCTTTAATGTACGGCTATTGATTTTAGCGAAATTCTCTATAGCTGGCCTGAAAAATATCGTTCCGGTTCATCACGAAAACGTGTGAAATTGATAAATAAGTTGACAAAGTCAGAGAAT
>CAJLGW010000040.1 GCA_905206345.1 uncultured Sutterella sp. | reverse complement strand
TTGCGACTGACGTTACAACGTAGCTTACCTAAAACTTAGCGATACGGTTTAATACGTAAGATTTTCTACAATGCTTTGTTCGACGAAAATACGAATTTATCCAACCTCATCCCAGGCCGATTACCTCTGCGGACTGTTTGGGGCGGTTCGTTTTTGCTACAACAAGGCTCTTCACATTAAAAAACATTTCTACCATACTCACGGTGTCAATCTTTCTCCGGTACGTGATATTAAGCCTCTTTTATCGAAGGCAAAGAAATCTCGAAAGTATGCTTGGTTAAAGAACTATGATGCCATTGCTTTACAAGAATCAATTCGTCATTTGGATAAGGCTTTTGTTGGGTTCTTTAAACACGGTCGAGGTTTCCCTAAATTCAAAAGTCGTCGCGGTACACAAAAGAGTTATCACTGCACTGCTGTGTCTTGTGGGGACAATTGGATCAAAATTCCCAAGCTCTCCAAAATCAAAGCCAAAGTCCACCGACCGATCACCGGTAAAGTTAAAAGCATTACTTTATCACTGGAGCCGAGTGGCAAATACTATGCCTCCATTCTTTACGATGACGGAAGATGTGAACCTCCATTGATAACTTCCATTATGGCTGAGGGTGTCATTGGACTGGATATGGGATTGAAAACCTTCTTGACCGACTCCAGGGGTGAAGTGGTTGAGAGCCCTCGTTATTTAAAACAAGCTCAAGCTAATCTGCGCAGAAAGCAAAAGAAACTATCCCGAAAAGTAGTAGGAAGTGCGAATTGGGCGAAAGCTCGTCAGTTGGTAGCAAAAGCTCATGAGCGTGTTCGCTGTCAACGAATGGATTTTTTACACAAGGTCTCTCGACGTGTAGCTGACGAAAACCAAGCGGTTGCTATTGAGAGTTTATCAACGAAGAACATGATGAGAAATCACCATCTAGCCAAGAGCATTGCCGATGTGGCTTGGGGTGGATTTTTCACCTTGCTTGCTTACAAGTTAAAACGTCAAGGGAAACGATTAATTGAAATGGATCGTTTTTACCCATCGTCAAAGACTTGTAGTGCCTGTGGGTACAAAATGGATGATTTACCACTATCGATCCGAGCGTGGACTTGTCCGGTTTGTGGAGCCGCGCATGATCGAGATCATAACGCGGCAATCAATATCCAAAAGCAAGGACTTTTGAAATTAAAGGCGGAAGGGCTATCCGTCTCTGCTTGTGGAGGCTGTGTCAGTCATTGTGAAAACAATGCAACGGCCAATGAAACAAGAAGCCCCTACCTTCAGGTAGGGGAGTAGTCACTTTGGCCTTGTGGCCTACCAGACTAGAGAGTCAGTACAAGCGTTGCCATTCAAGCCTGTGTCATTTACTTTGTACGCCTTTACAGCCCAGTTAGCTCTTTTAAGGACCGTTGCCAGATCTCCAGTACACGTGGCAAACGCCAACCCATCGGCCGACAGTACCAAGGCAAAGGCAAAAGAGCATTTCGCCTGAACGACTTGCAGGATGAAAGAGCAGGTTTATCTTTAAGTGCCTGATGAACGAACTGCAATGCAGCCGCTGAATCCCCGCACAAAGCAATGGCCGACGGGGCTGTTACCAACAGCAAATCTGACAAGCGCTGGGTGTCCAAGCGATAAAGCCCCTTGATATCTTCCATGTGCTCAGAAATATCCACCGGATTGATACAACCCAGGCGCTCAATCACATCCTGTGTTATCTCGGCTCTCGCAGTCGCAGCAAAACAGTAAACCGCATCTTCAACAGGGTGCCGAATTCCCAGAAGCGTTAGGATGCTCATGCATTCCTGTTTGGGCGACGATTCCACCTGAGCCAAACGAACTTCAAAGTCCCGACGTATACGGGCGGCCTGTCGCAGTGCCTCATCCCCATAAAGGGCTGCGGCACGCTCTACGATTTCCATCGGTTCACCTTGAACATTGAGCACTTTTATAGAAAAGCCCTCTTTTTCAAGGTCATCCTTTAAATGAACAGGATTTAAATGTTCCTGGCCATTGTCTTCCAGCAGGATGTAATCGACACCAATACGACGGGCAGCAATATCCAAAATTTGCGGTCGGTCGCGCATAGCACACGATGTGCATTCAAGAAACTTTTCCGTTGGATGCCACACTTCCATTGATGGAATATCGCCACCGATCAAACCGCGAGTGTAGATATGAAGTGAGGCCAGAGCCTCGGCAGCAGTGTCGCCTACGACGATGGCATTCTCATAGTGGGGAAACGGGGTATAGTAGTTGAGCTTCATATTTATTCTGGAAATTATTTATTAAACAATTCTGAATTGATGGCTTTGATCTTTGACAAAGCACTCCTGATGCGTCACGAAGATGATACTTGTGTTTGGCAGTTTTTTTTGTAAAAACTCAAGTGCTTTCATCGCTGCGGGCGAATCCAGAGCCGACGTTGCTTCATCCATTAAGAGCAAGTCGGGTCGAGTTAAAAGCGCTCGAATCAAAACAATGCGCTGCTGTTCACCACCAGACAGCACATTGCTCCAGTCAGATATTTCATCCAAACGCCCGATAAGGTGACTAAGGTCAAATGACGCCAGAAGCTGGGAGAGATACTGATCGTCGATAGTCCTCGGCAAATTTTCCTTTCGACAAGGATACGTGAGATTGTCTCTCAACATACCTTTGATAAGATAGGACTTCTGTGGCAACCACATAAGCTTTTGATCCGTGTTGCGGCTAAGGTCGCCGATGTAATTTGCTTTAAAGCCGGCAATCGTTTTCAAAAACGTGCTTTTCCCGACACCCGAAGAACCTGTCACAAAAATCGTGTCTCCAACGGAAGCAACCAGTTCTATGTTCTTCGGATTTGGACTTGTTGGCAACATTAAAGTCATATTAGCTACAAGTACATTGCCATTGACTAAACGATTTTTTTCATCTCTCCTTTGTTGCGTACGCAGTAAGTTTTTCCGACGTTCGATTTCGGCCTCTTCCAAGCTGTTAACAAGATGTGAGAGTCGCTCCCATGCAGCGACGAGGCTTGCCAGGTTATCGTAGGCAAAAATAAACCAAGACAACGAACGCGCAACATCGGTAAAGGCCCCTCGAATTTGCATGAGGCCTCCCAGTTGAATATGTCCCGACAACAGCGCCGGAAGAGAAAAAAAGATGGGTGCCAAATGGGTCACTTGGCCCAATCCCACGGTGAAGAGATCCAGATCACGCTGTTTTTTCACATAAGCAGTCAAAACAGCGAGTAACTCTTCCAAACTCTCTTTCAGGTGTTTGGCTTCGAACGATTCGCCTTGAGCTCCCGCAATAGCGTCGGCATGCCGTCGCTTTTCAATGAAAGCATAACGAAGATCGGCTTCCTTGGCTTGCGAGGCATAATTGAGGCGCTTTAAGGGATAACCGATCCAATGAGTAATGACGGTAGCGAATGCGGTGTATGCAAGGCAAACCCAAAACATGTAGCCCGGTATTTCTAGCCCTAAAACAGTAACGGAACCAGAAAGATTCCATAGAATCACCGAGAAGCTGGCGATGGTGAGCACCGATTCAAGAAAACTCAGACTCAAGTTAACGGACAATCCGACAAGTTCTCGCGAGTCTTCAATGATTCGTTGGTCTGGATTGTCAGGTTCGCGACCGCTTTCACGTAGCTGGAAGTGAGCTGCTGTTGGCGACATCCACACATCAATTAAGCGACATGTAATTTCTCGACGCAGACTTAAAAGTAGTCGATTTTTGATGTACTGCGTCATCACAAGCAGAAAAATCAAAGCGCTCGCAAGCCAAATAAAATCAAAGAGAGCTTCATAGATTGCAGAAGCATCGACTTTTTGCAAAGCATTAAAAAAACGACCGTTCCATTCGTTTAAGGCAACGGAAAACCGCACATTAGTGGCATTGGCCACAGCAACGAGAGCAAAGACTGCCCACAAAGGCAAGGCATGTACACTAAAGAGCCAGTTCTTCAGAATGCCCCGCAGTCCCAGACGCCGGACGGGTGAATCAAAGTTTATTTGGTGTTGCATTGGGGTATGGCAAAGGCGAATTGCGTTTGTTCAGAGACTCACGCAACCCGCCTCATGTCGAGGAATAGTCAAAAAACGACAACTGTCGAAAGCGCTGTCAGAAGCGACCGCTCACCCAGACTCGCACGCCGCGTCCATAGCCCCAAGAGCCGTTTACGTAACGATATTTTTCGTCTGTGATGTTTTCAATGGCCATGCCCGCGTCAAAGTCCCAAAAGTTGGGAATCTTAGGCGTCCACGTCAGCCCTAGAGAATGAGTCACGAAAGAGCCGTAATTCACACGAGTAGTGGCCGTGTTTTTAGCCTTGTCGCCCGAGGCGGCATCGTTCCATGAAAGTCGATACCAAGTGCTCAAGAATTGTTTGGGCAACGTATAGTCCAGCTTTAGATTTACCGACTGCGGTGTGATACCTGTTACACGTTCATCAGTTTCCTTGTCCGTCACATGCACAAGGCCGTAGCTGGCTGTTGCCCTGAAATTGTCAATGGTGTAGGTTCCCGTAAGTTCCACCCCCTTTCGCACAACACGACCAATGTTTTCCGCCCGGAAATGTTCGATACCTTCGGCATCAGTGCTTTGACTGATATTGATAAAGTCTTCTACATCATCGTAAAAAAGTGCCGCTTTGATGCTCGTCTGATCACGGTCGGCAATGACTCCGCCAAACAGCGCGTTCATACCCACTTCGTAGTTCCAGGATTTTTCCGGCTTCAAATCAGGATTGGCATCCACAACTCCTCCCGGCAACCAGGGCAAGCCCCTATCTACCGAATAATAGAGTTCGTCCAGGACCGGAGCTCGGAAACCTTCATTGGCCGATGCCCAGAAAGAAAGCCCTTTCGTTGGCGTCACGGACACTGTGATGCCCGGCGTCACTTTGCTGTCGGAAAAATCTTTGTAATCGGGATTCGATGATTCACGCTTGAAATAGGAATAACGCAATGTTGGAATGACCGAGACATGGTCATTGATGGCAATTTCGTCTTGTAGGAAAACGCCCCAGTCCAACGAGTTTGAGTCTGGGCGACTAGCGTCAGGAAACGGTATCGGATTGAACGGGTTATATGTGAGCGCGTCTTGTTCCGTGCGGGAAATGTCAGCACCATAAGTTAGGGTATGCGACCCTAAGAAACCAAATCTGCTTGTGTTTTGTACATTAGCAGCCCACGCATCGAGTGAGTCGTTGTTCCCCTGCCCCATGCCTCCTAGATTACCCAGTATCTGGTCCATCGAGAAATTTTGTTTGGTGTACTGAACATTTGCCCTTAAATCCAACAACTCACCGCTTGTATATTCAGCTGACGCCGTTATGCGATGTTGCTCGTAGGCGTAAGCGACTGGATCCGTAGCCTCGTGGAGCCAACTTGAATCGTAATCGTCGTAGTTGTATGCAAGAGAGAAAAGCGCATCGTCGCTTGCCCAAAGCGAGGTCTTCAACAGCAATGATGTGTACTTGGTGTCGGTACTGTTGTTGCCCCGCTTGCCATCGGAAATCTTTTCATCACCAGAATTGCGGCGTGTCACGGCTAACAGCACGTCTAACGCGTTCCAGCGACCAAATGCGTAAGCGCTGCTCATCCATTCTTCGTTGGTAGTCGAGTAACCAGTTTTTACCTTGGTACCGAAGGTTTCACCGCTTTCTAAGAAGTCTGCCGCCAGTTTGGTGGTGACTGCAAGAGTGCCGCCGATGCCACCATTGCCGTACAGAACACTGCCACCGCCGTGCTTGACTTCGATTTGCTTGACAAGCTCAGGATCGATAAAAATGCCTGTCGGGCGATTGCCAGAGAGTGTGTAATTGTCTTGGCGCACCCCGTCAATCACGTAGGTAATTTGATTTTCATCCGACCCGCGAATGCTCACTCGAGAAAAAAGCGGGTTTTCCGGAGATGCAATCGTGACATTAGGAATGTCCAAAAGCGCTGAAGAAATAGACTGGTAACCACGCAATTCAATTTCTTTGTCGGTTACGGCAGTCAAAGAGGATGATGTTTCGGAAAGCGATTTCTCTGTTCGGGTCGCCGTCACCACTATTGGATCGCTGATCACAAACGATTTTGCGGCTTCTTGAGCAGCGGAAAAAGATGGAAGGAATGCGCTAGCAACGGCTGCCGCAATAGGTAAAACTTTACTTGAATGAGGTGTGAGATGTAGGAAAAACATTTGATTTGCATCCTTAGTAATAAGAATGAGAAACATTCTCATCTATAAGATTACAAATAAAAATAGGGGTTATCCCTATACTCAAGGGATATCCCTTATATTAATCATATACTCTTGAAGTCACTTGTCGGCCTTTCGAACATTTCTCTGCGTGAGGCATTGATCTAGCCACAGTCATACATCTGAATCCTGCAACCTCTTAAACGCCGAAAGCGAATGCTTTTGAGTTAGCCCACTGCTGTTATTCAACGGCTCGTGACTACTCCCCTACCTGAAGGTAGGGGCTTCTTGTTTCATTGGCCGTTGCATTGTTTTCACAATGACTGACACAGCCTCCACAAGCAGAGACGGATAGCCCTTCCGCCTTTAATTTCAAAAGTCCTTGCTTTTGGATATTGATTGCCGCGTTATGATCTCGATCATGCGCGGCTCCACAAACCGGACAAGTCCACGCTCGGATCGATAGTGGTAAATCATCCATTTTGTACCCACAGGCACTACAAGTCTTTGACGATGGGTAAAAACGATCCATTTCAATTAATCGTTTCCCTTGACGTTTTAACTTGTAAGCAAGCAAGGTGAAAAATCCACCCCAAGCCACATCGGCAATGCTCTTGGCTAGATGGTGATTTCTCATCATGTTCTTCGTTGATAAACTCTCAATAGCAACCGCTTGGTTTTCGTCAGCTACACGTCGAGAGACCTTGTGTAAAAAATCCATTCGTTGACAGCGAACACGCTCATGAGCTTTTGCTACCAACTGACGAGCTTTCGCCCAATTCGCACTTCCTACTACTTTTCGGGATAGTTTCTTTTGCTTTCTGCGCAGATTAGCTTGAGCTTGTTTTAAATAACGAGGGCTCTCAACCACTTCACCCCTGGAGTCGGTCAAGAAGGTTTTCAATCCCATATCCAGTCCAATGACACCCTCAGCCATAATGGAAGTTATCAATGGAGGTTCACATCTTCCGTCATCGTAAAGAATGGAGGCATAGTATTTGCCACTCGGCTCCAGTGATAAAGTAATGCTTTTAACTTTACCGGTGATCGGTCGGTGGACTTTGGCTTTGATTTTGGAGAGCTTGGGAATTTTGATCCAATTGTCCCCACAAGACACAGCAGTGCAGTGATAACTCTTTTGTGTACCGCGACGACTTTTGAATTTAGGGAAACCTCGACCGTGTTTAAAGAACCCAACAAAAGCCTTATCCAAATGACGAATTGATTCTTGTAAAGCAATGGCATCATAGTTCTTTAACCAAGCATACTTTCGAGATTTCTTTGCCTTCGATAAAAGAGGCTTAATATCACGTACAGGAGAAAGATTGACACCGTGAGTATGGTAGAAATGCTTTTTAATGTGAAGAGCCTTGTTGTAGCAAAAACGAACAGCCCCAAACAATCCGCAGAGGTAATCGGCCTGGGATGAGGTTGGATAAATTCGTACTTTCGTCGAACAAAGAATTGTAGAAAATCTTACGCATTAAATCTGTTAGCTATTTTAATTATACACAAATAGATCAATTTTAGATTTATATTTGTACGCTATTAACAAAGTCTTTCGACTTTGCGCCATTCATCCCGTTAATGAATTAGCGGGGGTTCTGGCGAATTTCTCTAAACTCAGGTCTGAACTGCTCCATCGTCTGTATGACTTCGTATGGAAAAGGGCAAAACCAACATCGAAAGCTTGAAAGCTCTCGATGGCATCACTCACCTTGAGTCTCGAAGGTCTGACAAATCAATTGTTGTGATGACGCTAAGCAACGTGCTCGGTCTGCTGCCTTACCGACCGATGGCGTCGATGCATCCGATCTTGACCCAACCCGTATTCGACGGCCTTGTCAGAAACCCTATACACACAGCAAATCTAAGCATCTGTGCAGCCAGCCACAAAACCCAAGACGGGCATGAAATCACGTTCGCAAAAGAAGTCGCCGACCGCGTCATCTTCATGGACGGCGGCGTCATCGTTGAAGAAGGTTCGCCCGATGAAGTTTTGGTGAAGCCCAAGGAAGAACGCACTAAGGCTTTCTTAAAACGCGTGTTGTAAATCGATTGGGAAATTAACGATGGGAAAGAGGGGTTTAGGCTCCTCTTTTTCCTTTTGTAGCGACCGCTTAAAGCCCCATTCCAAGCAGCAGATAACAAAAAAGCAACCGTACGGCTGCTTCTAAGTGATGGCGTCCCCACGGGGATTCGAACCCCGGTACCGACCGTGAAAGGGTCGTGTCCTAGGCCTCTAGACGATGGGGACCTATGACAATCTCTTTTGGTGGTGGAGGTAAGCGGATTCGAACCGCTGACCCCTTGCATGCCATGCAAGTGCTCTACCAACTGAGCTATACCCCCGAAAGAGAAAACGAATTGTATAGGGAATTTCTCGCTTTTGCAAGTTTTTCTGCATTTTTTTGAAAAATCCCCAACGATTTCGTTTTCCCCTTGTCTATCAATGAATTAGAACTTCATGCGTTCAGCAACAGGCTTGCCCGGATCCACGACCAATGCATTAATACCCATCGCACGAACGGCTTCAGCCCCTTGAGCCGTACAAATCACCGTACCGTTGGTACCGTGGACATGGCCATCCTTCAAAATGGTCTTGCCGTTAACAAAGCTAGCGACAGCCTTTTGAGCATTCAAGTCAAAGATCGTGATATCGGCATCGGCCCCAACACTCAAATGACCCTTGTTGTCCAAACGCAACATGCGTGCCGGATTCAAACTCGTCTTGGCCACGAATTCAGACATCGTCAAAACGTCCAAACGAACCAAAGATAAGCCTTGTTCCAAAATCACGTTACGCGGGATGCAACCGCCGTCGGTAGAAATACCGTCAACAACGAAGCTGCCGTCCGGGCGCTTCGCTTGAGCCAACATAATGCGCGGCAACGGAGGATTGACGTTAAAGGACCCGCCCACGTCCGTGTTGCAGCTCTTCCAAAGGGCCAAACCTTCTTCGCCCGTCATCAAGTCAGAGTAGCCACCTGCGTCATACACGGCCCAAACCTTCTTGGCCTTAAAGGCACCTTCAATGCCTTCCTTATCAGCCGTAAAGCCAAAGCGCTTCAAGCAATTGCCCGTCACCTTGGATTGCACTTCACCGCTTTCAAAGCAGGTCAAGCGCGTACCGTTGCGCGGAGAAATGTAGCTTTCGCAGTGAATGTGGTCGTTAGCCAACAACAAATCAATGGCTTCTTGCGTTTCTTCCACTTCAGAGCGAATGGCACCACGGCAGTAAGCATTGATGTGAGCCAAGTGCAAGAAGTTGCCCTTACTCATTTCAACGGCTTCACGCATACCTTCGATGTTGGAGCCGTGTTCGCTGGTACCGGCGTGCCAAGCAATGTAAGCACCGTGTTCAAGTGCAGTCTTAATCAAAAGAGAAGACACTTGGGGCTTTAACGGATAGTGACCGCCCAAAAGTTTCACGCCCAATGCGCCACCCTTCATGGATTCGTCAATCAAGGCATCCATTTCGGCCTTGGTGGGCTCATTGGTCTTAAAGGTAAACGGGGGCGAAGCGTATTGCAAAATAGCAGCATTGATACCGCTACCATACGTCGGGATATTCTTTAAAACGTTGTCCAAGGGACCGGCCATGTCTAAGCACGTCGTGACACCGGCCATGGCAAGCATCTTAAAGCCATAGGGAGAACCCCACATTTCACCTAAGTGAACGTGGCTATCAATAATCCCCGGTTGAAGAACGTAACCCGTGTAGTCTTCGACAACCTTGGCTTGGCCGCCAGGCAAATCCACGCCCACTTCAGCGATCACACCATTTTCGATCGCCACGTCGCGAATGCCGTCAATATGGTTGAGGGGGTCGACAACACGAGCGCCCTTTAGCAATAAATCCCACATGCTTATTTCTCCTTGAGAACTTCAGAAAAGAGTCCGCTTATTCTTGAGCGGTCAACATATTAATTTTAATCTTTCACCCAAGATAATTCTCCCAACGCGCCGTAAATCACAGGAAAAATACCCATTCATCTCAAAAATATGTAACAGACTCCATCGCTAGTAAAGCTTCATTCATTTTTCGTTTAAAAAGACAACCAAAAATTTGCCCTATTGCCTTGATTTTTTGGCATACTTGCCTCATCAGGAAAACCAACACACTCACCTCCCGCAGATTCAATCGAGGTACAACGTTTCGGCATTATTTTTAATGCCGTAAGCGGTGTTGAGGTCCGAAAATTTTTGTTTTTGTCTTTTAATTATTTGGAGATTTTTACTATGAAATCCGATATCGAAATCGCACAAGAAGCGCAATTGATTCGTATCGACGATCTCGCTCACTCTGCCGGTCTGACCGATGCAGAATTCGAGCCCTATGGTCGCGATAAGGCGAAGGTGCAACTTGACGCTGCTCGTAAACCCCACGGCAAGCTCGTCCTTGTGACGGCCACCTCCGGTATGCCTGCCGGCTCCGGCAAGACCACGACGTCAATTGCTTTGACGCAAGGTTTGAAGCAGCTCGGTGAAAAGGCCGTTGTGGCTTTGCGTGAACCTTCCTTGGGCCCGTGCTTTGGTATGAAGGGTGGTGCTGCCGGCGGCGGTTACTCTCAAGTCTTGCCGATGGAAGCCATTAACTTGCACTTCACGGGTGACTTCCACGCCATCACCGCAGCCAATAACCTTTTGGCTGCCATGATCGATAACGCCCGTCACTGGGGTCAAGTCGATTTGAAGACCGTGATTTGGCGTCGTGTTGTTGACGTTAATGACCGTATGCTTCGTAACATGATAAGTGGCTTGGGTGGCCCGGCTAACGGCATTCCCACTGAAACGGGTTTTGATATTACGGTGGCTAGCGAACTCATGGCCGTGCTTTGCTTGGCTACGGATTTGGACGACTTGCGTGCTCGTTTGGATCGCTTGGTGGTTGGCATTAAGCGTGACGGTTCCGCCTACACCTGTAAAGAATTGGGGGCTACGGGCTCTTTGATGGCTCTTTTGTTAGAAGCCATGAAGCCCAACCTCGTGCAAACGCTTGAAGGCAACTTGGCTTTCGTGCACGGTGGCCCCTTTGCCAACATCGCCCACGGTTGCAACTCCGTGATGGCCACGAAGGCCGCTCTTACGTTGGGTGACTGGGCCATTACTGAAGCCGGTTTTGGTAGCGACTTGGGTGCTGAAAAATTCATGAACATCAAGTGCCGTATGGCGGGTCTCACGCCCTCTGCCATCGTGTTGGTGACCTCTACCAAGGCCTTGAAGTGGCACGGTAATGTGCCGTTGCCGGAAATTGGCAAGCCCAATGTTGACGCTTTGAAGGCTGGTCTTTGCAACCTTGATGCTCACATCGAAAACTTGAAGCACTTCGGTCCCAACATCGTGGTGAGTTTGAACCACTTCGCTAGCGACACTGCTGAAGAAATCGACATCATTGCTAAGCACTGCGAAGAAATGGGTGTGCGCTTTGCGATCTGTGACGGTTTTGCCGAAGGTGGTAAGGGTGCCGTGGAATTAGCTCGTGCCGTGATGGCTGCTGCCGAAGGCGATGTGAAGCCCTTAAACTACAGCTACGAAGCCGACGACGATATCGTCACGAAGCTTGAAAAGTTGACGGTTAACGTCTACGGCGGTCAAGGCATTGAACTGTCGGCTGCTGCTAAGAAAGACTTGAAGCAAATTCAAGAATTGGGCTTTGACAAGTTACCGGTCTGCGTTGCCAAGACCCCCTACTCCTTGTCTCACGAACCGACTTGGTTGGGTGCTCCGAAGGGCTTTACGTTGCCGGTTCAACGCTTGATTTTGAACGCCGGCGCTGGTTTCGTTGTGGCGACCACGGGTGCCATCATGCGTATGCCTGGCCTTCCGCGCCAACCGGCAGCTTTGCATATTGATGTGGTCAACGGCAAGATTGTTGGTTTGTCTTAATCGATAACCTCAATTAGATGTATTAAGGGGAGTTTTTTTCAGAACTCCCCTTTTTATTACTTACCTACCAAACCGCATTTTTGAAGAATTTCCTCAATGATGCGCCCCACAGAAAGAGAAGGATTCTCTTTGTAATAACTACACCCCTTGTACCTTACTGCCTTATATTGCAAGGCATTTTGATCTTCGATCGTTTTTGCATTTTTAATTGCAGTCACGACATCACTCAAAGTTAACTTGCTTAATATTCGAGCAAAATTATCTTGATGCTTACATTGATGCAGATTTTCGAAATTTTCACCAAAAGTCTTATTTATCGGTTGAAGATATTGACTTCTATGCGTTAAGGACTTGGTAAAAGCACACTTATGCAATAAAATCCACAACTCAAACGCAAAATTGCTATAGGCCAACTTGTATGTCACTGGCTTATATTCTTTGGCCAGTTTCAACCGATCCAAAGTCGTCTGAACTTGCTGAACGTGAGCTGCTTCTTGACTTTCAATATCAAAAAAGTGAATGAAGGTTGCTTCCTCAAAAAACGCCGTTTGTTTAATACGT
The DNA here is from genome assembly GCA_905206345.1 of uncultured Sutterella sp. Classification (GTDB taxonomy): domain Bacteria; phylum Pseudomonadota; class Gammaproteobacteria; order Burkholderiales; family Burkholderiaceae_F; genus Aphodousia. The sequence goes on along the minus strand of CAJLGW010000040.1, from coordinate 4,524 downwards.
TTAACAGGATCTTTTTCAACCTTAACATCAAACTTAACACTCAGCTTAGAAGCATCACTAGCATTAATTTGCTGTTGCAACCAATTCAAATACCATTTTTCCGTTTCTCCCTCAACCGAAAAGTAAATTCTGAAATTCTGCTTTCGATTCGCCATAGATCCTAGCCTTCCTCTTTAATTTTCGGAATGTTGGAGAACAAGTTTGAGAAATCAACTTCGCTGATAGCGCCATAACTATCAATAAAGTAATTCCTCAAATAATCTCCAGTTTTGCGAACTCCCTTGCTTCCCGAAGTACCAAAATCCGACAACGAATAGTGTTGGCTGAAATGTGTTTCTTCATCGCGTTCAACAAATTTAATTTCATCTCGTCGATAAAGTGTCGGACTCAAAAAGATGGGGTTATGCGTATTAAATATGAGTTGTGCGTGATTTACATTAATTTCATCATTATGGAAAATATTAACGATATTCATCAATGCCATTGGATGGATTGAAGCATCGAATTCGTCAATTAACAATGTTCCACCTGTTGCCATCGCACTAATCAATAATGGGAACAGATTGACGAAACGAACGGTGCCGTAGGATTCATACACTTCAGCAGGAATACAAACACTTTCGGATGGGCCATTGGCAATAACAGAGCACAGCAACGGCTCTTTGGTATTATCGTTTTTGATATAACCCAACACATTGGAATGAATACCAAAGCTTTTTGCCGCTTCGCTTAAATGCTTTTCAATCATTAAACCGTTCGTAATTTCTTGACCAAAAGGCTTAATCAGTCGAAGAGCATCTGCTCTGCATATAACCACTAACTGCTCTTTAAACCACTGAACAATCTTTTCAACAAATTTAGGACAAAAAATGGCCTTAAACCCGTTCATTAGGAAAAGTTCGACTTGATTCAATCCCGTCTGTGCCAACGATTTCATCATTTCAAGTCTTTGAGAATCGGAAAAATCAACACACCAGAATTCTTTCAGCACAGAAAGATTCTCAAACTTTAAAGAGCCTTCTTCACGAGTAAATAACGTTTCCCCATTCACAGACAACTGTTCGAATAAAACCTTTCTTTGGTAATCAACCTCAAGAAACTTTCCCAAGTCCATCGATAGTTGATAGTTAATTAACCAGTTGTCCTTAATGAAAGTTATTCCGAAAGACACCGGTTCAGCTTGCTTTAATCCACTATTAGGAATCAAATCCAGGCTCGAAGCCGCAACATTAGGCGAACCTGTTTGAGAAGAATTCAGAATATTCCCTCTCAACATGATTGCCTGAAGAACCTCTACCGCCCCAATAAGATTGGTTTTACCAGAGGCATTGGGGCCATAAATCACAGCAGAACTTAAAGCCTTATAAGTCTTCTTTCCGATCTTTTTTTGCAAGATGCTGTAATCCAGTCCTTTTTGTTTAGGGGCTGGTTCCATCGAAAAAACTACTTCATCCTTGAAAGACTTGTAGTTTGACAGACTGAAATTAAGTAACATTTATTTCTCCATTTTGCAGAAATTCTGCAAAATAAATTTTATCATTAAAAGACCCATTTTCGAGAAATTCATCCACAAACTTACAAATATGTACTCATGTACCACTTTATGAATTTAATGAAGTAGACTTTATAAAATTAATAAAGTTTCAATCCAAATCATGAACTACATCCCAAGAACTTTAGAACACTCACTTTTAAAAGCCTCACAACACTTTAAAGTTATTTTGGTTCAAGGTATGAGAGAAATCGGCAAAAGCTCTCTTTTGAGGCATCTTTCCAATAATCGAAAGATGGTCTCTTTGAATGATTGGAAAGTTCTAACACTTGCTCAGACCCGTCGAGACAATTATTTCCAACACTACCCAGCCCCGATGACGATCGAAGAAATTCAACGCTGTCCGGATTTGTGTCGCCAAATTAAATCTCTTGTCGATCAAAACGAAGAGACAGGACAGGTTTGGTTAACCAGTTCTCAACGCCTTGACACGATTAAAAATCTCACAGAATCCTTAGCTGGGCGCATGGCAATATTTGAACTGCTCCCCCTTAGTCTCTATGAGCGGCAAGGAAAAGCATTTGAACAAAAGCCGTATTTACCCAATGGCTCTTTGCCCAATTCCATTTTGGATCGAAAAGAGCTTGGTGATATTTGGTCTTTGATTTGGCAAGGTGCGTACCCTAATGTCATTGGTATGAGTGAGAGCGAACGTTATGAGTTCTTTAATCTCCTGCTACGTACCTATATTGAGCACGACGTTCAACACGCGGGCGTGAGCAAAATTAATGAGTTCCAACGCTTCTTAGAAATTCTGGCCAACCGTATCGGTCAAGAGCTTCAGATTGGCAAAATTGCTGCTGAAGCTAGCATCGCAACACAAACAGCACGCGAATGGCTCTCTATTGCCGAAGTTGCTGGCGTCGTTTACTTGCTCCCAGCGTTTTCTGAAAGCATCGGCAAAGTCCTGATTAAAAAGCCAAAGATTTACTTTAGTGACACAGGGTTGGCTTCTTGGTTATGTGGAATAGCCTCACCTCAAACGCTTCAAGAGTCACATCAGAAGGAACGTCTATTTCAAAATTTTGTCATTATGGAATTGAGAAAAAGTTGGGTTCACAACGGCAAACGCGCAGATTTCTACTTCTATCGTGATTCAAATTTCAAAGAAATTGATCTTGTGATTAAAAATGGTAATGTTTACAATCCCGTCGCTATCAGCACCGCAGAGACTCCTGAGCCCTCTTTGATAAGGGCTTTCAATTCCATTAACAGAGGAAACGTTGTCATGGGGCCCGGAAGCGTCATTTGTTTAACAAACGAACCTCACTATATCCGTTCGGGCGTCGTCGCACACTCGATTTTCGATATATAGGTCGGGTTTGTTACAATACGCCACTGACTGACCATTCAGCCTTTTAAGTAAATGTTTCATAATCTATTTGTTCGCGACGGGAACGCGCCCACGGCGCTCACGTTCCCCTATCACTACGAGCCGCATCCCTGGGTAGAGAAAGCGGCCCTTTGTGTTCGCACGCATTTAGAAAACAATGCTCAGGGGCAACCTGGTCGACTCATTGCCGTTTTAGTTATTCAAAATGAAAATGGCGATTATGGCTTTTATGCCGGTTGCGATCAGTTTGACTCGGAAGACACTTTCTTCGTTAAAAGTTTTTGGCAACAGTTGCCTCCGGCTCATTTTCCAACGTTAAAAACGGATTATCTTGAAGCGGCACTTGATCGACGCTCCAAGGCCGAAGAAGCCTTTGTTGCCTTCCGCACTGCTGCTCGTGATCGTAAATCCAAGCGACGTTTAGCAAGAATGTCGCCTAATGCCGACTTGGCAGCGCTCGCTAGCGAAAGTCAAAAAGACTCTCGTGAATTGGATCGCTTAAAAGGGCTCTTAACGAACGCCATTTACGAAGAAGAGCGAATGCATGCTCGCATTCAAACGGAAACGCAAAATGCCCTCATGGCTGATTGGCGTCAACGCTTAAGCACCATTGAGCTCACAAACGCTTGCCAAGAAAAAGTCTCTCTATTTCATTTGCTTGAAGGTTACTTAGAAAAAGAAGAGTGGCTTAAAGCTTTGTTGCGTTCAAGCCTGCCGGCCCTTTTGAAAACAGCCAGTGAGAAAAACGAAAAACTCATTGCCTTTGGCTCCTTTTGGTGGGGAACGCTCCCCTCCCACGATGCTCGTCAAGAAGGCGTCTTTTACAGTTTTTCCAAAGAGCGTCATGCACCGCTCCTAGACTTTCAATTAAAGGGGTTAACGCTTGAAGCAAACCGCTTAGCGATTGACCATTTTGCCCATTGGCAACCGGAAATCATTTATGAGGATGATGATTTAGTGGCGGTCAATAAACCCGCAGGTCTCTTATCGGTTCCGGGCAAACACGCCGTTCGCAATGTCTACGACACCGTTTTAAGTCTCTACCCCAATGCCACCGGCCCCATGCTTTTGCACCGTTTGGACATGGCGACCTCGGGCGTTCTTCTTTTTGCAAAAACAAAGCTGGCTCATCAGCAACTTCAATACGCCTTTGCTCACGGTCATATTCAAAAGCGCTACGTGGCACTTTTGGAAAAGCGACCTGCTGACGATTTCGGTGAAATCAATTTACCGCTTTGCTTAAATCCTCTTGAGCGTCCTCGCCAAATGGTGAGTCGCGCCTACGGCAAGTACGCCTCCACTCAATATGAAGTTTTAGAGCAACAAGGCCAATACACCTGCGTGGCCTTTTACCCCAAAACAGGACGTACCCATCAGTTGCGCCTTCATGCTGCACACCATCGTGGTCTAAATTCTCCCATTGTCGGCGATGAACTCTATGGTCATCCGACCGACCGTCTTTACCTGCACGCTCAATCCTTAACGTTTACGCACCCGCGTACTCAAGAAGTTGTCACTGTTGTGGCAAAAACGCCTTTCTAATCAATAGACTCTTTACAAATTAAAAAAGTTGTTCAGTCAAATACGATGGCTCTTCACACTTTAGCGTGAAAACAACACAAAATTAGACTCACCTTGA
>CAJLGW010000039.1 GCA_905206345.1 uncultured Sutterella sp. | reverse complement strand
TGTTACCACTTTTTGCTTGGGTTTTACAACTTTCACGCTAAAGTGTGATGAACCTGAACGATCATTCAATGGGAAAACTCCTCGTTCCCCATTAAAATAAAAAGATATTGTCTCTTTTTTCCCGTTTGTATCATGGACGAATTAAAACAAGAGTTAAAAACGCTGATCATCATGTCTTTAAACTTAGAAGACATGACGGCTGACGACATCACTGACGACATGCCTTTATTCTCCGAAGAGGGTTTAGGTTTGGATAGCGTGGATGGTTTGGAATTGGGCTTAGCGCTCAAGAAAAAGTACGGCATCACGTTAAGTTCTGAAAATGCCGATATGAAGAAGTATTTCCAAAACATCAATTCCTTGGCGCAATGCGTCACGGATTTACGCAAGTAAGAGGGCCAGAGAATGACTCAAGAAGAGATTTTTGAAAAGCTCAAGCTCACGTTAGAAGAAACCTTCGAAATCGATCCCGAAACGATTACGATGGAAGCCAAACTCAATGAAGATTTGGACATCGATAGCATTGATGCCATTGACTTGTTGGCTCAATTGCGCCCCTTAATCGGTCGTCGCAAGATCAACCCGAAAGATTTCTACACCATGCGTACCGTGGGCGATGTTGTCCGCGGGATTGAAGAGCTCTTGAAAACACCTGAGAGCCCGCAATAGGTCGGTATGCTCGCAAAAGTGCTCGCACTGATTGCAACCCTATGCTATCCGTTAGTGATCTGGCTGGGGTTGCAACATTTTGGGCTTGCCTTTCTTGCCCTATTCCTTGTCTTTATTACTGCGCTTCGACTCTACAGTCACCGTGATCGCAGCTCTGTTTTTACGTTTGTCGCTGCTACCGTCTTGGCAGCGATGGCCTATTGGCAAAATGAATCGTTGCCGCTCAAACTGTATCCCGTTGTCATGAATGCCGTTATGCTGGTTTTGTTTGCAACGAGCCTTTATCAAAAAGAGACGATCATTGAAAAGTTTGCCCGCCTAAAAGAACCTAACTTACCGCAAAAAGCCATTCGTTATATTCGCAACTTAACGAAAATTTGGTGTGTTTTCTTTATTTTTAACGGCAGTATTGCACTTTTTACCGCACTTTTTACAAGTGATGATTGGTGGGCGCTGTACAATGGTTTTATTGCTTATGTGCTCATTGGCGCCCTTTTTGGGGGCGAGTGGCTCTATAAAAAATACGTCACAAAGAGATAGTCGCTATGGATCTTTCAACTTGGTTTACGCAAACGCCCACAGATCGCCCTGTAGCATGGGTCAATGGGCAACTTGTCAGTGAAAAAACGTTTTTCCATGACGCAGAGTGCTTTCGTTTGGCTTATGAAAAAGCGGCCGTTCATCGCGTTGCCCTTTTTTGCCAAGATACCTATCGATTTGCCTGTGCGCTTTTCGGTGCATGGCAAGCCGGCGTCTTGACGGTACTTCCCACCGACATGACCGAACACACACAAGAAAAACTTTTGAGCGATGTGGACGCCTTTGTCTTTGATGAAAAGTTTGAGAGCGCTCACCGTTGCATCACACCGGTTGAAGGTATCTCCGACATCACGTTTAATTCACCCCTGGACCTCAAAGCCAAACTTGTTGAGCTCTTTACTTCGGGTTCCACGGGCGAACCCTTGCGTATTGAAAAGCGCTTGGAACAAATCTTTGACGGTGTAGATCACTTGGATGCCCATTTCTCTGAAGTGGCTCCGCAAGGCGCCATCGTTTTCTCTACCGTTTCGCATCAACATATTTATGGCTTTTTGTGGCGCCTTTTGTGGCCGATCGCCAGTGGCCGACTTTTTACAAACGAACGACTTTTTTATCCGGAAACGATTGCCAAGCGCCTCTCGGAAAACCAAGAATGTCTGTTGGTCACTAGCCCCGCTCACTTACAGCGCTTCCCCGAAACGATGGATTGGCAGGCCGCACGCAGCAATTTAAAGATGGTCGTGACCTCGGGTGGCCCTTTGTCCGATGACGGACTTCGTTTAAGTCAAACACTTTTTTCGCAAACGCCCTATGAGATTTTTGGTAGCACCGAACTCGATGGCATTGCGTGGCGTCACAGACGCATCGATCAAGCGGGTGACATTAATGAGGATTCGTGCCTGTGGCATCCAATGCCCGAAACGGAAGTCGAGGCAAATGAAGACGGCATTCTTCAGGTGCGCTCTGCTCGCTTAGAAAAAGACCAATGGACGTTGGGTAACGATCGCATTGACATCTTGCCCGATCGCCATTTTCGCTTAATCGGCCGCGTTGATCGCATTGCCAAAGTTGCCGAAAAGCGTGTGAGCTTAACAGCCATGGAAAAGCGATTAACGGAAAGTGGTTTCATTGCTGAGTGCAAAGCCTTCGTTTTTGAGGGTGAAATTGCCGTCGTTGCCGTTCCCAATAGCGAAGGTCAAAAGATTTTGTCCGATAACGGCAAACGTGCTTTAGTAAAGAAATTACGAGAAGCACTTTTGACGCACTTTGAAGCGGTGATGCTCCCGCACCGTTGGCGCTTTGAACCCATGATGCCTTTTGATCAACGAGGTAAATGTACGCTTGAAGCCTTATCGTCACTTTTTGATCCCCGTCACATTCAACCCGTGACGTGGCACTGCGAAGCCAACACCTTGAATTTAACGTTTGTAGCAACAGCATCAGACCCTCATTTTGATGGGCACTTTGAAGAATTTCATCTTTTGCCGGGTGTAGCTCAAATCGAATACGTGATGCGAGAAGCTCAACGCTACTTAAAGACGCCTTTGTCTTTTAAAGAAGGCAAAAACATGAAATTTATGCAAATGATTCGACCAGGGCAAACGGTTGAAATGACAATTGAGTACAACACCGAAAAGAAAACGTTAACGTATCTTTTGCACGAGCCCGAACACCCGGAGAGCAAATTTGCGATCGGCACATTGTTGTTAGGAGACTAGAAGCGTGAAACTCTTTTTCCTTATTCCGGTCTTTAACCATCCGCACACTCTGGAAACAGTTGTCTCAGCGTGCCTTGCGCACGGCGCGGACGTTTTGATGGTCGATGACGGCAGTAACCAAGAAACCCAAAAGGCCATTGCCGACGTTTTAGAAAAGCACGAACGCGTTTTTGCGATTTCTTTACCTGAAAACCAAGGCAAAGGCGGTGCGGTTTTACGTGGCTTTCAATGGGGGATCAGTCAGGGCTACACACATGCGTTTCAGCTAGACGCTGACGGTCAACAAGATGCCAATGACATCCCGACCTTTATTGAAGCGGCGCAAAAAAGTCCCGACAAAATCATTTGCGGCTATCCCGTCTATAACCACTCCGTCCCCGCCTCTCGCAAATGGGGACGAAAAATCACACAGTTTTGGGTGGCGGTGAACACGCTGTCATTGGGTATCAAAGACACCTTGTGCGGCTTTCGCGTTTATCCCCTAAAAGCCATTGATGCCTTTTTGAAAACGCGCCCCTATTTAGGCCTACGCATGGATTTTGACTGCGACATTATGGTTCAGATGAGTTGGATGGGGGTTAAGGTCGTCAACCTTCCTGTCAACATCGACTATCCGCCCGATGGCATCAGTCATTTCCACGCCATTGAGAATTGGTACATCAGCAAAATGCACACGCGGCTCTTTTTCGGCATGTTGCGACGTTTACCGACGATCATCAGGAATCGAAGATGACGCAACAGCATTGGGCCCAAAATCAAGAAAAGACCAATCACTGGGGAATCGTTTTTTTATTAACGATTCACCGGTATTTGGGGCGTCTGCCGTTTCGCATTTTTATGGGCCCGGTGATTCTTTTTTATTGGCTCATGGATAAAAATGTCCGCGTGCACAGCATGGACTATCTACAACGCGCCCAAAGCTACGGTCTTTTTAAACAAAAACCAACGCTGATGCTGTCACTGAGGCACTTAGCCTTTTTCGGTGAAACGATTCTCGATAAGTTCCTAGCTCTCACCGATCCCGATGACAAAGCAACGCTTGCGATTGAAAATGATCAAATGATCATGGATTGCATTGCAAGAAAACAAGGGGCCATCGTTTTGACCTCTCACATGGGATGTATAGAAAAGCTCATCAACCACGGTTTGCAACAAAAAGAAACAGAGCTCGTTATTTTGATGCACACAAAGCATGCGCGACAATTCAATGCCCTACTTCGCGATCGCAATCAAGCGTTAAAGAAAATCCACTTTATGGAAGTCTCGGCATTGAGCCCTGCGAGCGCCTGTGAAATTGAAACGTATGTTGCACGAGGCGCCTTAGTTTTTATTGCAGGCGACCGCATTCCTATTGCCTCTGATGCTACTTGTGAAGTTTCTTTTTTAGGCCACAAAGCTCGCTTTCCGATCGGAGGCACTATACTTGCGAATCTTTTTCATTGTCCACTCTTTAGTATTACCTGTTGGCGCACCCCCAAGAAGATGCCCGTTTTATCCGGTCAAACGCATCACTACACCGTACGTTTTGGCAATCTCAGCAATGGAAAAAATGTTTACATAAACCGTCATCAGCGCCGGGAAGATATCTCTATACTAGTAGAAGGTTTCGTTAAAGAATTAGAAGCAGGCTTAGCGAAAAGTCCGCTTGATTGGGCCAATTTTTATGCATTCTGGCCTCAAACCTCAGAGAATCTGAAAAGCGACGCAAAGGACAAAACATGTTAAAAAAATGGCTTGCGGCTTTATGCTTGATGCCGTTGGGAATGGCTCAAGCCTTAGCGTTGAATTTAGAGGAACTTTCGGCTCGACTCGAACGCCCTTCTTTGGTGGCAGGTTCTTTTGAACAGGAAAAATTTCTGATCGGTTTTCCTAAACCCTTAAAAACTCAAGGTGAGTATACCTTTTGGGCCGATCACGGCATTGTTTGGGAAACAAAATCGCCCTTTAATTCCAAAATGATTTTGACACCGACGCAATTGCGTAGTGTCAGTGACTATCAAGAGTGCTCCGTCTCCTCTGAAGATAATCCTCATTTGAGAGTTCTGAATCAATTGCTCATTGGCCTCATGCAAGGTGATGTCAAAGTGATTTCTGAACACTTTAATATCGCCCTCAATGAAACGAACAGTCTTTGGCAAATGTTATTAATACCTAAAGATAAGAATATCAAAATGGTGTTTGTTAAAATTCTGATTGAAGGGGATAAAGAGGTTAAAGCACTGCGTTTTTACTCGCCCAATGGCGATCTCACCGTCATAAATTTAAAGGATGAGCATCATCCGGAAAATGTCCCTCAAGATTTGCAAATACATAACAAGCAATAACCCCTATGAATTTGAAGAAATTAGCCTCGTTTCAAAACATGGGAGCCCTTTTGTGGGTTATCGTGGTTTTTGCGTGCGCTTTTTTTACCCTTTCATGGTTTAATCAACATCGCCCTCAGACCGATATCGTGAGCCTATTGCCTCAAAGTGAGCAAGGCTATGACGAGACTCAAGCACAAAAAAAATTATCGGGCGCCGGACGCAATCTTTTAACGATTCTTATTGAAGTCCCCAACGATCCCCACAGCGTTCAGGCTGTTCTTAATGATTGGGAAAAAGTTAACAGAGAGCTTCTGACTTACCATCGCATCAAAACACGAGTTGACATCCAAAATGCAGTCAAATCTGTTGCACTTCGACAAATTACTTGGGAAGATGAAAGAATGTTGCGCTCGTCTTCGACGCATCAACTGTGGGCACGATTTGTTAATCTGATCTCCATGCCACCAACGCCTCTTTTTACTCCCCAAGAAGACCCTTTTGGCACTGCAGCTGATTGGATGTATGAACGGGCGTCGGAAATTCCCATTCGTGAGGTCAATGGTCTGCATTTACTTGAAAAGGATAATAAGCAGTACCTTTTTTCACTATTTGAAGTCACTCCGGACAAAGTTTACGACGGTAGTGGTAGTTTACAAAAAGCACTTCACACACTGGAAGGTGAACTAAAAAAAGAAGGAGCTGAAAAACTCATCGTCACGGGGATTCCCCTTTTTGCTTCTTATGCAGCGATGACAGCTCAAAACGAAATTTCCATTTTGGGTACGCTCTCCCTTATTGGAGTTTGTTTGTTGTCTTGGCTCTTTTTCAGACGTCTCACCGTTTTGGCTTTAATCCTTTTCGTGATTGCACAAGCCATTGCCGTTGCAGCGACAACGACAATCGCTGTATTCGGGCAAATTCACATGATTACGTTCGTTTTCGGAACCACTCTTATTGGAATTTCGGTTGACTACAGTGCTCACTATTTCGGGAAACGTTTTGAAACCAAAAGGATTAATAGCGACAATCTCGTTAAGGAGCTCTTCCCGTCACTTTCGTTGGCTCTAATCTCTACAATTATTGCCTTCATGGTGATGGCCAACACCCCTATGCAAGGATTGCAACAAATGGCCGTTTTCTGTTCAAGCGGTGTCTTGAGCGCATTTGTTGCCGTTTTGCTGTGGTATCCCTGCATTAAATTTAAAACGCTCGAAGAACACCATGCCCTTCAAATTATCGGTGCTTACATTGAACAGTTGCCCTCTTTGGCCAGACTTTCTGAGTTGAGCAAAACGGGATTGCTGATTGCCGTAACGGCCGTTATCATCATCGGGCTTGTGATGATTAAACCAGCCGCTCGATTGCAAGACTTAAATAATTCTCCGGCGAAATACTTTCAGGATGCTCAATTGAGCAGCGAGCTTATTAATTCAACGTCTGGTACGCAGTTTTTTATCGTCAAAGGTGCCAGCCTTGAGGATCTTTTGCAAAAGCAAGAACAGCTCTATGAAAATTTAGCGACAAATCCCATTGATGGCGTTTCGTTTGCGTCGCTAGCCGATTGGATGATGTCTGACGCTCGTATGCAACACGTCAACGACATAAAAAATCGCGCCAGACAAAGTATCAATCCACAAGTGGAAGAACTTCTAGGAACTCCTCTTGTGAATCGAGAAGTGAGCGCCTTATCGATTGATCGTCGTCTTCAGACTCTTTTGGATATTGATGACTTAAAAGATCGTTTAAATCTTTTAGATTCTTCAAGCGCCATGGTTCTCGTACGGGGTATTACAGCGGAAAACTTGCTCAGAGTGAAGGCACTCGGTGACCATATCGACGGCGTCACCTGGGTGAACTACACGCAAAATATTTCCACAACATTGCGTCAATATCGAGATCACATTGCACAACTTTTAATCTTTAGTATTTTGGCCGTTATGGTGGTGTTAATGATTCGATTCCGAAGGGATAGTTGGCGTGCTTTCTTACCAACCGTTCTCGGCGTCTCGCTCACCCTTGCTATTTTGAGTCTTTTGGGCGTGTCCTACACACTTTTCACGGTTTTGGCTCTGATTTTGCTTTTAGGGTTGGGCTTTGACTACGGTATCTTCATGACCTCGGCTAATCGCCAACGTGAAACGGTAGCAACCATCGCCTTTGCAGCACTCACCACATTGATATCTTTTGGTTTATTGATGTTATCGAGCACACCGGCACTCAAAACCTTTGGGATGACTGTGGCATTGGGTCAATGCATTATTTGGACATTGACGGTATTTTTGAGGAAAGAGAAAAATGAAAATTAAACTTTTGGCCTGTGTAGCTCTGTGTTCTGCCTTATTAGGCTGCTCCACCGTGCCCGCTCCTGAACCCGTCGTTTTTGAAACCGTTGAATGCGTAACACCGACGCTAAACGCTCGAAAATCTCTTTTGTTAATTCAAAATATTCATACAAACTACTACGGTACTGCCGAAAACATCTCAGCTAAAAATGCCAATTTTGAAGCGTATTTAGCAACCAACAGTCGCGAAGTGAAACTCTCGATTCTTCTGATGTCTCATCGCGCATGGGATATTAGCTACAACGGTGAGATGATTTTTGAAGAGCGCGAGAGCATCGTGCCGCAAGAGCTTCAAGCTGCTCACCTTTTGCGCGACATTACTTTGAGTTATTGGCCTGAAAATGCAATTGAAAGGCAATCGAGAAAGCTCGACATTGTCGATAGCAAAAACACTAGAAAAGTGATTGATCGTCTAACGGGTGAGACGCTTGTTGACATCCGCTATGAAGGTGGCGCAAGCATCACAAATCCCATCGGTCGAATTGTTCTTAACAATCATAAAGAGCAATACGAATTAGTGATTGACAGCCGTCAGCCTTAACAAGAAACAAAGGTACTGCAGAAAAACTCATTTGTACATTTGTTCATTATGACAATTCCCATCTCTATCCAAACCTTTGAAAGTATCAGTGCAGTGGGTTTTAACGAAGAACTCAAAGCGTCGCTTTTTGATGCCACGCCCACGGCACTTACCTGGCAAGAGCACATCGCTCACCGGCCCTTTTGGTTCGGAAAAATTGATGATGAGAGACTTGCCAGTTTTGAAGAAATCAAACGCGTTTTTCCATCATTAGCGAGTTTCACGCATCCTTTAGGACGCAGCAACCTCTTAATTGCTCAGTCCCTGATCCGAATGAAGGCAAGCATTGATGAGGCGATCCGTCGTTATGGGGCCCATCGAATCGGGGTCATTTTGGGGGCATCGGTCTCGGGCATGACGGAAATGGAAGAAGTTTTCGCCGATTCAGAAAAGCTTCATGAAGTCACGGACGAAATTTTAGAAATCGCGAATCCTTCGAAGTTTGTCTCTCAAGCTTTCAATTTAACGGGACCCGCGTATGTAATTTCTACGGCCTGTTCCTCATCGGCCAAAGCGCTGGCTAGTGCCGCCCGTCTTTTACGCTCAAAAGCCGTTGATGCGGTCATCTGTGGTGGCATTGACAGCTGTTCTGCTTTCACATTGGCGGGATTTGATAGCCTCGGGGCCCTTTCTCACGGACGCTGCCAACCCTTTGGTGAGCACCGCGACGGCATTAATTTAGGTGAAGGTGGTGCCCTTTTTCTTCTTACTCAAGAACCCGGTGATTTTGAGTTAGCCGGTTGGGCTGAAACGAGCGACGGTTACCACATTTCTTCCCCTGACCCAGAAGCAATCGCTGTTCAAGTGGCCATGCAAAAGGCGCTTTCCATGGCAAAGCTCTCTTCGGTCGATTACATCAATGCCCACGGGACAGGCACCGAACACAACGATGCGATGGAAAGTTTGGCGATTGCTCAAACCTTTGGCGCAGACTCTCCGTGGGTGAGCTCCACCAAGTCCCTCACCGGTCACACCTTGGGCGGAGCGGGAGCCCTGGAAGCGGCCATCAGTCTTATTGCGATGAAAGAAAACCGCATTCCTCTACATCGTTTGGATAGCCCCATTGATCCCACCTTGCCTGCTATTCGTTTAGCATTGACACCAAAGCATCAAACCTTAACGTCTGTCATGAGCAATTCCTTTGCTTTTGGTGGGAATAACGCTGTTTTGATTTTCAGGAAAACATCATGATGACCATTGACTGTCCGGCCTCAGAACTTTTACCCCATCAACGCGGTATGTTGTTAGTCGATACGGCGCTTGAAGGTAACGATCACTTTATCCGTGCACAAGCGACGGTTAAACCCAATGGTCTTTTTGTTCATGACAACAAAATCGGTGCTTGGGTTTTGATTGAATACATGGCGCAAACCATGGGATTGTGGACGTGTTGGCATGCCAAATGCCAAGGTAAACCCCGCCCTGTCGGTTTTTTACTGGGCACTCGAAAGCTTTCGACGCAATGCGAGTTCGTTGAAGTCGGCACGCTTTTAAATCTCACGGCAGAATTAATCTTTTTGGGCGACGATGGCGTGGCGCAATTTGAGTGCAAAGTCTTTTGCAACGATCTTGAATTGGCTAGCGCAAAAATTAACGCCTTTGAACCGCAAAACCTCAAAGATTTTTTGAGTCACTTGCCGCAACATCGTTAGGACAGATTTATGCAAAAACAAACTATTTTCATTTCAGGCTCCTCTCGTGGCATTGGTCGCGCAACCGCCTTGCAATTGGCTCGTGAGGGTTATGACATTGTTTTGCACGGACGTGCGCCCTCTGAGGCTTTAAGCCAAACACTCGAAGACGTCAAAGTCTTAGGTGTCAATGTTCGCGCATTGACCTTTGACGTCACCGACCGAGAAGAGACTCAACAAAAGCTTCTTGACGACATTGAAGAAAACGGTATGTATTGGGGCATTGTCGTCAATGCCGGTATCACTGACGATGTCACCTTTGCCGGCATGACGCCGGAGTCTTGGGATCGTGTTTTAAGAACCAATCTGGATAGTTTTTATAGCGTTGTTCAACCCTTGGTTATGCCGATGGTGAAGACGCGTCGAGGCGGTCGCATTGTGGCGGTGAGTTCCATCTCCGGTGTCATGGGCAACCGCGGTCAAGTCAATTACTCTGCTGCTAAGGCGGGCCTCATCGGCGCCGTTAAAGCGCTTGCCTTGGAATTGGCCAGTCGAAAAATTACCGTGAACGCCGTCGCACCCGGTTTAATTGAAACTGACATGATTGAAGATTTTGTTCTCGAGCATGCCCTTCCCCTCATCCCCATGAAGCGTATGGGAACGGCCGACGATCTGGCACACGCCATTGCGTTTTTGGTGAGCGACAAGGCTTCTTACATCACGCGAACGGTTTTAGAAATTGATGGAGGACTCCACGGATGAGTCATCGAGTTGTTGTCACCGGTATGGCCGGCATTTCCCCCTTAGGTAACGATTGGGAAACGGTCTCAAAGAAACTGAAGTCCTACACCAATGCCGTTGAACGAATGGACGATTGGTCGCAAATCAAAGGGCTCAACTCCATCCTTGCAGCCCCCGCTTGTCCTTTTGAAGCTCCCGTGGATCGTTACAATCGTCGAACGACTCGCAGCATGTCGAGAAACTCGATCATGGCGTGCTTAGCAACCGAGTGGGCACTAAAGAATGCCGGACTGACGGATGCTGACTGGATTCACGAGGGTGACATGGGCATTGCCTACGGCTCTTGCGCAGGTGACCCGCATGCGGTTTTTGAAATTGCCTCTCTTGCAGCCAACCTTTCCACGCAAGGCTTAAACGCCACTACCTACGTGCGCTTTATGTCGCATACGGCAGCGGTTAACATCGGTGTCTTTTTCTCCATTACCGGTCGCATTATCACCACCTCAAGCGCTTGCACGTCCTCGAGCCAAGCCATTGGCTACGCTTATGAAGCCATTAAAAACGGTCACCAACGCGCGATGATTGCCGGGGGCAGTGAAGAGATGAACGCCGCCAACACCGCTGTTTTCGATACGCTTTATGCAACCTCCACGGGCTTTAACCAGGCGCCTGAATTGTCTCCCAAACCCTACGATAAAAACCGTGACGGTTTGGTCTTGGGCGAAGGAGCGGGCACCCTTATTTTGGAGAGCTTAGAGAGTGCTCTTGAGCGTGGCGCTACGATTTATGCGGAAGTGGTGGGATTTGCCACAAATTCTGACGGCAAACACATCACCAATCCTGATGACGCCCGTATGGCCAAGGTGATGCAATTGGCGCTAAAAGACGCCGGTATCACGGCCGATGCCATCGGTTACGTCAACAGTCACGGTACCGCAACCATTCAAGGTGACCGTGCGGAATCCTTGGCCATGGAAAAAGTGTTCGGCCAACGCGTCCCCGTCTCTACTTTGAAAAGTTACATGGGCCACACGTTAGGCGCGTGCGGTGCACTTGAAGCATGGATGAGTATTGAAATGATGCGAGCCAATTGGTTTGCCCCCACCATTAACCTTCAGGAACCCGATCCCGATTGCGGCCAATTGGACTATATCCAAGGCGAGGGTCGCGAAATCCAATGCCAATACATCATGAGCAACAATTTTGCCTTTGGTGGCATCAATACGTCATTGGTTTTTAAACGGTTTGAGGAATAGGAATGCATTTATTCGTCGCTAATTTTCAAAACGCCTCTCGTAATCCACTCCGGTCGATGCTCAACGAGGCTCAAAATGCGCGTTTAAACACCATTCATCACCACGGACGGGCAGACCAATACTTTTGGTCTCGCGTGCTCTATAACGGCCTTATAAAGCGCTTGACGGGCAAAGATGTCATGGGAGACCTCCCAAAAAATCAACCACACCCCGCCATCGCCTTTGGCGAGCATCAAATCTATACGAGTTTGTCGCACTCCAACCACTGGGTTTGTGTCGGTTACGACATTGATCATCACTTAGGGGTGGATATCGAATTAGCTAAACCGCGAGCTTGGGAGTCGCTCAGCAAGATCGCCTTTAATGAGGTAGTGCAAAAAGACATTCGAGACGCCGAAGACCCATTACTGACCTTTTATTGCTATTGGGGGTTGACGGAATGCCGATACAAGTTGGCTCTTAGCACCCCAACCGACAAATTAACGTCCACGGTCAAAGTGGTCAAAGGGACCGATGGCAAAGTCGTCGTGAGCGCCTTAGGAACCAACCCGGAAAAACCGACCGTCACCTTTTTGACTGAAACTCTTTTGGAGAATTGGTAGAGTCATGCAAGGAAATGAACGTCACAACAAGCTCTTAAAAGCGTACGAAAACGCACAAAAGATTGCCTTTGCCCCTTTTATTTTCCAAGCCACGGTGGCGGCCAGAGATTGCGGTATTCTCGCCTTATTGGGCCAAGCCGAGCAGGCGATGAGTATTGAAGAGATGGCCGAGAAAACGCAAGTCTCTGCCTATGGCGTGCAGGTTTTGGTGGAACTTTTAAGTTGCGCCGATGTACTCGAGCGTGACGACAATAGCAGTTATCGTCTGACCAAAACGGGCGAGTGCCTCATCTATGACGCCATGACCGAAGTCAATCTCAATTTCTCAAATGACGTCAATTACAACGCATTAAAGTACACACACGATGCGATTCGTGATGGCAAACCCTGCGGACTAAAGGTTTTTGATTCCCAATGGCACACCATCTACCCGCACCTTAAAGACTTACCCGATGAAACCAAAGCCTCGTGGTTTGCCTTTGACCACTTTCATTCCGATACGGCTTTCCGCGCAGCTCTCAACGTTTTAAAAGATCATCCGATTGAGCACTTTTTTGATATCGGTGGCAATACGGGTCGCTTTACGAAAATGGCGCTTAATACGTGGACTCAAGCCACGGCCACGATTGTGGATTTGCCCGAGCAATTGCAGCTGATGCGCGCCAATCCCGAACTCACGATTGAAGAACAAAATCGTATCTCAGGCTTTGCGATTAACTGGTTGAATTTTGACGCTCAACTCAATACTGACAAAAAAGCCGATTTAATTTGGATGAGTCAGTTCTTAGACTGCTTTAGCCGCGAGGAAGCGATCAGCATTTTGATGCGCGCCAAAGAGGCTTTAAAAGAAGGGGGCGAAATTGCCATTTTGGAGCCCTTGTGGGATGAGCAGCGCAACACTACTTCTGCCTTAAGTCTCACGGCCACATCGCTTTACTTCACGGTGCTAGCCAACGGAGATTCTCGCTTTTTTGCAAAAAATGAACTCATTGACATCATTAACGAGGCGGGCTTAAAAGTTGTTGACGTGCAGAATAATTTAGGCATCAGTCACAGCCTGTATCTTTGCCAAATCACTTAGAATTAGGGGATGATTTAAGAAGATTTCTTGTACCGATGTTATTGAAAAAGACTTTCTTTCTTCGTTGCCTTGTCGTGCTCATCGCTTTGATGGGCACGGCTTATGCATCGGTCGCAAGCGATATCACCCGCCAGGCCACTATGGATCGTGTTGTTCGTGGCACTTTCAAACAATCGCAATATTTACTCAACGTCAATAAGCCGTTTGAAAGTTCAGGTAACTTCATCTTTTGGCGCAACAAAGCCATGATGTGGCGAACGCTTGAACCCATTCGAACGAAAACGGTTTATAACAATCAGGAATTATCCGTTTATCTATACATCAATGGTGAACGTATTGAACAACAAGCCAACGCCACCACGAGCCTCATCAACCGATTGCTTTGGAATTTAATGACAGGCAACCTTGATGTTTTGTCGTTGGACTTTCAGGTGCTCTCCAAATTCGATAGCACCGGTTGGGAGTTTGTTCTCTATCCGAACTCGAGCGTGACCAATCTTCTGATTAAACGCATGACCGTTCGAGGTAACCGCTTTGCTGAAGAAATTACGGTGGAATACTTTTCGGGCGACAGCACGCTTTTAGAGCTTGAAAATGTCACCTATAGCGACAAGAGCACAAGTCTCGAGGAGGCCGAACTTGATAAACCGTAAAAGTGCCTCCCTTTCTTGGAAAGTTGTTGCGGGCTTTTGGTTGCTCCTGGTTATGTTCGCCACTCTTTTCCAAATCCGCTTCTTGAGTGTCAACGGCATCCACCACGATCTCACGGCCAACGAACCCCGAGTGGTTTATGAAGATGTCGTTGCCCAAGCCACCGATCGTTTGTCTTATTTGCATGACTATCGCACCATTTTCATGGTGGGCTTTCCTGTCTCTCATGCGCAAGACTTTGAATCCTATGTCGCACGTATCAACGCCAAATGGTCACCTCCCGAACCACTTGAGAGCATCCAATGGGAGGCACTCGACATTAACGACTCTTTGTCTTATTACCGCAGCATCAGCAAAAGTCTCATGTCAATGCGAGACCAATTAGACGCTGTCAATATCACTGATGATGAGTTACTTGCCAAAGGAGTAGCAAGCTTAACCGCGGTAGGCAACAAAGGCTACATTGCCAAGGTTGATGATCCCTTGGGCTTTTTTGCCCGATGGGTACAAAAGCGCATCCCTAAAAGCACAATTTTGACTACCGGTGAAACGCTTAAACTTTATGCCGATAACTACGTTTGGGCCATGTTCTTTTCTCAAGCCCCGAACGACCTAAAAGGCGTTAATCCCTTAGCTTTTATCCGTTCGGTAGAAGACTTGCGAGAAATTGTCAAAGAGATTAATCCCGAAGCACAAGTACTTGTGCGGGGACAACCCTATACAAGCGCAGTCATTGCTACTCAAAACATTCATGACTTGCTTGCCGTCTTGATTATCCTGCTGATCTTTTTCGGCTTTTTAGCTCAGCGTTGGACAAAATCCAATGTATTGCCGGTGCTGATGCTTTTATGTACCGTTGTCGGTCTTATCGGAGCGGGTTGCGCCTCCATTGTCTTTTTTAAAGAGTTCTCCCTGTGGACTTTGACGCTTGGGGTAAGTTTTGTCGGTATCTGCTTTATGAACGTTGCCTACGTTTCGTTCATTCATCACCGTCACCCCACAGTCAGTGCTCAGAAATGCCTTGAAATGGCGCTTCCGGTCTTATGTTGGATCACTCTCATTGAGTGCATCTCCTTTGGCGTTCTTTGGTTTGTTCCCATTCCTGTATGGCAAGAGTTTTCAGTTTTCATGATTGCTGCAGTGATTTCTTGTCACATTACGCTTATTGTTTGCTACCCCTTGAGCCGAATTGCCAGCGACCAACAAAGTTTTAGAAATGAGCGCATTGACCATATTGGTCGATACTGGCCTCGCTTGTCATTAAAGCGTTGGCAAAAAACGCCTATTGATGTCTTGGGCTATACGATGATCACATTCTTTGTGATCTCAACCGGTTTTTATCTTCTTGAAGCAGATCAGGCTCGCACTCAACCCACTGAAATCCCGTTGTCATTGCAATTGGACAATGCTCGAGTCGAACAAATGCTAATGCTTCCCAGCTCTCAACGCTTTTTCATGGTGAGTTCTGGTTCCGTTCAAGAAACCCTCATGAATGAAGAAGCTCTGCGAATGGGCTTTGTTCAACGACGTTTTAGCAATATGACAACCACGTGCGTCTCGAAATGGTTACCTTCGAACGAGCGAGCCGATCAGGTAAAAAAGATCCGTGAAGAACTTTTTTATCGTATCCAAAAGCCTTTGAATGATATTTTGGGCTACGACATTAAACCCAATATGAACACACAACCGCCCATTAATTTTGATCAATGGTATCAGTCGAATTCTTCTGACCCTGTGCGTCATCTCTGGTTAGGAGAACATCATGGGCGTTATAGCTCAATCGTTCAAGTTGCCGGTATTTCTGAGCCCATGATTCCACAACTAAAGGCTTTGGGCGATGCATTGAGCGGTGTGATTTTTATCGATACGATTGAAACGCAAAACCTTGCTTTAAATGACAGCCGTTTCTTTATCACCGGTATCTACCTCTTGCTCGTTGTGACCTCCATCACATTAAGTCTCTTTCACTACGGGTTAGATAGCTGGCGAATTGTCTTTCCACCATTGGGCGGATCGCTAGGCATGATTGCCATTTTAAGTTGGTTTAAGATCCCATTCTCGCTCATCAGCGCCGTCGCACTCATTGTCGTTTACGGCGTTGGTATGTCAATCTCATTGGCCTATCAAACCAACCGTCACTATGGTGCTAAAAACACGATTTTGCTCTTTTTCTCAGCTGTAGCAACGCTAGCAAGCTTTGGGATCATTGGTTTAATTGACGCACCTTTCACAAAGTGCTTTAGTCTGAATTGCACGGTGGGGATTTTGCTCACCTGTTGCATTACCTTCCTTTTTAGACAAGCCGCACTGCAAAATGACAAAGCAGACTGGAACCTTCGAGGTTAACAGTCTGCCTACAAAAGATAGTCAATGATTAAAGGAAGTTGCCAATGGCAAGACCCGTGGTGACGGCCACAATGGTGGAGACCAAACCCGGCATCATAAACGAATGGTTAAGTACGTATTTACCAATACGGGTCGTTCCAGACAAGTCAAAAGAGATGGCAGCCACCAACGAGCCATAGGTCGGAATAAAGAAGTAGCCGTTAACGGCAGGAAACATCCCAATTAAAGTCGCAGGCCCTAACCCCATGGCAATACCAATTGGCATCACAGCTCGAGCGGTTGCCGCCTGAGAGTAAAGCAATACAGAGACCGCAAATAAAACAAAGGCAAAGGCCCATGGACGGTCTTGAACGAGACTGCCAAAGCTATCCAAAATCACTTGCTTGTGAGCAGCTACAAAACTGTCGCCCAACCAAGCCAAACCAAAGATACCGATCAAGGCGACAATCCCTGCTCGCATCGTAGGCGTCGACACAATCATCGCAACGTTAGGCTTACAGAAAACCAAAATGGCAGCGGCTACTACCAACATAAAGATTTCCAAAACGGTCGCCATCCCCAAGGGTGAAGTGGCACCTGGCAGTATACGAATACTCGGAACGAAACCTGCGAGGATGGTGCATCCCACCCCCAAAAGGAAGATACAGGCAGAAATCTTCGCGCTTTTCGATAAAGGCGGACGATTCGAGATCGGTTGAGGTTTAGGAATCAAACCCGCTTTTAATCGAGCTAAATACTCGGGATCGTCAGCCAAATTTTTCCCGACACCTAAAGAACAAATCCCTGCTACCACTACGCCAAGTAAGGTTGAAGGTACACAGACAATCAAGATTTCTGCTAATCCCCACTCCGTCCAACCACGAGCAGCAAAAAGGCCAAGCATGGCTGCTGTTGCAGCTGACACAGGTGAGGCAGTAATGGACTGTTGACTGGCAATCGTTGCGATGGCCATTGGGCGCTCTGGACGAATCCCTGCAGCAATAGCTGTTTCATAAATGACCGGTTGCAAGGGGTAAACGACGTGACCCGTCCCTGACAAGAAAGTGAATAACCAAGTCACAAGCGGAGCGACAATCGTAATATTTTTTGGATTAGCACGAATAATGCGTTCGGCCACACGAACGAGGAAATCAATGCCACCGGCAGCGTCCATTGTTGCCGCCGCGGTCACGCCCCCTAAAATGATAAGCAGAACATCTACCGGGGGTT
Organism: uncultured Sutterella sp.; assembly: GCA_905206345.1. Classification (GTDB taxonomy): domain Bacteria; phylum Pseudomonadota; class Gammaproteobacteria; order Burkholderiales; family Burkholderiaceae_F; genus Aphodousia. The sequence goes on along the minus strand of CAJLGW010000039.1, from coordinate 285 downwards.
CGGTTGGAGTTACACCAAAAAACATGGCAAGAACAAAAAGTCCTACACCACCCCAGATACCCAGGCCTACCCCATTAAAACGTGCACCAATAAAAATCGCAACCAAAACGACCAAAAACTGCAGAAAGATGGAGAAAGACATGGTTAAAACCAACCAATGGATATAAATACAATGTTCACAATCATAGCAAATCTACTGGTTAAAAATGTGAACAAGACATTGTTTTAACCTGTATCGCTAGCCCTTAGGGAATTGTTTTCCTAAGGGTAAACTCCATCCTTCCT
>CAJLGW010000038.1 GCA_905206345.1 uncultured Sutterella sp. | reverse complement strand
GAATCGGTGGACTTACACCACCAGCAGTGCGCCCTGTCGGGCGCACTAGAAAAAAGCTGCCGAGTTTGAGTTCGACAGCTTTTTTAGCGTTAGACTTAACGATTAAGCAGTAGCTTCTTTTTTGTTGCTAAACCAGTGTAAACCAACAATCATCGCAACCAAGGTGCCCAAGCAGGCCACCAACGAGATCGTCAAGTTACCATGCGTGATACCGGCAGCAACGTAACCCACGAAGCTAGCGAAGGCCACCACCAAAGCGTAAGGCGCTTGGGTTGCAACGTGCTCGATGTGCGAGCAACCGGCCCCGGCCGAGGACAGAATCGTCGTATCGGAAATCGGAGAGCAGTGGTCACCGAAGACGGAACCGGCCAACGTAGCAGCCAAGGACACAACCACCAAGCTCGGATCCAAAGCTTGAGCGATCGGCACAACGATCGGAATCAAGATACCGAACGTACCCCAAGCCGTACCCGTGGAGAAGGACAAGAAAGCACCGATCACGAAGATAGAGGCCGGCAACCACAAGGCAGAGAAGCCACCGTCAGTCACCAAAGCTTGCACGAAGATCGGGGTTTGCAAGAGGTCACGGCAGACGCCGGAAATCGTCCAAGCAAGCACCAAAATAATGTTGGCAGGCAACATCATCTTCATACCTTCAACAGAACCGTCCATGAAGTCACGGAAGTTCACCACACCACGCGGCACAAACATCAAGAAGGCAACGATCATGGCACCGAAAGAGGCCCAAACCAAAGCGCTCGAAGCGGAGCTGTTACCCAAAGAGGCAGCAAAGGAATGGTAGGCAGGATCTTCACCCCAGTAACCGCCACTGTACATCAAAGCCAAAACAGCGAAAACGACCAAAGCACCGATCGGCACAAACATGTCCCAAATCGTACCCTTTTCACTGGCCTTCACGGAGTGAGAGCTGGCATTGGAGTCACCCAAGTCACCCATCTTGGCGCTTTCTTCAGCCTTACGCATAGGGCCAAAGTCCAAATTCGTCAAGCAGATGATAAAGACCATGACGATACAGCTGATGGCATAGAAGTTGTACGGAATGGTCGAGACGAAAGCCACGAAGTCACTTTCAAAAGCACCCGTGGACTTCAAACTCGAACCCACAGCAGCTGCCCAAGAAGAAACCGGAGCAATAATACAAACCGGAGCGGCCATGGAGTCAATGATGTAAGCCAACTTGGCACGGGCCACATTGTAGCGGTCCGTCACAGGACGCATCACGGTACCCACCGTCAAGCAGTTAAAGTAGTCATCAATGAAGATGAAGGCACCCAAACCGCCCGTAGCCAACAAGCTGGAACGACGATTCTTAATGCGCTTAGTAGCCCAGTTCCCGTAAGCCACGCTACCACCAGCCATGCTGATCGTGTAGACCAAAGCACCCAACATCGTGCAGAAAACCAAGATGTTGAAGTCCACTTTGGTGGCCATAAGATTAAACGTCGTTTCGACCGTACCCATCAAAATGTTGGGATGGTTCATGCCGACAGCATAAATTAAAGTACCGGAGACGATACCAATCAAAAGAGAAGAAATCACTTCCTTCGTCAATAATGCCAAGGAAATGGCAATAATCGGCGGCAAAATGGAAAGCCAACCGGCGTTAAACGGATCCATCTGTGATAACCCTATGAAAAAAAAAAAAAAAAAAAAAAAAAAAGTGGTTCATTGTAACAAACAATGACCTCTGTCTCAAAAGGTTAATTAAGTAAGTTGGACTACTAAACTCGGGTTTTAACAATTTTTGGGGTAAATCCCCAAAAAAAGAGCACCCAAATTTGAGTGCTCGATTGAATTTAAATGATTTTTTGAGAATCTTACTTCGGATCTGAATTCAAGTAAGGACCTGCGGCTCGCATGTAAACAACCATGGAGTAAATCGTCAAAATCGCAGCGACATAAATGAGGATCGTGCCCAACCATGCCATGGAAATCCCCATAAACGGTTCCCAGAAAAGAAGCATCGGAATAGCAACCATTTGAGCAATGGCCTTAATCTTCCCAAACCAATTGACCTTCACACGGGCAGCGGCGCCCACCTTGGCCATCCATTCACGAAGCGCCGTCACCGTGATTTCACGACCGATAATGATCAAGGCCACAATCATGTCGACACGACCGAAATCAAGCAAAACAATCAAAGCGGCACAAACCATTAATTTGTCAGCGGAGGTGTCTAAGAAAGCCCCGATGGCACTTTCCATGTTGTACTTACGGGCAATGTAACCGTCAAAGGCGTCCGTTAAAGCAGCGATGACGAAAATAATCGTAGCCCAAACGTTTTGCATGAAGGGAGAAAGAATCCAATCTGGAATATAGAAAACACCGATAATAAGCGGAATCAAAGCAATACGTGCCCACGTCAGAATCATCGGCACATTGACAGATAAGCGTTTAGGTTTCATATGAATTGTTCTTTCTATTCTTTAATGTGAACTGACTCACCGTGCAATTGCGTATAGATGCGTTGAGCCAACGTTTGGGATATACCCTCGATTGTAGCAATATCTTGGATGCTTGCGTTTTTTAATCCACGCATTCCGCCAAAACGTGTTAAAAGTTTTTGCCGACGCTTGGGACCGATGCCTTCCAGATCTTCCAAGCGAGACATGTTTCTGACTTTGGCGCGTTTTGCCCGCATCCCCGTGATCGCAAAGCGGTGCGCCTCATCCCGAATTTCGGCAATGAGCATCAAGGCTTGCGATTCGCGGCCAAGCACTAAAGGTTCTCGCCCGGCATCGGCAAAGATTAGGGTTTCTAACCCCACTTTACGCCCCTCTCCCTTGGCAACCCCCACAATGACAGAGGTATCCAGTCCCAAGTCTTCAAAAACTTGTCGAGCCATCTCAACTTGTCCCCGACCACCGTCAATTAAAACAATGGTTGGTAACTCCCCTTCACCTCTTGAAACAGGTAAGTAACGACGTTCGACCGCTTGACGCATGGCCCCGTAGTCATCCCCCGGTTCCACACCGGTGATGTTAAAACGACGGTAGAGGTTATGAGCCATCGCTGTCCCCTCATAGACAACGCAAGACGCTTGAGTCGCTTCACCGGAGGTGTGACTGATGTCAAAGCACTCCATACGAATCTTCATCCAGTCTTCGTTCGGTGGCGTAATGTCCAACACTTCACAGAGTTCTTTTAAGCGCGCCAATTGCGAGCCTTCTAGCGCCAAGTGACGAGCCAAGGCAATCTTGGCATTGGTTTGACACATCTCCAACCACTGGCGACGAACGCCCGTAGGAGAGTGCACCACCGCAATACGACGCTCAGAGAGTTCCGACAAAAAGCTCTCTAACTCTGTCTTTTCCCCCTCAACATCCGTGATGATCAGGGTCGGAATCGGGAGCATTTCGTAGTGCTGACTGACAAACGCTTCAAAGACTTCAACAAAGTCCGGTTCCCCCGCTTTGGGCAACGTTGGGAAATAGGCACGGTCGCCCAAATGTCGAGATCCCCTCACCATCGCTAAGTTCACACAAACGGTATTACCTTGAGAAGTAATGGAGATAATGTCGCAGTCCACGTCGCCACCGGTTGTCTCCACGCTTTGTTGATGCAAGATGTTGGATAGCGCTGCAATTTGATCACGAACAACCGCCGCCTTTTCAAATTCCAATGCATCAGAGTGTGCCATCATGCGAGACTGCATATCATTCAAAATGGCGGCGCTATCCCCATTTAGAAATTTCTCGGCTCGGGCAACGTCTTGCGCATAGTCTTCACGATTGATGGCCCCCACACAAGGCCCGGAGCAACGTCCGATTTGCGCTAAAAGACAAACACGAGAACGGTTATTAAAAACCGAAGGCTCACACGTTCTTAAACGAAACACCTTTTGCAAAATTTGAATCGCTTCTTTAACGCTTTGAGAGTTGGGATAAGGCCCGTAGAAATGACTCTTTTTATCCACACCGCCTCGGTAATAAGACACACGAGGGAAAGCCTCTGAGCTGATTTTCAAATACGGATAACTCTTATCGTCTCGAAATAAGATGTTGTATTTGGGATTGAGTGTCTTGATGAGATTATTTTCAAGTAAAAGCGCTTCAGCCTCAGATCGCGTCACCGTTGTTTCGAGTTTTGCAATCTGAGAGACCATGATCGCAATACGGGGACTTAAATCATTTTTTTGAAAGTAGCTTGAGACGCGGCGCCTCAAATCACGGGCTTTGCCCACATAAAGGCAATTCCCCTCTTCATCAAAATAGCGGTACACCCCGGGCAAAGACGGTAAATTCTTTAAAATGGCTTTGGCATCGAAGTGCTTTGTAGCTTCAACAGGCATAATACGATCAGCAAAAATTTAACATTCGAAGTATGGCACACTCCACTTTAAGACCTCAAATCGATATCTTCTGTCGCGTCATTGATAATTTCGGTGATGCGGGCGTTCTTTGGCGCTTGGCACGAGAATTGAAGTTCTTAGGCCACCCGGTGCGTTTCATCATTGACGATGAAACAACGCTCGCCCCTTTAGCCGGTTTCAATAAAGATGATGCTTTAACCCGCTATAGAGAAACGTTTGGTATCGAGGTCATTCATTGGGAAAAAAACTGGGATGAAAACCCCACTCCTTTGAAGCCATCGCCAGCCGTCATTGAAGGTTTTGCTTGCCAATTGCCGCATGACTTTGAAGTCAAGATGAGTCAGATGGAAGAGGCACCCGTTTGGATCAACGTTGATTACTTTAGTGCCGAGGATTGGATTGAAGAGTGTCACATGATGCCAAGCGTCCATCCGTCATTGGGCTTAAAGAAACTCTTTTATTTCCCTGGCGTGACTCCAAAGTCCGGTTCTTTGACGATTGAAACCACTTATGAAGAGCGCCGACAAGCTTTTGATGCTAAGCATCCAAAGACTGCACCATTAAAAGTGCTCTTTTTCGGATATCCCTATGCACCGTTAGAAAAGCTGGCAAGTGCACTCTCTCAAGTTAAAGTTCCGCTTCAGTTGCTTTTAACGCCTACGAAGGCCTCTGAAATGTTAAACGAAGCTATCAGTGCGTTGGATTGCCCTCATATTGAAGTGGTTAATCTCCCATTCGTTGATCAGGAGCATTTCGACGAATTGCTTTGGAGTTGCGACATCGCCTTTATTCGTGGCGAAGACAGTGCCGCGCGCGCCATGATTGCAGGCGTCCCCACCATTTGGCAAATCTACGCCCAAGAGGAAGATACGCACCTTATTAAGTTGGATGCATTGGTCGATCGTGAGCGTGATGCTTTTGAGGATGAGGCACTCTTTAACACATGGCAAAAATTCCAACGCGCCTACAACCAAGGCTGTGTCCATGCCGAACTTTTCAATGAATTGATTGAAAAGCATGACGCTTGGTTATTAGCTGCCCAACGTTGGTCTGAGACCATAAAACACAATGGTTCCTTGGCTCAAAAAATATCGAGTCTGACCCTTTCGTAGACAAAAACCGTCACAAAACAATCAAAAATTTTCTAAAAAGGCCTAAACACGCTAAAATGCATGTTTTCGCTTTTTGTGTAAGCGAAAAAAGAAACGTTTCTTTGGGCTTTGACCCATAACACTTTTAAATATCGATTCATGCTTAAGTGGGCAGTTTCGGAGGTCGCTCCCCCGCTACTGATAAAAACTTAAGACTGAGAACGAAGGAAATTGAACAAATGAAAATCGCACAAGAATTGCGCGCCGGTAACGTTGTGATGATCGGTAAGGATCCGATGGTCGTTTTGAAGGCTGAATACTCCAAGTCCGGTCGTAACGCCTCTGTCGTTAAGATGAAGTTGAAGAACCTCTTGACGGGTGCTGGCACGGAAACGGTTTATCGCGCTGACGACAAGTTTGAAGACTTGATCCTCGAACGCAAGGAAGTGACGTACTCCTACTTCGCCGATCCGCACTATGTCTGGATGGACGAAGAATACAACCAATACGAAGTTGAAGCCGACGTCATGGAAGACGCCTTGAAGTACCTCGAAGACGGCATGCCCGCTGAAGTGGTCTTCTACCAAGGTCGCGCCATCTCCATTGAACTCCCGACGATCCTCGTTCGCCAAGTCGAATACACGGAATCTGTCGTGAAGGGTGACACCTCCGGTAAGGTTATGAAGCCGGCTCGTTTGACGACGGGTTACGAATTGCAAGTTCCGGCTTTCGTTAATACGGACGACAAGATCGAAATCGACACGCGTACGGGTGAATACCGCTCACGCGTTAAGTAATCGATTCTTCGATTGACGCTAAAAACGCCCTTCGGGGCGTTTTTTCATATCAATTAAATGATTAACTCTGTTTACCCAAACCAATTCAGAGAATGTCTACTAAGAGTCAAATTTCTCAAGTACTTTCAACCCTTGAACATCTTTTCTCTAATCATCTCGTTAGCGTTTATGCGGCTCATCCGTTTTAGGAGGACTTCAAGCCTCTAGTGATATTGATCTAATGGTTGTCGTTGATCAAAAATTATCCCTAACAGCTAGAGAAATGCTCACAGACGAGTTATTGGTCATTTCAAGTTTAAATCACCCGAACAAGCGACCTTTAGAAGTCACGATTCTTTGCCTAGAGGACTTTTCATCTTGGTCTATCCCTCCAATGTGTGAGTACATGTTTGGAGAATGGTTACGCTCTGACATTGAAAGAGGAAATATTCCTCAAGCTTATTACGAACCCGAACTCACATTTTTAATTTGGCTAGCTCGTCAATACAGTCAAACATTAAAAGGCAATGACGCCCAAAGCACCTTGCCCAACATCCACTTTTCTGAGGTACAACATGCGATCGCAGATTGCTTACCAAACTTATTGAAAAATATTGATTCAGATCTGAGAAACAGTCTGCTAACTCTTGCTCGAATGTGGTTTACATTGCAGACCAAAATGATCACTTCAAAAGATGCTGCAGCTGATTGGGCCATTCCTCAATTACCGAAACACCTAAGAAAGGTACTTGATACAGCAAAACTCGACCATTTATACGGTATTGAAGAATGGGGCGTATCGGATGAAGAAATTGACTCTGTCATCTTATTTTTGAACAAGAAAGTCAGGGACTCTTTTATATTGCCAAATGAGTGATTGGGTTCTCTTTTTGAAAACCCAATCAACTTTTAACAACTTTATTTAACCATTGGCTTTCTTGATAAAGCCCACCGTCATCTTAAAGCCCACCTTTAAGCTCTCGGTGTCTTGCACGTCGAAGTCAGGACGGTGGTGCCCATGATGGTCACACCCCCAACAGAAGTAACCGGCTTTACCGCCCTTTTCTCGGACGCGGTTAGCTAACATGCTGCAATCTTCACTACCGCGACACGTTTCAAAGAGTTCCGACTTCTTGAGTTCCGGTATTTCTTGCGCAGCTTGCATCAACATCGTGCAGACTTCCTCATCGCACTCGTAGACACTGGCTTCGCCCATCTTCTCGATTGTGCCCTTCACTCCATAGACTTCACTCATCCCACGAACGATACGATAGACTTCTTCGGTCATGAATTGGTTGACTTCCGTGGTTGCTCCACGAACTTCCACCTGCATCGTGGCTTTGGCTGCCACTACATTTCGACCTTCCCCGGCGTGAAGCGTCCCGACAGCCACACGCGAATCTCCACCCGAGTGGCGACTGATCCCTTGAAGCGCCATCACCGTTGCGGCAGCAGCAACCAATGCACTGCGTCCCTTTTCAGGGTCACTGCCCGCGTGAGCACTGCGACCTTCAAAAGTGATATCCATTTTGGTCGTTGCTAAATAACCGTGCTTTAAAACGCCCACTTCACCCAAACCGAATTCACACCCGACGTGAGAGCCCACCAAATAGTCTGCATCATCAACAATGCCCTTCTGAGCCATGGGGCTTGCACCACGCACACCTTCCTCAGCCGGTTGAAACACGATCTTAATCCGTCCCTTTAATTCGTCTTTGTGATCGGCCACCCAGCGAGCAACACCAAGACCTAAAGCCGTATGAGCATCGTGCCCGCAAGAGTGCATGAGACCAGGACGCGTGGAGGCAAAGCCTTGGGCGTTCGGAGCATGATTGGGATCTTCGGTTTCGGTATTGACCACGCAATCGATATCAAAGCGCAGAGCCGTGCAGGGCCCCGGGCACCCCGTATCGATTTCAACCATTGCGCCCGTGTAGCGATCTAAGGAATCCAAAATCGTTTGATCAATGTCTTTGACCTCGCGAGCAGCGTTCCATGCTTTTTCGACAATCGCTTCCCGACGTCCCATCACGGCATTGACGTCAATCACGTCTTTACCGAATTTAGGTTCTAGCCCCATCGCACGAAGCGCTTCAATGATGCGCGTCGTTGTGACAAATTCAGTCCATCCCTCTTCAGGATACATGTGCAATTTGCGACGCATGGCCACCATGTCAGGCAAATACTTTTCTACGCAAATATCAGGCATTTGGCTTCTCTCCTAGTTTGATAAGAAGTGTCAAAGAAATCTCTTTTGACAATACTCTTTTTTTTAAAAAAATCTCTTAAAATCTCCGCTTCGATTTTTATTCTTCAGAAAAGATGAGTGCCACTCAAACACCCCACAAACTGACAGCAGACCATTTACCCAACCGTATGCGCACTTTTATTGGTGCCGCATCGACTTTGATTGTCTGCTTTACCGCAAGTTCCGCTCCAATTCCCTTGATGTCGGTTTATCGCGAAATGCTTGCATTAAGTAACGCCGATGTTGCTAACTCCATCGTCTCGTACTTTTTGGGTTGTATTTTGACGCTTGTCTTTTTTGCGCGACTCTCCAACTACTTCGGTCGCAAACCCGTTGTGATCACAACGCTGTTGCTGGCCATGACTGCAAGCTTTACCTTTGTCGTCATGGATAGTGTTTGGGCGTTTAATCTCGGTCGATTCTTACAAGGCCTGTCTTGCGGATTGGCATCAAGCGCAGCCATGGCTTGGGTCGTCGATACAGCTCCCCCCGAAAAGCGCTGGTTGGGCACTGCTCTTACCGCAGCCGGTCCCAACGTCGGTCTGTGCTTAGGCTCGCTTTTAACAGGCATTTGTATTGAGTACAACCTCTTTGATCCGGCCTCCCTTTTCATGCTCTTTATGGGACTGATTGCCTGCGTTTTGGTTTTAGTCTCTACGGGCACCGAGTCCGTGCAATTTGGGATGGAGCCTTTAATTGCAACATTGATTCCTAAGATTGCCGTCCCCCGTCGTCTTTGGCGCCTCTTTGTGATTGCAAGCGCAGCTTACATCGGCACATGGGGGATGGGGAGTTTCTTCCAAGGCTTTATTGCCATTATTTCTGCAGAAACTTTTGGGATTCAAAGCACATTGATCGCCGCCCTTTGCTACCTTATTTTGATGGTACCCAACGCGGCAACGGGCTTAGTGATCGGGCGCTTTTATGCGGTTAATGCCTTGCGTTTGGTCATCACCACGTTTGCCATTGCAGGCAGCCTTACTTTTGTCGCTTATGGCTACCACATGCCGGTACTTTTCTTAATTACGGTCGCTATTTGCGGTGGTAGCAACGGTGGCAGTTGCACGAGTGCTCTTAAACTTTTACTGCAAGATACGACGTTAAAAGAGCGCGCAGGCGTTATCTCCGGCATTTACCTTTTAGCCTATGTCGGCGCCGGTATTCCTAATGCCGTCGTCGGCATGATGCCTGCTGACACCCCCGTCATTGCCATGGCACCCGGTTACATCGGTTGGATGACAGGTGCTTGGTTAATCGTGATAACGGGCGTATGGTTAATGGGCAGGAAACCCAACGAAGCTGAAAAACTTCGTTTCGAAAGATAGTCATTTGGAAGAGGTGCAATGCAAAATGCGCCTCTTTTTCTTTACCCTTTTCAGTTAAAATTTCCGCATCCTTATGTGGAGTTTATTCAATGCGCATTCTCAATATTGGGTCCATTAACATTGACTACGTCTACCAAACCCCTCACTTTGTGTCGGGCGGTGAAACGTTAGAAGCCACGCATCGCTCAGTCTTTATGGGTGGCAAAGGTTTAAATCAAACGGTCGCTATCGCCAGAAGCGGTCTTGACGTATCTCACGCCGGCGTTTTAGGCGCAGACGGTCAATTTCTCTATGACTTTTTAAAGACGTCCAAGGTCAACATTGATCATGTTCGCATTGATCCTTCCTCCGCAAGCGGTCACACTTTCATTCAAGTGACGCCCGATGCAGAAAACGCCATTCTCTACTTTCCCGGCACGAATCATCAAGTCTCTTACGACTTGGTCTGTGAAGCCTTAGAAAGTTTGTCTGAAAAGGATCTGGTTCTTTTTCAAAACGAAGTCAACGACATTGATCGCATTTTGATTGAGGCGAAAAAACGCAACCTTCTCACCGTTTTCAATCCTGCACCTTTCGATTCCAATGTTTGCAACTACCCATTGGAATGCGTGGATGTTCTCATTCTTAATCAAACAGAAACGCAAGGTATGTTGTGTTCAGAATTTTCTGATGCACACACAGCACTAAACGCTTTAAAAGTGAAGTTACCCAACGCCGTCCTCATTTTGACTTTGGGTGCCAAGGGTATTGTTTATGCCTTGCCTCATGAAGAGCCACGCGCCATTGATAGTTATTGCGTGAAAGCGGTTGACACAACGGGCGCGGGCGACACCTTTGTGGGTTATGCCATGCATGCCATTTGCTCTTGGTTTGAAGCGCACGATGCCCAAGCTTTCCATGCGTACTTGGACACGGCAGTATTGGCCGCAGCCATCAGCGTTACGCGAGCCGGTGCCGTAGCATCGATTCCGACGATGGAAGAAGTCCAACAATTTCGAAATTCTTTAACGTAAAGGTTTCATCATGACGATGAAAAAAATCATCATTGACTGCGATCCCGGTTACGATGACGCCGTGGCCCTTTTGTTAGCGGCCGGCAATCCTGATATTGACGTTTTAGCCATTACAACCGTTGCCGGCAATCAAACGATTGAAAAAGTAACGAAGAATGCCTTGAGAATCACTAAGCTCTGCGGCATGGAAAATGTTCCTGTTGCCATGGGCGCTTCTCGCCCTTTGTTGCGTGATCAAGTCGTCGTGGCCGCCAACATTCATGGTGAATCCGGTCTTGATGGTACGACTTTACCCGAAGCTGACTTTAAGGTTGATCCCCGTCATGCTGCTCAAATGATTATCGACATCGTTATGAGTGAACCTGAGAAATCGGTGACACTTGTCCCTATTGGCCCATTGACCAATATTGCCTTAGCTGCACGTATGGAACCGCGCATCGTAGAGCGCGTTAAAGAAGTGGTTTTAATGGGGGGTGGTTATCACATCGGTAACATCCGCCCGATGGCTGAATTTAATATTGAAAACGACCCCGAAGCCGCTCATATCGTTTTTGAAGAAAAATGGAAAATTGTGATGGTGGGATTGGATCTCACCTATCAAGCCTTAGCAACTGACGAAGTTAAAGCGCGTATTGCAGAGATGAAAACACCGGTTGGAAAATTCTTAACGGATGTGCTCACGCAATTTTCCATGACGTACAAAAAGAGCAAAGGCTTTGATGAGCCGCCCGTGCATGACCCTTGCGCCGTGGCCTACGTCATTGACCCCGATTGCATCGAGGTTCGTCAAGCCCCTGTGCATGTTGAATACCGAGGCTTATACACCAACGGTATGACGGTAACGGATCTTCGTAAAAAAGCCCCAGAAGATTGCCACACGTTTGTTGCTACCAAACTTGATCACAAGCGTTTTTGGCAGTTGATTGAGGAGGCCGTTAAAAATTTGGAAAACAAATAAGGAAAGGACACTCACATGTGGGACACATTTGATCCCCCTATTCCGCACGTTGAGCGTTTGGAAAAGGGACTTTTGGGCAGAGAGGCAAAGCTCTTGATTGCCATGGCAGAGTACTACTGCCAAAAGACCCATAAAACGAATGCGTTATGTGATGACTGCCGTCAGCATCTTCGCTACTCTTTGGCACGCCTTGCTTGTTGCCCTTATGGGGAGGAAAAACCAACGTGCGCAAAATGCGTCGTTCGTTGCCACAAAAGTGATGAGAAAGCACATATAAAGGCCGTCATGAAAACCTCAGGCGCACCGATGCTTCTTTATCACCCGATTCTAACTTCGGAACATTTATTACGAGCGTTGAAAAAAGCCCCTCCGCACCCTCGAGAAATGAAAAAAAAGGCTAAAGGCGAATAATCTGTTACATCGTTTACGGATTCCCAAAAGTTTCCAATGTTCTTCCGTGACACAATGATAGATAGGACCCTGGAAAGGAAGTACAAATATGATTGGCAAAAAGTTAAACACAAAGCTTGAATCATTAAAGACACAGGTCAAAACTCAGAAAAAACGCATCAGTGAAGAGTTCTCGGAGCTCTCTGATGAAATTAAGGGTAAGCGCTTGGAGCTCTCTGAGGAGTTGTCGGAAAAGAAGCAACAACTTAAAGAGGAACTCAAAAGCAATCAACTTAAAATGATTGCTCGCTTTCGTAGCAAGCAAAAAGCGCTTGCCATCGAGTGGGATGACGTTCAAGAGAAGTCTCGTGAAAAGTGGGATGACTTTATCGACAAGTACGAAATCGATGAGTTGGAACGAATGATCGATCGCTTCAAAATTGATAGTGAATCGTTTGAACGTTTGCCCGAAGACGCAGTTATCCGTGAATTGCCTCCCCGCGCTCACTTCTCGATGACGTTGGATAACGCTTTTATGAAGCGCCGCTCCACACGAGACTTTTCCGGTGAAACGATTCCAGAAGAAGAAGTAGCTGCCATTTTATGGGCTTGTGACGGTATTAACCGTCCGAGTTTAAAACGCACGACGCCCTCGACTTTTAACTGGCAAGAAGTGGATATTTACGTGGTTCAGGCCAATGGCATTTGGAAGTATCTGCCCAAACGCAATGTTCTTCTTTTCATTGAAGGCAACGATCAACGTGAACACTTCGGTGAAGTCAAGCCTTGGATGAAACTGGCGAGCCAACACTTGGTCTTTGTTTCAGACAAGCGCAAGATAGAAACCTTTACCACCAAAATCATTGAAAAGACGTTTGACGTAGATGTCTCTCAAGATAAAATCAGCGTTGTGGCCCGAGCCATTGATGTTGGAGCCAAGGTTCAAGCGGCCTACATGGCAGCTGCCGCTTTGGGGCGAGGTTGCACTTGCCGATTGCTTGCCAACCACGCAAAGCCTCGTCAATTGTTAAAGCTCACGGAAGATGAGGAAATCTTGGCGATTTGCTCAATTGGCGATGTCTCGGAATCGCTTTTTGATCACACCTTTTGATTAAAAAAAATAAATATTTTTCAAATAGTTAGAGTGTTAATACCAATGTTACAAAGACAAGTTTCAGACAAGTACAACATAACATTAGTATTTTCGCACAAAAGAAAGTCAACTCTCTCTTGAGTATCATTAACTCAGGAGAGAGTCATGTCGATACGCTATACCTACAAACTCACTCAAAATGAACGTCAAACGCTTGAAGAATACACTTTGGGAGTGAGACCTTCTCGACAAGTCTTTTTAGCCAGAGCCTTGTTGCTGCTCGATAGTGGTAAACACAATCACCGACACTGAAAAACGGCTGATGTTGCCAAAATGATAGGAGTAACGACTCGCAGCCTAGAGCATTTGAAAAAAAGAATGGTTCAAGGGGGTATCGATGAGGCTTTAGAACGAAAGAATCCAGAAAAACCTTGTCGTCCCGTGAAGTTTGACGGTGAGTTTGAAGCTCACTTAACGCAGTTAGCCTGCTCAGATCCCCCAGAAGGTCGAGCACGGTGGACCGTACGATTGTTGGCCGAAAAACTGGTTGAATTAAAGATTACAGACTCTGTATCGCCGATGACGATATCAAGGACTCTAAAAAAAGAATTTAAACCTCACCGAACCGAATATTGGAAAATCCCCCCAAAGCACAGTGCCGAATTTGTAGCTCACATGGAAGATGTGCTCAGTGTTTTAAAGAGTCTGTGCCTGAGTCGTCGAATTCCTACGATGACGTTAATGAAAAAGTATGTCAAACAATGGGAGGATAAAAGAAATCAAAGGAAGAAAAACGGAGTGTCGTGGCAATTTACAACGGAAAATGCCCATATAAAGCTTAAAGCACCTTTATCCGGTGCTTTAGCGAAATTATTTGTGGTACATACTACTAGTCAATAAAGGCTTTTTCAAGCCTCCGCCTTCAGGCGGGAGTTATTGACGAACGTTCTCCTTTTTTACTTAAGCATTGGCCTTGTACGACTTCTCCAACAAGCCGCTCAAAAACTCGAATCCCTCCTCGGAGGTTTGCGAATCCACGCGGAACTTGTACCGCCGGTCTTTGTAGCTGACCTCTTCAAAAACGCTCTGCTCGACCTGTTCGTCTGTCTCGGGGGTTCTCTCAAGCTTGATTTCCGCATGAAAATACATGCGCCGGAGACGGAAGACCACAAAGTTGTTGGGTTTTCCATTGATCCAAATGCCAAGATAGAACTTGTTGTAGCTCAGTGTTGCATTGGGCTCAAACTCTTTGACTCTGGCAAATATGCTGTCGACGAGCTTCAGGACCTCCTTGGAAGAATTCTTTTCCCAGTACGACCTGTCAGTCAGTTCAGCAGTCGCATCGTCATCGTCAAAAGCTGTATTGGCAAAATCCAACACCTTGGTGAACATCAGGCCCAACGTACCGTCAGGATTCTCAATAGCCGTCATCTTCAAGGCAATCAAGGGAATGTTCGAGTTGAACAGCGATATAACGTTGAAGAACCGAGCCGTGATCTCCTCAGCAACGATGACGGCAACATGCTCATACTGCGGATAGCGCTTGCGTTCAAGGTCCCAGTACTCAATCGTGCGAATGATGTGCGTTTCGTCCGTAGCGCCGAGCTGAACTTAGACCTCGTATCGAGTGTTGCCGTCTTCTTCTTGAAAAAGAAGGTCCAGGCGCCCGCCGGACGGCTGCACCCGCTCCTTGTCCCGGCCGTAGATTTTTCCCAGGCCTAACAATGAGGGATGATCAAACATAACCTGTTGAATGCAGGCCTCGGAAATGCCCGGATGATCCTGCAATTTGACAACTTTGAGGGGCGAAAACAAAACCGGGGCTTGCGTACTCATGATTCTCGTTCCTATTTTTCGACGCGCTTGATGCGATTCGTGGTGTTGTCCATGCGGTACTCCATGATCGTGCCGTCGGCAATATGCTGTGCAACTTCAATTGCCGTGTCTCGGTCGACGTTGTACCACTCGCGAGGGACATAAGCCTTTCCGCTTCGTGTGTACATCGTCATGGAAATGCGTTGATTCACCAGAAACGCATGGATGAGGGATTCCATCTTCCTCGGATCCAGATTGAAGCAGCGAATGTTGGCTTCCACCTTGACCGGTGCTTCCAGGTAGGTCGGATCCTTTTCCGCTCCACGAATGCGCTCCATGACATCCTGAGTCGAGAAGCCGATCTTGTGAAGCATCCCTCGACGCTTCATCTCCGCTAATGCGGGTGCCGTCGTCTCGGAGGACAGAATGTAGACGCATCCCGTCTCCCTCATCTTCTCAGTCTCCGTGTCCGGCACCAGAATCTCCGTGTCTTCACCGCTCGGAATGACGATACGGCCGTGCGGATCCTTGTAGAGAGCACGTGCGAGAGAACGCTTCAGGATGTTGGTCTCGACGCCGTTGTCGAAGATGACTCGGAAACGAGGATTGTCACGCTCGACCGCGTTGAGAGCGATCTCTTCCTTTCGATCGTCCAGAATCTCAGCGACATAACAAAGAATCCCGTTGAGAACGTAGAAATGGCCTACGTCGACCTGAACCTCGCTTCTGAAGCACATCACCTTCGCGGTCTTCATCGCGATGGCTTGCTGGATGTCTCTAAAGGTCTTCTCGAACATGCCGAAGTCGGCGCACCTCTTGCGAGATGCGATTTCGTCCGGCATGTTGCGAAGCGCCTCATTGCGATCCTTCACATGCTTGATGTCAAAGATGGAAGCATCAGCCCCGGCCAGCAACCCGTGCTTGTCTGACTTCAGCATCTCTGCAAAACTCCTGACAACCCCGGTTGGCTGCTTCTTGGGCTCTTCCTCGGCGGCCATATCAAGAAGACCGACATCGTCATACTGCTCGACCTTGGTTCTCAAGCGAGTCCGATAAGCACGAAGCTGGTTCGCCAACTTGCGCTCGTTCACATCCCCTGTAATCGACGGTTCTCGCCCATTTGCCTTGTAGAAGTCAAGGATCTCCAAAAAGTTGATGACAGCCGGATCCTTTGGCCGAACCTTTTTCTTGGCCGCTTCTACATTCTTGAGTAACGGGCTGGATTTGAGGGTCGAGGACGCAAATTCCAAAAAACTCAGTTTTGCCATACGACGCCTCAATTAGCCGCCAGTTGTCCAGACGCCTGCAATTCGCGCACACGCTTTCGCATGAAGGCAAGAACCTCGCCAAGGCGCTTTTCATACGGGTCATTGGAGTTTGAGGACGGTTCCTTGCCGAAGCTCTCAAAGAACTCCTCGATGTTCGGCCACAGTAGCTGTGCTTCATCTTCAGAGACGCCGGCACGATTGGCGACCACCTGATCCTTGATCGTCTTGAGCATGGGCGCATCTACTGACTTCGACAGCACTTCAAAGGCGCCCTGGAACGGATTGATTTCGGCAATCAAATCAATGTTGAGGTTTTCGATGTTGACGAACTTGTCTCCGACCTTCAAAAGCTCGTGAATCTTCTTCCGCTTCTCGTTTGTGGGAGTCGGGGTCTTGACGCCAGATGTTCCGCCTGACGTGCCGCCGGTCTCGCCTTCACCCTTCTTGCCTTCACCACCCTCCTCCTCGGCCGGCGGGTTGACATGAGGTTTGTGGATCTTCGGCTGGGTTTCTTCGGGGATTTCAATGACGATTCGGCCTTCCGAGTCAATCAGTTGGCCATTGCCGTCAATCTGACCGCCAGCCGCGTGAATCTTCATTTGAAGCTCCACGAATTTGGCAACTGTCTTGACGTCTTCGGTATCCAGTGACGGAAACCGATCCTGCACGATCCCGGGAAGCACCAGCTGCGTGAATTCCTTGTCGTTGATTGCGTGGGTGATAATCCTACCCACGGCATTAATGTCCTGCAGCACCGCCGTCGTGACGTTTGTCAAGCCGCCGTTGGTCAGGATTTCAGCCACCTCTTGGGAAACCTTGTGCTCGCCTTCATCGTCCACGATGATCGTGCCTGGAGGGACCTCTTCGCCTTTCTTCAGAAGCGAGCGAGGCTTGAAGGTAATGTTCGGCGCTAGGATCTGCTCCATTAGCAACGATACCGTAATGGCCTTCAACATATTGTTGACGGAATTCGTCACGTCCGCGTCATCGGCCTCGGGCTGTGCAATCAGATTCGTGAACTGCGCGTGCTCCTTGCCCTCGCAGTCTCGCGTCGCTCGACCGATGATCTGAACAATTTCGGTCAGTGATGAACGATAGCCAACCGTCAGTACGTGCTCGCACCACGGCCAGTCAAAGCCTTCCTTGGCCATGCCCAACGCGATGATGATGTCCATGTCCTCGCGCTTCTCGATCTTGCGAAGGTACGTCAGGACCTTGACGCGATTTTCATCGTCCGTGACAAGGTCTGCAATGCGAAGCGTTTTGCCGTTGCGAGCCCGGGTCGTATAAATGCCCGTATCCGGATCCTTGACGGGTGTTCCGCCAATGGCGTCCATGATGCGCTCGACCTCGGTCAGCTTGTCGCCGGTGGATTCCATCGAATTGACATTCGGGATGTGAATGATGGTCTTTTTATTGAGATCCAGAACCTCGCGCAGGGCCTCGAAATAACGCCCCTGATAGAAGTGGTAGCCGATTCCAAGGCTCTTCAGATACTTGTAGCCGTTGAGCTGTTCATAGTACGTGTAAGTCACCTGCGTGAACTTGGCTTCATCCTGTTCATCAAGGATTCTCACGGCGTCGCCACGGAAATAGGAACCCGTCATGGCGACAATGTGAGCCTTGGACTGCGTCATCAGCGTATGGATTGTCTTGCCCATGATGTTCGTATCA
>CAJLGW010000037.1 GCA_905206345.1 uncultured Sutterella sp. | reverse complement strand
CAACGATGACGCAAGATCAAATTGTTGAGATGATTGCGACTGACGTTACAACGTAACTTACCTAAAACTTAGCGATACGGTTTAACTCAAAAAACAACATAAACGAAAGAAGCCCGAAAACTTGATGTTTTCGAGCTTCTACTCTCTAGCCCCGAAGGGCTAATTCCTCGTGATCTAAGCGATCACTCTTGGGCTATTTATTAGAAAACAGCGCAAGCGGCGAAACCGAGGACAACAGAGAAAACGATTGCCAAAACGCCAGGGAGGAAGAAAGCGTGGTTAAACACGAACTTACCGATGCGCGTCGTACCCGTGTCGTCCATTTGAACGGCGCCGAGCAACGTCGGGTACGTCGGGAGCACGAACAAGGCGCTCACAGCGGCGAACGTAGCAACGAGCATGTAGGAGTCGCCCGGGTTAGCAGAGGTGATACCGAGAGCGGCAACAACAGCAGGCGTAATGGCCTTAGCGGTAGCAGCTTGGCTATACAAGAGCATAGCAGCAAAGAAGAACACAACAGCCAAGAGAGCCGGGTTAGAAGCAACCGTGTCAGCAGCAAACGCCTTAATTTCAGCGCTGTGGCCAGAAACGAACGTGTCGCCCAACCAGGCCACGCCCAACACGCAGACGATAGCAACCATACCGGACTTAAACACGGATTGGTTAGCGATTTCGCCGAGTTCGATCTTACAGAAGATCGTGATGCAGGTACCGACCAAGAGCATCAAGGACATGATAGCAGCGTCACGCGGAACGATGACCGGCTTGATGAGGCCAACGGCCGGGGAGATAGCGGAAGCGTAGAACACAACAGCCAACACACCAACCAAGAAGATCATCACAGAGCGCTTAGCATACGGAAGCAATTGCTTTTCAGAAGACGGGACGGAAGCCTTGATCAAGCCCTTAGCCAAACGATCCTTGTAGACCGGGTCAGAGCTGAGGTCCATGTTCGTGATGAAGCCCATCACAAAAGCCGTCAACATGCAGCCAGCAAACGTCGTAACCAACCAAATGCCGAGCAATAACGGGTAGGACCAGCCGAAGCCTTCCAACACGCCAGCCATGTAGATCACAGCAGCAGAAACCGGGGAAGCCGTAATAGCGATTTGGGAAGAAACCACAGCGATGGACAACGGAGCCACCGGCTTAATGTTTTGTTCCTTAGCAACTTCAACGATAACCGGGATCATGGAGAAAGCCGTGTGACCCGTACCAGCGAAGATCGTCAAAACGTACGTAACGATCGGAGCCAAGTAGTTGATGTGCTTCGGGTTAGCACGCAAAATGCGTTCAGCGATTTGAACCAAGTAGTCCAAGCCACCAGCCAATTGCATAGCAGAAATAGCGGAGATCACGGACGCAATGATCAAGATCACGTCCCAGGGAATGTTACCCGGCTTCATACCGAGGCACAAGCCCAAAATGAGCACGCCCAAACCACCAGCGTAACCGATACCGATACCGCCGAGGCGAACGCCAAGGAAGATGGCGCCCAAGAGCACGATAATTTGTAAAATTAACATCAAATCCATTTTACCCTCCAGAGATGGAGATCTTTTATTTTATTTTATTTGTTAGTTATGGAGAAACTCTTTGGAGAACTTCTCTATAACCAATTCCCTATCGACCAGCCTGGATACCTTTCGGTATCCAGACCAACCGATGGTGATACTTTACCGCTTACCTACGTAAATAGGTACGTGGTTTACCCTAAGGTCAAACAATTACATTTCGAACTTAGGAGCGATCAAGTTTTGCAAGTTGAAGGTGTGATCCCATTGTTCTTGCGTCATCAACTTACGTTCTTCAACGACGAGTTGATGTAAGGACTTGCCCGTATGATAGCCTTCGTGGGCGATTTCAGAGCAGGTCTTGTAACCGAAGTGCGGCTTCAAGAGCGTGACGATACCCAAAGAGTTCATCACGAGTTCCTTGCAGTGTTCTTCATTGGCGGTGATACCGTCAATGCACTTCGTGCGCATGCCGTTCATAGCATTGGTCATAACCTTCATGCCAAAGAACAAAGCCCACGTGATCGGCGGTTCCATCACGTTCAATTGGAGTTGGCCAGCAGAAGCAGCCAACATGACCGTGGTGTCTAAACCGATAGCAACGAAAGCAGCTTGGTTCATGGCTTCCAATTCAACCGGATTAACCTTACCCGGCATAATGGAAGAACCAGGTTGCATTTGCGGCAAGTTCACTTCAGACAAACCACAACGCGGGCCAGAAGCCAAGAGACGCAAGTCATTGCAGACCTTCGTCAACTTGATGGCCAAGCTCTTCATGGCGCTAGACAAAGCAACATAAGAGCCACAGTCAGACGTGCAAGCGATCAAGTCTTCGCTGTTCTTGAGCGGGAAGCCCGTCAATTCAGCCAAGTACTTGGAGGCGAGGGCCGGGTATTCCGGGTGAGCCGTAACCGTCGTACCGATAGCGGTAGCACCGAGGTTAATCGTGCAGAGGTGTTCTTGAGCTTCCTTAATCGTCTTGATTTCGTCAGCAACAGTGAAACCCCAAGCGTGGAATTCTTGGCCCAAGGTCATCGGCACAGCGTCTTGCAAGTGCGTACGACCCATCTTCAACACGGACTTGAATTCGTCAGCCTTCTTGTAGAAGGATTCAACGAGTTCTTCAACAGCCTTCAACATAACGTTGCTGCGGAGCAACAAAGCGACGTGGAAAGCGGTCGGGTACGTGTCGTTCGTGGATTGACCGAAGTTTGCGTGGTCGTTAGGAGAAACCAAAGCGTAGTCACCCTTCTTGGAACCCAACTTTTCAGCGGCCAAGTTACAGATAACTTCGTTGCAGTTCATGTTCGTGGACGTACCGGCACCACCTTGGATCCAGTCCGTGACGAATTGGTCGTGGTACTTGCCAGCGATCAATTGATCACAAGCCCAGATCAAAGCGTCAGCGACGTTGGCCGGGATCGTGCCGAGTTCCTTGTTAGCCATGGCGGCAGCCTTCTTCACATATGCGTAAGCAATGATGAAGAACGGTTCTTGAGCCATAGACATTTCCGTGACGCAGAAGTTTTCTTTGCCACGAAGCGTTTGAACGCCGTAGTAGCAATCGTCAGAAATTTCCTTACCACCAAGGAAGTCATATTCAATACGAGACATGTTATTTTGCTCCTCAATTTTATATAAAGGAAGGCGTCTTTAAGGCGTCTCCGTTAGGAAAAACTACATACCGCAGATCGGTGAAAAATTGGCAACTCACCGTCGGTCCATCGTTGATATGTAGGGTTTCGAAATCTTTGCCTCTCCAAGCCTGTTTTGCAACAGGCTTGGATTGACTCCAACTTCGAGAATTACTTCACGACCTTAATCGGGATAGCCTTCTTCGGCGTCGGCAAAACCTTATCGTAGCCGCGAATACCTTGTTCAGCCATCTTACGACGGATAAAGGCGATTTGCGTCTTCAAAGGCAATTGCTTCGGACAGAAGTCATGGCAAGCCAACAAGGACATGCAACCGAACACACCAGAGTCGTCGCCCACGACTTCATAGAAGTCAGCGTCGTTACGTTGGTCGCGCGGGTCTAAGCGGAAGCGGGCGATCTTGTTGATGGCCACACCGCCAACGAAGTCAGGACGCATACGGACCGTACCGCAACCAGCGATACAGCAACCGCATTCCACACAACGGTCGAGAAGATAAATATCTTCGGCCAATTGCGGGTCCATCGGTTCTTCTTTGTGGCGGATATCCACTTCTTGTTCTTTCAAGTGAACCCAAGTTTCCATGCGTTCGCTCATATTGCGCATCCACTTACCCGTGTTAACGGACAAGTCGCCGATCAATTCGAAGGCCGGCAACGGAGCCAACGTGAATTCCGTCGGCAAGTCGCGGGTCAACGTACGGCAAGCCAAGCCCGGCTTACCATTGATCATCATGGCGCAGGAACCGCAGATACCAGCGCGGCAAACGAAGTCAAATTGCAAAGAAGGATCTTGCTTGTCGCGAAGTTCATTCAAAGCAATAAACAACGTCATGGAATCGGATTCTTCCAATTCAAACGTCTGCATATGCGGCACGCTAGCCGGGTCAGCCGGGTTGTAGCGCAAAATGCTGATCTTGAGCAGACGATGTTGCTTTTGGGGTTTGTTTTCACTCATTTTTCGTCAGCTCCTTAGGCTAAGGGTTCATCGATACGTTCGTTCTTACCTTGCAAACGCTTCGGCAAGAGGTGGGCGTACGGCAACAATGCGTTTTGGATAGCAAAACGGTCGGCGCCTTCGGCTTCCATCTTGGCACGAATTTCGTCCACTTCGGCTTGACGGCGAGCGGTATCGGGGTGGTCGATGTAGTTCTTAGCACCGTAACCACGCCAGCCCGGGGGCAATTCCATCTTGTTAACGTCGAGGTCTTCGTAGGTGAGCGTCGGCAACGTATCGCTTTCGTTCGTCCAAGAAGCCAACGTACGCTTCAACCACTTGCTGTCGTCACGGACCGGGTAGTCTTCACGGAAGTGAGCACCGCGGGATTCCGTACGGGTAGCAGCACCGACGGCGATGGCCAAGGCCAAGCGCAACATCTTTTGCGTGCGGTAAGCGTAGGTCAATTCGGCGTTAGCACCCAATTGGCTCTTACAAGAAACATTGTAGGAACGCTTCAAGAGGTCTTCCAATTCGCTCACAGCGCTTTCCATATCAGCACCGCGACGGAAAATACCGATCTTGGAGGTCATGATGTCTTGCATGCGCGTACGCAACACCGTAGCGTCTTCCGTGCCCTTGCCGTTGCAGAATGCATCGAGCTTGGCTTGTTCGCGCTTGATGAAGTCGTAAACGATAGAGGTCGGGATGTCGATGACGTTTTCGGCCTTTTCGCAGAAGTCAGCGATGTATTCGCCAACCAACATACCTGCGACAACCGTTTCAGCAACGGAGTTACCACCCAAGCGGTTGAAACCGTGCATGTCCCAACAGGCAGCTTCACCAGCGGCGAAGAGGCCCTTCAATTGACGGCTTTCGCCCGTGTAGTCCGTACGAACACCACCCATCGTGTAGTGTTGTGCCGGGCGCACAGGGATCCATTCCTTCACAGGGTCAACACCCAAGAAGTAGTGGCAGATTTCATAAACTTCACGCAAGTTGTGCTTGATGTGATGTTCGCCCAACAACGTGATGTCCAACCAGATGTGTTCACCGAAGCGGCTCTTCACACCCTTACCTTGGGCAATACGTTCTTCCATACGGCGAGACACGACGTCACGAGAGGCCAATTCCTTCTTTTCCGGTTCAACGTCCGGCATGAAGCGGTGGCCATCAGTATCACGCAACAAACCACCGTCACCACGGCAGCCTTCCGTCACGAGAATACCAGCGGGGAAAATACCCGTCGGGTGGAACTGAACAGCTTCCATGTTACCCAACGTGGCAACACCCGTTTCCAAAGCCAAAGAGTGACCCGTACCTTCACAGATTTGAGCGTTCGTCGTCACGCGGAAGAGCTTACCAGCACCGCCCGTAGCGATAGCCGTAGCCTTAGCAACGTAAGCCATCAATTCGCCCGTGATCAAGTCACGAACGACAGAACCGTAGCAACGCTTGCCGTCGTGAATCAAAGCGATAGCTTCGACACGTTCAACAACCGGAACACGTTCAGCAATAATACGGTCAGAAACAGCGTTCAACATAGCATGGCCCGTGCCGTCAGACACGAAGCACGTACGCCACTTCTTCGTACCACCGAAGTCACGTTGACCGATCAAGCCAGCGGCTTCCTTGCGTTCCGTAATCGTAACGCGTTCGCCGTTAATAATGACTTGACGATCACCCGGGGTAATACGGCTCCAGGGCACACCCCAAGCAGCCAATTCACGCACTGCCTTCGGAGAGGTGTTCACGAACATGCGAACCACGTCTTGGTCGGCACCCCAGTCAGAGCCTTTAACCGTGTCAGCAAAGTGGACGTCTTCGTTGTCGCCCAAACCTTTAATCACGTTACCCAAAGATGCTTGCATACCACCTTGAGCGGCCTTAGAGTGAGAGCGCTTCGGCGGAACCAGCGACAAGACGATGGAGTCATGACCACGACGCTTGGCAGCAACTGCCATACGCAAACCGGCCAAACCGCCACCAATCACCAGTACGTCGGTGTAGATGATTTTCATAATTACTTGGTCTCCTTGATCCAAGAGGGCCACCGGCTTGGCAGTTTTCACCACAAAACCGGCAGGGGTCTTCTTTATAAAGGTTCCCCGCGTTCGTATTGACGCTTTTTAACGAATAATCAGCCTCGGGGAAACCCAAGAGAGAGCTCTCTCTTTTGCAAGTCAGACTTCAAGTACTGAACCCCGGCTCGTTTTAAGGCAATCATTCTTGCGATCAAGTACGGACAAAAACTCCGTTAAATTCATCCAACTTAAGTTGTCAAATTAAGCTGAATCTCTTGTGAATCTAACGTTTTCAAAAACAAGTTCAACTCTAAGGATACAACAAAGCTCCGGTTGTTTACACAAACTACCGAAACCGTTTCTTCATTAGAGTCAAAACATATCTTAATTTCTCCAATCGTGTCAGGCGATAAAACCCAAACTCTAAGAAGTCCCGTGAGTTTAGAGGTCTTAAGGCATAACACCCATTAGGAATTACCCGAAGTTTACACCAAAGCAGACCCAAGAGTGCACTCTGCCTATTTTTGTAGCAGGTTTACTAGCACTTTATTGACGAAAAACAAGGAAACAAACTTCTTCTTAACAAAATCGTGATAGTTAATTATTATTGGAAGATAAAATTTAATAGATTTTCTCAATCTGTTAAGAATACGTTTTTACCTATATATAAATAAGGAGAACCGTCATGGCTCATGACATCATTCATACTTCTGCTGCTCCTGCCGCCATTGGCCCTTACAGCCAAGCCACAAAGGGCGTCGCCAATCTCTTCACGTCCGGCCAATTGGGCATCGACCCGGCCACGGGTGAGATTCCGGCCGACTTTGAAGCACAAGCTCGTCAAGCTTTTGCGAACTTAAAGGCCATCATTGAAGCTGCCGGCGGCAACATGGGCAACATCATGAAAGTGACGATTTTC
This sequence comes from uncultured Sutterella sp., assembly GCA_905206345.1. GTDB lineage: Bacteria > Pseudomonadota > Gammaproteobacteria > Burkholderiales > Burkholderiaceae_F > Aphodousia. The sequence continues at coordinate 11,075 of CAJLGW010000037.1, read as the reverse complement.
TTGACGAACATGGCTGACTTCCCTGTCGTGAATAAGGTCATGGAAGAGTACTGCAGTGCCCCCTACCCTGCCCGCTCCTGCTTTGCGGTTGCCGCCTTGCCCAAGGGTGGTGCCGTTGAAGTGGAAGCCATCGTCAGCATTTAATTTCTTTGGTAAGCAACCATGGCAGTGAGTCACTTCGCTTTACGAAAAAAGGGGGAGAAATTAGCCCCCTTATCGGATCGTTTGGCCAAATTGGGTTTGACGCGCGATTGGGATTACGTTTTTCATTTACCGCTTCGTTATGAAGACGAAACGAAAATTACGCCAATCCGGAACTTAATTGTTGGCGAGAACGCTCAGTGCGAAGGCGAAGTGATTCGTTGCGACCGAGTTCGTCGGGCTTCCGGCGAACAAATCCAAGCCATGATCAAAGACGAGACGGCCACATTAGCCGTTCGTCTGTTGCACTTTTACCCATCTCAAGTAAAGCAACTGGAGATCGGTAAGCGTGTACGTCTCTATGGCGTTGTCCGAGAAGGTTATCTCGGCACCGAAATGGTTCATCCGAAAATCAAAGTAGCCGTCGACTCTCAAGCCTTACCGACAACCTTAACTCCGATTTATCCTGCGGGCGAAGGCATTACGCAACCTTGGTTGAGAAAGCGCATTGCGCGCGCCTTACTTGACGTTGAAGTCACCGATCTTATTCCTAAAGACGTTACCGAACGATTGCACTTACCAGCGCTTCGGGATGCATTGCGATTTCTTCATCACCCTCCTGTCGGCGCCAATGAAGGCAGTCTCATGGATCGCACGGATCCGGCATGGGAGCGTTTAAAGTTTGATGAATTGGTCGCTCAGCAAATTGCTTTGCGTCGCAGCCGCCTTTTAAAGGCCCAAATGCGAGCACCACAAATTGCTCCCGCAGCAACGCCGATTACAGACCGATTATTGGCTTCCTTACCTTTTGAACTTACGAACGCCCAAAAGCGCGTGTTGGAAGAAATTCGTCACGACCTTGGTCGCATCATTCCGACCAATCGTTTAGTTCAAGGTGATGTGGGAAGCGGTAAAACCATTATCGCGGCCCTTGCGGCGACTGTTGCGATAGACGCCGGTTTCCAAGTCGCCCTCATGGCACCCACGGAAATTTTGGCCGAGCAACACTACGAAAAGATTCGTTCTTGGTTAGAACCCGCAGGAGTCTCTTTGGCTTGGCTTGCCGGTAAGCAAAAGGTGTCAGAGCGCAACGCTAACTTGGAAAAAGTTTTGTCCGGCCATGCGCAATTTATCATTGGTACGCACGCCTTAATTCAAGATACGGTGAAGTTTAAGAATTTGGGGCTAGCCATCATTGATGAACAGCACCGCTTTGGCGTTGCACAACGTTTAGCACTTCGCACAGCTCACGAGGACGCCCTTCCTCATCTTTTGATGCTCTCGGCTACACCGATTCCTCGCACACTTGCGATGAGCTATTTGGCCGATTTGGACGTTTCCGTTATCGATGAGTTGCCCATTGGTCGAAAGCCCATCGTGACCAAGCTCGTCAATCTTCAACGCAAGGATCAAGTCATTGCGTCAATCAATGAGCAAGTCCAATTAGGCCGCCAAGTCTATTGGGTTTGCCCCTTGATTGAAGAAAGTGAAAAGCTCGATTTGACGGCAGCCACTCAAACCTATGAAGAAATTTGCCAAAAGCTTCCTAACCTTTCCGTGGGATTGGTGCACGGTGCGCTTACCAACGACGAAAAACAATCCGTTATGGAGCGTTTTAAAGAAGGCTCTTTAGACGTGTTGGTCGCCACAACCGTCATTGAAGTGGGAGTAGACGTACCTAACGCCACATTGATGGTGATTGAACATGCCGAGCGCTTCGGTTTAGCGCAACTTCACCAATTGCGAGGCCGAGTGGGTCGAGGTGGCGAAAAGAGCTTTTGTATTCTTTTATACGGCGAACTCTCGGAAACCGGAAGAGAGCGACTCAAAGTCATTCGTGAAAGCACGGACGGCTTTGAAATCGCCCGACGAGACCTTGAGATTCGAGGCCCAGGCGAATTCTTGGGCGCTCGTCAATCGGGGGTTCCCATGCTTCGTTTTGCTAACTTAGAAACCGATTCTCATCTGGTAGAGGCCGCTCGAGACTTTGCCAGCCAATGGTTAGATACCGATCCCGAGCGAGCCCAGCAGCATGCCAAACGTTGGTTTGCCCAAGCTGAAAGTTTTTTGGAGGCCTAATTCAGTGACATTAACCGAACTTAAATACATTGTGGCCGTCGCCCGTGAGCGTCATTTCGGCCGCGCTGCCGAGTCTTGTTTTATTTCTCAGCCCTCTTTGTCGGTGGCGGTTAAAAAACTCGAAGACGAATTGGGCGTTCATATTTTTGAGCGTCGCTCCCAAGAAATCTCGTTGACACCTGTCGGTGAAACGATTGTCGAGCAAGCTCAAAAGGTTTTAGACGAAGTTCGTCATATTGAAGAGTTGGCCATTCAAGGGCAAGACCCCTTAATCGGGCCCTTGCGTGTAGGCGTTATCTTTACGATCAGCCCCTACCTCACACCGGGCTTGGTGCATCAAATGCTTCATCTTGCCCCCAAGATGCCTCTTATCTTGACGGAAAATTACACGAGCAATCTGCTTGATCAACTTCGCAACGGTCAGATTGATGTCGCCATTATGGCGTTGCCCATCAATGAACCGGGCTTAATGTTGGCACCGTTGTACGATGAAGATTTTGTGGTAGCCGTTCCGAAAGATCATGCGTGGGCGCACGAATCGGTCATTCACAAAGAAGATTTACGTGAAGCAAATCTCCTCCTCTTAGGCAAGGGCCACTGCTTGCGCGACCAAATCTTAAATGTGTGCCCGGAAACCAATAGTCTGCGCGGTCGCATCTCTTCCATTCAAAAAACGGTGGAAGGATCGTCATTGTTGACGATTCACCATATGGTGGCACAAGGCTTAGGGATTACGGTTTTGCCAAGTTCTGCGCTAAAGGAAACCAAAGATGATGACTTGGTGCGTGCCATTCCCTTTGAAAAGCCGGCACCGACTCGCCGTGTGATCATTGCGTGGCGCAAGACCTTTAACCGCCTTCCCGCCATTGAAATGATTCGTAAGGGTGTAGCGAGACTCAATTTAGAAGGTTGTAAGACACTTAACTTACCGCCCGTGAGTTCGATCAGCGCTCCTAATGAATAGAACGCGCTCTTTAGAAATGGAAGCGCCGCCATTTTTTCTTTGGCGGCGTTTTTCGTTTTGGGACTATTTGTTTTCGTTGGCTTTTCGTGTCATGTTGTCGCCCATCTTACCGATGGCTTCACTCACATGCTCTGAGCCTTTTTTCAAATCTTGTCCGAGACCGGCCACCGTATTACAACCCGTCAACGCAATCAAGCTTCCGATCATGGCAAACACAATGAGAGACTTCTTCATTGGAAAACTCCTTAGAAAATATTTTTGAAATACCTACGCCTTGCCTAACTCATCGGCCAAGACTTGGTTACGATCAAAAGCGGCTTGAATCGCTTCATCCATCATACCCATAAAGTCGTGCTCTTGCATGACACGTAAGGCTTCTGCCGTCGTACCGCCTTTACTCGTCACATTTTCACGCAATTTCGAAGGCGCCTCATGACAGAGACTAGCGAGCTTCCCGGCACCCACCACCGTCATGATGGCCATGCGACGAGCACCCGCTTCATCAAAACCACGACGAACAGCGGCGGCTTCTAATGCTTCAATAAAGCGAAACACGTAAGCCGGACCCGAACCCGAGACGGTCGAAAGAACATCCAATTGTTCTTCGCTATTGACCGTAATGACTTCGCCCATGGCGGCTAAAACGTCTTGCGCCACGGTGCGATCTTCGGCTTGAAGCTCAGAAGGAACGTACAAACCGACAACACCGGCCCCCACCAACGCAGGCGTATTGGGCATGGCGCGAACAACGCGACTTGAACCCACCCAACGGGCAATATCGGCAATACGAACACCGGCAGCAATTGAAATAAATAAGGCGCCTTCTTTGAAATAAGACTTTAACGAATCAATGGTTTGAGATAACCCTTGTGGCTTAACGGCCAGAACAATGACGTCAGCCGTGGCTAACCAGTCACCCCCCGTTTGATGCGTCTGCACACCATAGGTTTGGCTTAAGTGTTCACACTTATTGGCATTGCGATCCAAAACCTCAATCATCTTGGCATTAACACCGCTTCCGACAAGCCCGGCTACCAAGGCCGTTGCCATATTACCGCCACCGAGCATGGCAATTCGTTTTTGCATCTTTGTCACCTTATTTCGTTAATTTTTTTGAATAGTCACGAGCACCGAAAATGGCCGATCCCACACGGACCACTGTTGCGCCTTCTTGAATCGCTTCGACAAAGTCTGAACTCATCCCCATGGAAAGAACGTCCAAATCAAAGCCCTTCATTTTTAACAATTCAAACAATGCTTTCATTTTACGGAAAGCCAAAAGGGTCGAAGCGATCGGCAAATTGGGATTCGGAATGCACATTAAGCCGCGCACTTTAATTCGGGGAAGCGTGACCAATTTGGCTAAGAGCTCTTCCACCTCATCGATTTCAACACCGCTTTTGGAGTCTTCCAAATCCACATTGACTTCGATGAGAATATTTAAGTCGGGCAAGCCTTCCGGGCGTTGCTCCGATAAGCGCTTGGCAATCTTTTCACGATCGACGCTTTGCACCCAATCAAAATGCTCTGCGACTAAACGGGTTTTGTTGGATTGAAGCGGACCAATCATGTGCCACTCAATATCCATCTCTGGATACTTGACTTTGAAGTACTTAACCTTTTCTACGCCCTCTTGAACGTAGTTTTCACCAAACGCACGTTGACCGGTGGCAATCGCCTCGTCAATAGCGTCCACGCCAAAAGTTTTACTCACAGCCAAAAGCGTAACGTCTCGCCCTTGGGCGGCGCTTTCAACGTCTGCGCGAATGCGTGTTAAGTTTTCCGTAATGCTCATTTTTGCCTTTCTTTTCCAAGAAGAAAACGCTCGTATACAATCCTTAGAAGTTACAGCAAAGATTTGAGCTATGCAAGACGTTTTACTTCATTGTTGTTGTGCCCCTTGTTCGTCTGCCATTTTAGAGTGGATGCTTGCCAACGACTATCGCCCGACGCTTTTTTATTTCAATCCGAACATTTTTCCGGAAACCGAATACTTGATCCGTAAAAATGAACTCACGCGTTATGCCAAAGAAAAAGGGTTACGCGTGATTGATGGCGACTATGATCATGCCGCATGGCGAGAAGCTGTTAAGGGCCACGAAATGCAACCTGAACGTGGTTCTCGTTGCCAAATCTGTTTTAACTTACGACTAACAGAAACCGCAAAAGTGGCAAATCGTGAAGGGATTACGCTTTTCACGACAACGCTTGCAAGCAGTCGTTGGAAAAGTTTAGAGCAAATCAATGAAGCTGGGCTTTTGGCGCAAAGCCTTTACCCTGAAACCCAATGGTGGGATCGCAATTGGCGAAAAGGTGGACTTCAACAGCGTCGCAATGAACTTTTAAAAGAAAACGACTTTTACAACCAACTGTATTGTGGTTGTGAATTTTCTATGCAACGGTTAGAACCCGAAGAGATTAAACGCCTGATGACTCAAGCGTGTCCTATTGAGATTTAATTGTTCGTCTTACTTGGCCAAAACAAAACAGCAAGTCCCAAGAAAATCATCGGAATTGAGAGCCATTGGCCTTGACTTAAACCCAAGGCCTGAAGGCCCAAGAAAGCGTCCGGTTCTCTAAAGAATTCCACAAAGAAGCGCGCCACACCGTAGCCCAAACAAAAGAGTGCGGCCACGCGCCCATCTTTACGGGGACGCATGGAGTAGAGCCACAAAAACACAAAGAGCAACAGACCTTCGAGACCGGCTTCATAAAGCTGCGACGGGTGACGTGGCAACCAATCTTGAGCATGCGGGAAAATCATGGCAAAGACGTAGTCGGGAGAGCTCACACGTCCCCACAACTCACCATTGATGAAGTTGCCGATTCGACCAAAGAAAAGTCCAAGGGGCACCAAAGGTGTCACAAAGTCGGCAATCTTTAAAAACGATTTTTCACGAGTCTTAGCAAAATTAAACATCGCTACAATCACGCCCAACACGCCGCCGTGTGCACTCATCCCACCGTCCCAAACACGAATGATGTCTAAGGGGTGTGTGATAAACCATTCGGGTTGATAAAAGAAGCAATAACCAAGACGACCGCCCAAAATCACCCCAAGAACTCCCACAAAGAGAAGTTCTTCCACGTCTTCTGCCGTAAGATCTCGCCAAGCATCACGTTTTGCACGCCACGTGCCTAAAAGCCAAAAAAGCGCAAAACCCACCAAGTACATTAATCCGTACCAGTGGATGGATAAGGGGCCAATGGAAATGGCAACGGGGTCAAACTGAGGGTGAATGAGCATAATTCTTTTTCATTTTTGGTGAGTTTCGAAAATTCTAGCGTATCTTTTGAGGCAATCTGTCTATACTCATAGGGTTCCAAACTTATTTTGTGCATCAAAATGTCTCAATACGCCACGCTTTCTCATTCTGACTTTACCCAATTAGTCACCCGCATGACGAGTGTCCGACCGCTTGTTCACTGCATGACCAATGATGTCGTTCAAGAAATCACGGCCGATGTGCTGCTTGCTAGCGGCGCGTCGCCTGCAATGATCATTGCCGAAGAAGAGTGTGTTGATTTCGCTCGCATTGCCAGTACGCTTTTAGTCAACGTCGGCACGATTTTCCCCGAACGCGTTCAAAGCATGATATCTGCCATTGAAACCGCCAATGAAGAGAAAAAACCGTGGGTGCTTGACCCGGTCGCCGCGGGTGTTTTACCTTGGCGAGACGATGTGATTGACCGACTCCTTCGTTTGCGTCCCACCGTTGTTCGAGGTAACGCTAGCGAAATTATGGCCATTGTCGGAGCCTCTGCCGGCGGTAAAGGCGTGGACAGTTTAGATGACAGCGTCAATGCTATTTCAGCAGCCAGAAAACTTGCTCCAAAAGTAGGATGCGTTGTCGCGGTGACGGGAGCGTCTGACTTTGTAACGGATGGCGAAGACGTCATTGAAATTCCCGGGGGCCACGTGATGGCTACGTTGGTGGTGGGTACGGGTTGCTCACTATCAGCTTTGGTGGCTGCTTTTTGTGCAGCATGCCCCTGTCCCCTCACAGCCACAGCTGCCGCCTTGATGCTTGCCAAGCGCGCCGAAGAAATCGCTTTTAAGGAATCCAAAGGCCCGGGAAGTTTCCACGTTGCTTACTTGGACGCCCTCTACCAAATCACACAAGGAAAATAACAATGGCCAAGCCCCTCGTTGACTACAGCATTTACTTAGTTTTAGACCCTGATTTAACCGCTTCTTTCGGTATGGTGGAAACCGCCGTTGAAGCAGCCAAAGCCGGTGCCACGTTGGTACAATTAAGAGCACCCGATTGGAAAAAACGTCAATATTTTGAGTGTGCTGCTGAACTAAAAAAGGCGCTTGAACCCTTTGATACTAAACTCATCATTAACGATCACGTGGATGTGGCGTTGGCAATGGATGCCGATGGCGTGCACGTGGGTCAAAAAGACCTCCCCGTTGAAAAGGTTCGTGAATTAGTGGGCCCCGATAAAATCGTGGGGCTTTCCATCAACACGATGGATGAAATGCGCGTTGTTGATCCAAGCGTTGTTGACTACGTGGGTATTGGTCCGATTTTTGCGACAACGACCAAAAAAGATGCCGCGGCTCCTGTGGGACTTGATGGCTTTCAAAAGCTCTCTGAAGCAAGCCCTGTTCCCTGCGTTGCCATCGGTAGCGTGAAAACTCAACACATCCCTGCGTTAGTGAAGGCGAAAGCCCAAGGGATTGCTGTGGTTTCTGCCATTTGCGGACAACCCTCTCCTTATGAAGCCACTCGAGAATTACGAACCCTATGGGACGAAGCATAACTTCTCACAAATTCAGTGCTTTTAACGTGTTTTTCGTGCATGGTTTGTCGGTACAATTACTAGGTATTTTGTTTTTTCTATTCAGACAATAAAAACGCCATGAGCGAACCCTATTCAAACGTCCCCAACGGAAAGTTTTCCGTCACTGATACGGAGTTGGTGACTCAAGTCAAAATGCTTGAGCAAACCCCCACTTTGTCATGGGAAAGTAGTGACGCCAATCGTGCGACGCGCCAAGCCTCGCTTGCGGTCGGTGAAGGTGCTGACATTGCCACCTTCCTCATTGCTCGCGCCCGTATCGCTAAAAAGATGATTGAGGCGAAGAACCCTTCGATTAAAGCCTCAACGGTCAAACTCGTTCCTCCTGCCTGGTTAACATGGGGGTTATTTGCGATTGCGCTTTTAGCGGGCCTTTTAACCGATCAGTTTGCCAGCACCGGCTCTCGCATCAACCTCTTGTCGTTGCCCTTTTTTGGCATCTTGCTTTGGAACATTGTGGTCTACTTAGCCCTTTTCATTTCGGGCTTTCGTGAAGACAAACGTCGCGACTTCTTAGGCATTCGTCAAAGCTTTTCGTTCTTACAAAAAAATATTCTTACGAAGTCCTTAGATAAGGCGAAAACGCTTGGTCAATTAATGGCACCGTTTTTAACGGAATTCACGGCTCGTGCTTTCCACTTGGCCGCATTGGGTTTTGTGGTCGGCATGATCGTGAGCGTTTTACTTCGCGGGATCGGAACGGCCTATACCGTGGGTTGGGAAAGTACGTGGTTGGCAGAAAGCCCCGAAATTGTCTACCAACTCATCATGGTCACCTACGGGTTCTTTACGAATTTCTTAGGCCCCATGCCCAACATTTTGGAAGTGGCGAATTTGCGCTTTGACCGCTTAGCGATGAGTGGCGTTGAAGTCTCCGCAAGCCTTTGGCTTTTGCGCATCATCGTGATGCTTTGCTTCTTTGTCGTCATTCCCCGTTTACTTTTGGTTTTCAAGCACACGATTGCGATCTCGAAACTCACGAAAAACTATCCGTTGGATTTGGAAGATCGTTACTACCAAGACATTTTGAAGGCCTGGCGTGCGGAAGAGCTTAATCTCGATTTGATGATTCCTGATACCAACAGCAATCAAAGCGCCATTGAAACGGCTTACCGTCTTGCCGAAAGCTTAGGTTTTAACTTGGCTGAAGTCCGTAATCACACGTTGGATTTTGCCGCTGAAGAGGCGCCCTTGACGCTTGAAGCATCAGGCACGGCGCAACAAGTGTGGATTTTGATGAACGGCACCACGACGCCCGAACATGAAGTGCAAGGCCACACGGTGGAACTCATCAAAGCAAAAGTCGGTAAAGCCAGAGTTTTGCTCTTAGTCGATATGGGCGGTTACATCACGCGTTTCGGCGACTTCGCCGATCGTATTCAAATGCGTCAAGACCTTTGGAAAGAATTTGCTGAAAGTGCCAAGGTTCCGGTGGTGTTTTATCACTCAGGACTTAAACCCGATCAACAAACGCAAGACGAATTAAAGAAAGCCTGCGGGCAAGTGGCTTAATTGGAAGGACATGTGTCATGGCTGATATGCAAACAATGCGAATTAACTTAAGTCTGGTTTCTCACACCAATATCGGGAAGACGACGCTGGCGCGTACTCTCTTGGGTCGAGATATCGGTGAAGTGGCTGACCGTCCTCATGTCACAGAAACCAACGATGACTACGTGCTTATCCGCGGCTCTGACGGTTACTCTGAATTGGTTTTGTGGGATACGCCGGGGTTCGGTGACAGTGTTCGTTTAGCACAACGCTTGGAAGGCCGTTCAAACCCCTTGGGTTGGTTCTTAGCCGAAGTCTGGGATCGCATGTCCAACAAGGCATTGTGGCTTAACCAACGCGCCTTAAAACACGTCCGTGACACAAGTAGCGTTGTGCTTTATTTGGTGAACGCCAGTGAGTCTCCGCAAGCCTGCTCGTACGTAGCCGCAGAAATGCAAATTCTCTCTTGGATCAATAAGCCCGTCATCGTGCTTTTAAACCAAATGGGTAAACCCCGTGAAAAGAGTTTGGAAGAGGCGGAACTCGCTCAGTGGAACGACTACATGGCGCAATTCCCGTTGGTTAAGAGCGTCTTACCAATGGATGCTTTTGCCCGCTGCTGGGTGCAAGAATTTGCGCTTTTTGATGCGATCGGCAACGTATTGACCGAAGAACAAAAAGCCACCTATGAAGCGCTTCGCGAAGCTTGGACGCGTCAACGTCGTGCCGTTTATTCAACGAGCATTGAAGCCATCACCAATTACATGACGCAATTGGTGGTCGATCATGAAGAACTGTCCAATTATTCGTTGACGGAACAAGTCAAAGACTGGGGGCGTCGCTTAGGTGTTGTTAAACCCCAAGCCGGCCCCATTGAAGACGCAAAAAATGCGTTGGCAGCTCGCGCAGCTGACGGTTTGTGCGCTTTAACGCAACGCTTGATTGATACGCATGGCATTGACGGTGCGGGCGTTCGTCGTGAAATTTTGCGTCGTTTAAAGACGGACTGGACGGTTAATACCGCCGCTAACCCCAAGGGGGCTGCCATTGTGGGTGCCGTGGGCGCAGGGGCTGCGAGCGGCCTTGCAACGGACTTGGCAACGGGTGGCTTAACCGGTGGCCTTGGAACGCTTTTAGGCACCGTTATTGGCGCCATTGGTGGCGCAGGGGCTGCCATTGCCTATAACCAAGTCAAAGGCGTGCGCGGCACACGAGTTTCTTGGAGTAAGATCGCTCTTCAAAACTATTTGTTAGAAGCCATTTTGCTTTATTTAGCCGTTGCCCACTTTGGTCGAGGTCGTGGCTATTGGGAAGAAAGCGAAGCACCGGCCTTCTGGAAGGATATCGTGATTGCTGAAATGAAAAAGCAACCCGAAGAATACGATCCGACGGCTTTGAGGGAACCCGATGCCATTGACGGATTAAATCAAAAGACAACGGACTTGGTGATTCGTGGTGTATTGCAAACGCTCTACAACCGTGCGCCGTAAACTTTGAAAGGCTATTTTGTTGCTTGTTAACTAAAAATCAAATTAGCCCAAACTCCCGCCTAACTAGTTCAGGAGTACGTTGATCCATGTCAATCGTGCTC
>CAJLGW010000036.1 GCA_905206345.1 uncultured Sutterella sp. | reverse complement strand
GGGCAAAAATTAACCCAGATTTCGTGAAAAACCTGGGTTAGTCAACAGTCTGAAAGGGCCTCTTGGCCCTTTTTTGGTTAGATTAGGAGTTATTGCAAATGGATCAATCCGAAACTCGTGCATCGATTGACCCAGTAACGGGCGGGATGGGGCGTTTGCAATTTTCCAAACAAGCTAGGCAATTACTTGAAAGTGATCGTACGGCCTACGCTGTTGTGTCGATTGATATTCGACAATTCAAATTGATTAATGTCAGGTTCGGTCGAAGCGTTGGCAATGTCATTCTCGACCACATCTATTGCTGTATCAAGCAATCACTCTCTGAGGAAGAACTTCTCGTTCGTGACGTCGGTGACGTGTTCTACGTCTTGATGAAGACTCGCAATCGTCAAGAAATTCTTAATCGTTTGATCTTTATTCGACAAAAGGTCGATGAGAAAATCATTACGCACGCCTTGCTTGGCCCGCATTTGATATTGCGTTTCGGGATTTATTTGCCGGAAAACGATAAAACCAACTTCGAGCGTATGTTTGAGTTTGCCAATATGGCTCGCAAGCATTCGGACGATGTGGTGGGCTGCAACGAGTCGTGCTTCTTCGATCCCAATCGTGCTGCAAAGATGTTAGAAGAACGCGAAATCTTTACTCAATTGGTGACCTCACTTAAGGAAGGAGCTTTTGAGGTTTATTTGCAACCAAAAGTTTCCATGAGAGATGGCCGAATAGTGGGGGCTGAGGCGCTAGCGCGTTGGATACATCCTAAGCGTGGACTTTTGGCCCCGGGGCACTTCATTGCAACGCTTGAAAAGTATCGCCTGATTCACCGTTTGGACATGTTCATTTTTGAAGCCGTTTGCAAGATGATTGCTAAGTGGCATGAAGAAAACCGTCGTGTGTGCCCAATTTCTGTGAACTTATCTCGTCAAACGATTACGATTCCCGGTCTTTTAGAACATCTGAAGTCGGTGTGCACGCACTATGGTGTATCGCCCGAAGAAATTGAATTGGAAATCACCGAAACAGACGTGATTCGAGATTTCGAAAGTACAAAGGTATTCTTGAGAGAACTTCGAAAAATGGGCTTTAGAAGTTCTGTGGATGATTTCGGGATCGGTTATTCATCGCTCGGTTGCTTGAAGGAGTTAATTGTCGACACTGCGAAGTTAGACAGAAGCTTCTTCTTGGGATGTGGTGATAGAGCTTGTATTGTTTTGAGTTCCATCACGGCATTATTGACGAAACTTGGCTTACAAGTGGTTGCGGAAGGGGTCGAAACGCAAGAACAGTTGGACTTTCTTAAGACCACAACTTGCGACCTTATTCAAGGGAACGTGTGCTTTAAGCCGATGCCGGTGAGTGAGTTTGTACAAAAGGCCTTTATTGAAGACGTTGTGTGCGCAATTTAAGCTTTGCAAGGCACAAAAAATAACTCCCAAACGAAAAGTGAGGGAGTTATTTTTTTTGCGACAAGCGAAATTTAGAACGGAATATCTTCGTCTAAATTGTCGAGGCCACCCACGGGAGCGGGCATCGGGTCAGCTTGGCGAGAGGGAGCTTGATGATAGCCACCTTCGCTTTGCATCGGACGACGCGGAGCGGATTCAAAGCCGCCTGCAGCCGGAGCGCCTTCAGAACGTTCACGCGTACCCAACATTTGCATCGTTTCAGCGATGATTTCCGTGGAGTAGCGATCTTGTCCATCCGGACCTTGCCACTTACGCGTGCGCAAACGACCTTCCACATAAACCGGACGGCCCTTACGCAAGTACTCGGAAGCAATTTCAGCTTGACGACCGAAGAACACAACGCGGTGCCATTCGGTTTCTTCTTGAGGTTGACCATTAGAATCTTTGTAGCGACGAGACGTTGCAACAGTGATCGTGGTAATGGCCGTACCGCCTTCAGCGGTATAACGGGTATCGGGATCACGTCCCAAATTACCGATAATGATGACTTTATTAACCGAAGCCATAATCTTTCATTTCCAAAAAAACGTTGTCACCGGAATGACAACAAACCTAATCAATCCAAAGGCTTCAGACAGGGAGTTAACTCACCCGTCGCTTTTGATGCGTTTGGTGAGCATATCCAAAAATATGCTATTCACTATTTTGTAGTAACTTACCGAAAATGTCCACACCTAAAGGGTGAGTTTTACGTAAAGACAAGATTCTTATTTCATTTCAATGAAAGAAAGTCGATAAAATATATTGGTTTAGCTCAAAATTCGGGGATAAAGATGAGTTCGGCAATTCGCATCCGCGGCGCACGTACGCATAACTTAAAAAATATTGATTTGGATATTCCACGCCACAAGCTCGTGGTGATTACGGGGTTATCTGGCTCTGGGAAAAGTTCCCTTGCGTTTGATACGCTCTACGCAGAAGGTCAACGTCGTTACGTTGAAAGCCTCTCGGCCTATGCTCGCCAATTTTTAGACCTCATGGAGCGACCCGATGTTGATTTGATTGACGGTTTGTCGCCTGCTATTGCCATTGAACAAAAAGCCGTCACCACCAACCCGCGCTCAACCGTCGGAACCATCACCGAAATTCTGGATTATTTGCGTCTGCTTTTTGCTCGCGTGGGAACCCCTTATTGTCCTGTGCACGGTTTGCCCCTAGAAGTCACGCCCATCTCTGCGATGGTTGATCGTGTGATGCAAATGCCAGTGGGCAGCAAGATCATGATTGTCGCCCCCGTTGTTCGTCAAAAAAAGATGGATTTCGCCCACTTTTTCCAAGACATGCAAACGCAAGGCTTCATTCGTTTCCAAATCGACGGAAAGCGCTATGACACAGAGACTTTGCCCGATCTTGATCCCAAAGAACGTCACGATGTCGATGTGATTGTGGACCGATTAAAGGTTAGGGACGATGCGCAACAACGCCTGGCAGAGAGCTTTGAAACAGCGCTTCGTTTAACGGATGGGCGTGTGCAAGTCGAAGACATGGGCACGGGCGAAAAGTTAAGTTTTTCGAGTCACTACTGCTGTCCCGAATGTGGCTATAGCGTTGAAGAGTTAGAGCCTCGAATTTTCTCCTTTAATAACCCCTTAGGAGCGTGTCCTGATTGCAACGGGATGGGGGAATCGATGGTCTTTACCGAAGACAGTGTCGTTAACCACCCAGAGCTTTCTTTGGCCTCCGGCGCCATTCACGGCTGGGATCGTCGAAATCTTTATAACTTTGACATGATGTCGGCGGTGGCAAAGGCTTGTGATTTTGACATTGATACCCCGTGGTGCGATTTAACGCAAGACAATCGCCACGACATTCTCTACGGTTTGGGTGACAGAAAGATCAAGATGCCCTATCGAAGCGCCGGGAAAGTGACCTATCAAACGGAACCCTTTGATGGTGTTTTGGCAATTCTTAATCGTCGATATGCTGAAACCAGCAACGAAGCCGTGCGAGAAGAACTTAACCGCTACCGCGTATTAAAACCCTGTGCCTCTTGTCACGGAACTCGTTTAAGAGAAGCCGCTCGCAATGTCTTTATCGGTTTAGGCGAACAAAAGAAAGCCATTTCCGATATCACGGGCATGAGTTTGCAAGAAGCCAAAAGCTATTTTGATGCACTTGTCATTGATGGTACGAAAAAAGACATTGCCCAAAAGTTAATTGACGGCATCGCCTTGCGATTGAAGTTTTTAACCGATGTGGGTTTGGGCTATTTATCGTTGGATCGTCGTGCCGATACGCTCTCGGGTGGCGAAGGTCAACGCATCCGATTGGCAAGCCAAATCGGTTCCGGTTTAACGGGGGTGATGTACGTTTTGGACGAACCCTCGATCGGCTTACATCAAAGAGACAATGATCGCCTCATTGAAACGCTCAAACAATTGCGTGATTTGGGCAATTCTGTCATTGTCGTTGAGCATGATGAAGACACCATTCGCGAAGCTGATTTCGTTGTGGATATGGGCCCCAGAGCGGGCTTCTTAGGGGGCGAAGTGATTGCTTGTGGCACGCCCGATGAAATTCAAAAAAATCCCCATTCGTTAACAGGGGCTTATCTGAACGGCACCAAGCACATTGATTTTTCGAGAAAAGCCAAACGCAAGACCGAAAACGTTTTGCGACTGGTGGGCGCGAGCGGCCACAACTTAAAGAACGTGACCTTAGAAATTCCCGAAGGGTTAATCACGGTTGTGACCGGTGTCTCGGGGTCTGGCAAATCCACGCTCATTAACGATACGCTCTATCGCATTGCCGCTCAATCGCTTTACCGTGCAAGTACCTCGCCTGAACCCTATGAGCGCATCGAAGGCTTGGAGCGTTTTGATAAAGTGATTGACGTTGACCAAAGCCCGATCGGTCGTTCGCCTCGCTCTAACCCTGCCACTTACACGGGGCTTTTCACGCACATTCGTGAGCTTTTTGCTCAAACGCCCGTGGCCAGAGAACGAGGCTATGACGTCGGTCGCTTTAGTTTTAACGTCAAGGGCGGGCGTTGCGAAGCCTGCCAAGGCGAAGGGTTCATTAAGGTGGAAATGAACTTCTTGCCCGATATGTACGTG
Organism: uncultured Sutterella sp.; assembly: GCA_905206345.1. GTDB lineage: Bacteria > Pseudomonadota > Gammaproteobacteria > Burkholderiales > Burkholderiaceae_F > Aphodousia. The sequence continues at coordinate 13,783 of CAJLGW010000036.1, read as the reverse complement.
CCGTGTGAAGTCTGTCACGGTCAGCGCTATGCCAGAGAAACGTTGGACGTACTCTATAAGGGTAAAAACATTGCTGAAGTGTTGGAGTTAACTGTTGAGCAAGCCTTGGATTTCTTTAGCTCTCATCCGGCCTTAAAACGCAAACTTCAAACCTTAATGGACGTGGGTTTAGGCTACATCAAGTTGGGGCAAAGCGCTTTGACGCTTTCGGGCGGCGAAGCCCAACGCATGAAGCTTGCGCTGGAGCTTTCCAAACGCGATACTACGAAGACGCTTTACATCTTGGATGAACCGACCACGGGGTTACATTTTGAAGATGTACAAATGTTGATTTCAGTGATTCAACAATTGCGTGATGCAGGCAACACGATTGTCATCATTGAGCACAATTTGGATGTGATTGCTTCGGCCGATTGGGTCGTGGATTTAGGCCCTGAAGGGGGCGCTGCTGGGGGCGAAATCATTGCAACGGGGACGCCTGCGCAAATTGCTCGAGTCAAGGGCAGTGCAACGGGGTTTTATCTTAAAAAACATTTGGCGAAACTCAAGGAGTAGTCGTCCATGCGTGTGTTGATTTTGGGTAAAAACGGTCAAGTGGGGCAAGCGGCTATAAAAGCGCTTTCGCCTTATTTTGATGTCATTGCTTTAGGGCGTGAGGACAAAGGCGGAAATCTTTTAGATGTACCGGCGCTCGTTGAGACGATTAAAGCTTACTTACCGGACGTCATCATCAATGCGGCGGCTTATACGGCAGTGGATGCCGCTCAAAACGATGAAGAGACGGCTTTTCAAGTCAACGCCCGAGCCCCCCACGCGTTAGCCCAAGTGGCTAAAGACATCAATGCCTTCTTTGTTCACTTATCAACGGACTATGTGTTTGATGGCGTGCGGTCAACGCCTTATGATGAAATGGATGCTACTCATCCCTTAAACGTTTATGGTCAAAGCAAATTTGAAGGGGAACGTTTGGTTTTGGATGTGAACCCAGAAGCTTTGATTTTGCGTTTGACCTGGGTGCATGCACCGGGCCATACTAATTTTGTGACCTCGTTGATTCGCTGGTTTTCAGAAAAAGAGAAACTTTGTGTGGTGGATGACCAATGGGGGACGCCGACAAGCGCCACGGAAGTGGCTAGAGGGCTTTGGGCGGTGCTTTCGGAGTTCGATAAAGGCAAAGTCTTTGACCGAGGAATTTACCACTTTGCTAACGCCGGTTTTTGCCATCGCCATGAGTGCGCTCAGTGGGTGAAAAAGGTGTTGGTGCAGGCGCAACGCCTCTCGCCCGACGTTGAAATTGAAGCGGTTAAAAGTGACGTTTTCCCAACACCCGCCAAGCGTCCTTCTCATGTGGTTTTGAATACGAATAAATTTCAGACGACGTTTGGTTTTACGCCCCGGTCTTGGCAAGAAGGCGTTACAGAAACAGTATTCGAACTCATCAAAAAATAATCCCGCTTAAGCAAGCGGGACTATCTTGACAGCTGTCAGCAATTCTTTTGGAAGTTCCAAGAATGCTCACACATGTCTTGCAAGGTGTATTGAGCTTCCCACCCTAAAAGTTCTTTTGCAAGTTTCGGATCGGCCCAGTTGCTTGCAACGTCCCCCGGGCGACGTGCCACGATCTTATAAGGCACAGGCTTACCACAAGCCTTTTCATAAGCCTTCACGATGTCTAAGACCGAGTAGCCGATGCCCGTACCTAAGTTAATGGCAATCCAACCGGTGTGGGTAAGGGCATATTGAGCAGCCAAAACGTGGCCCTTAGCCAAGTCAACCACGTGGATGTAGTCACGCACACCCGTGCCGTCAGGCGTATCGTAGTCGTTACCGAAGACTTGAAGTGCTTCTAATTGACCGGCAGCCACGCGTGCCACGTAAGGCAAAAGGTTATTTGGGATACCGCGAGGATTTTCACCGATTAAACCGCTCTCATGAGCACCGATGGGGTTGAAGTAACGTAAGCACACGGCAGACCATTCGGCATCAGATGCGCAGAGGTCGGACAAGATTTCTTCGACTTGAAGTTTGGTACGACCATAGGGGTTCGTGACCGACAAAGGATGCTTTTCATCCAAGGGAAGGTATTGAGGTGTGCCGTAAACCGTCGCAGAAGAAGAAAAGATGATGCGCTTAATGCCAAGGGCCTTCATGGCTTGCAAAAGCACAAGCGTGCCCGTGATGTTGTTATCGAAATATTCAAGGGGCTTTTCGCAAGATTCGCCCACGGCCTTGAGCCCGGCAAAATGCACCACGGCTTCGATTTGGTGCTTTTCTAAAACGTCACGAATGCGATCGTAGTCGCGGATGTCGCCTTCTTCAAAGGCAAGGCGCTTACCAAGAATCGTTTCCAAGCGGTCAAGCACCGTGGCATCGCTATTGCAGAAGTTATCAAAGATCACCACATCGTGGCCGGCTTGAGTCATTTCAACGGCGGTATGAGAGCCGATAAAACCGGCACCGCCCGTCAATAAAATACGCATGAGTCAGAATTCTCCAGAATGAGAAATCAAAAGAGTTAATCTAAAAATGATACCGTGTTTATATTTTCTTGGAAATGGCGTTACAAAGAAAACGAGTGAATGAATATTCATATAGCAATGCATGTAGTAAGATGTCCAATAGATTCAAAGAAATTCATTAAAGTTTATGCGACGTATTTTTACTCCCTTAGTCCTTTTGGTAATGTCTGCTTTGGTGTTGGTCAGTGGTTCTGCCTTGGCTGATGCCCCCGTTACCTATGAAAAAGACCGTCCCAAGGTCGCCCTTGTTTTATCCGGTGGCGGTGCGCGTGGCTTTGCGCACGTTGGCGTTATTAAGGTCTTGGAAGACTTAGGCATTAAGGTGGACTTGGTCACGGGCACGAGCATGGGTTCCATGGTGGGTGGCGGTTATGCATCGGGCTATTCCGTGGATCAAATGAGCGAAATCATTTTAGGTGTGGATTGGCGTGAGATGTTTGCCATTCGCCCGGATCGTTCATCGCTTAATCGTTTGCGCAGAGAAGACGACTACAAAAATTTGGCTATTAAAGAAGTGGGGATTACGGATAAGGGATTGGCTTTCCCTGATTCTGTCGTGCCCTCTCAACACTTAACCACCTTTTTAGCAAAAATTACCGAACACGTTCGTTCCGTCAATGACTTAAAACAGTTGCCGATTCCGTTTGGCGCCATTGCAACGGACTTGTCCGACGGCTCGTTGGTCGTGATGCGAGATGACGTTAACCTCGCAGCTGCAATGCGAGCATCTATGTCCGTGCCTGGTGCCTTTTCTCCCTATCCTTACAAGGATCATCTCTTGGTGGACGGTGGTTTAGTGCAAAACTTACCCGTTGAGCTTGCCAAAGAGATGGGGGCCGACATCATTATTGCGGTGGACGTGAGTACGCCCTTGGAAAAAAAGCGCCAAGTGAGTTCCGTGACCGCTGTGATGGGGCAGATGATTGCCATTTTGACTGATCGCAACTTGGTGGAATCAAAGAAAAAGTTAGGCCCCAAGGACATTTTGATTACTGTCGATTTAGGAGAATTGACAGCGGCCGATTTTGATAAGGCCCAAGCCATTATGGATGCTGGGGAAAAAAGTGCTCGTAAGTATGAAAAGGCACTGAAGCGCTTAGCTGTTTCTAAAAAAGAATTCCAAACGTGGAATTTGGCTCGTCAATCCATTGTGAGTGAACCGCGTGATATGACGATTGCCGAAGTTCGAGTCGAGGGTTTAAAGACCGTCAATCCGGACTTTGTGAAAGAAATCGTTGATATTAAGCCCGGTGACAAGGTCAATGTGGCAACGCTTAATCGCGCCAGCGACCGTGTTTGGGCAACGGACGACTTCTCAGTGGTGCCTTTTGTCTTTGAGCCCGGTCCCAACGGTACGGAAGTGCTCGTCATTGAACCTCAGGAAAAGCCTTGGGGTTACAACACGCTTCGCATTGGAGGGAAACTTTCTAGCGACTTTAACCGTGAGCATACGTTTGATTTTCTCTTAGCTCACACTTTGGGTTGGGTGAATCAATGGGGTGGTGAGTGGCGCAATGAACTGCAAATTGGGGAAACGAGTTATTTCTCATCCATGTTCTATCAGCCCCTTGGTGTCAATAGTCCATTTTTTGTCCGACCGAAGCTTTACTACGAAACGCAATCTTATGATCTCTATAACGATGGCGGTCATGCTTTGGGCACGATTGAAAACAGCGTTTTTGAAGGTTCAATTGCCTTAGGGACAGAGCTTTCTCGCAATGCTGTGTTTTCTGTTGGCGCAGGTTATGCGCACTTGAAGACTAAACCCACTATTGGGACGGTTCCGAATTGGGAGAGCTTTGATACAACGACACCCTTTGTGGAATTGAATTTCCGCTACGACAATTTAGATGACGTGAATTTTCCAAAGAAAGGGGCGTTCGTTGACTTTAAAGCAAGACGCTACGTGCACGTTGATGAAAGCCCTGAAAAACCAGAAGTCAGTGACTATTACTTAAGTGCCATTTTGCCTTATGACTGGGGTAATGATTACGTGAGCATCTTAGCAGCGCGAGCGGGGTCTTCTACGATTCCGGGCCGATTTGCCATCGGTGGCCTCTTTAACATGTCGGGTGCCTACTACGGACGCTATACGGGCTCAGATTTGTTTACAACGAGTCTTATCGGTATGAAGCGCATCAATCGTGGTGGTTTCTGGGGTGTTCCGGTTTATGTGGGCGCAAGCGTTGAAGCGGCGCACCTCAATCAAGAATCTGGCAACAGCAAGTTTATTAATTCGGATTGGGACAGTTGGAAAAAAGCCGGCAGCGTTTTTGTGGCTGCCGACTCGATCGTGGGACCGCTTTATTTGGCCGTGGGTCAAACGAGCGATCAAGACACGGCGGTTTATTTCTTCTGGGGTCGTCCCTTCCGTTAAACCGCGTGCGAATTTAATGGTGCATGCTCAACCCAATGGCTTTGGTCGATAGCGAAACTTCGCGAACGAAGTAAATCGTAGAAATCAATAAAAAGCCGATGGAGATAAAGAGCATGCCGAGCTTCACAACACCCATGTCAATCGAGACCATGCTCTCGACGATGCCACACAAGACTTGAAGGCCACTGAAGGTGGCCGATAACACCACCGTCAAAATGGACATACGAAGTAAGGCGGCGCGCTCGAAAATGAGTTCAATCGCGTGATTCAAATCCTTATCTTCACGCGGAGCAATGGCATTTTTTTCACGCAACAGTTGACGCACTCGATTGGTGGAGTGGTTGTAGCGAGCCGTCATTGCTAAGAGCAAAAGACCGACGCCGGAAATTAAAGTCACGGGCGGCAGTGCCGTGGATAACATTTGATGATATTCAACCATAACACTCTCCTTAGTGATGAACGCTTAAGCCCAAAGCCTTCATTGAGGTGGAGACTTCTTCGGCAAAAATCAGCGTGGAAGCGACGATCAAAACCACGGCCAGTAACAAAAGCGTGGATTTGACCATCACCAAGTCAAAGCCCATGGCGATTTCGATAACGCTCATCAACACGAGTAAGGCCGAGAACATCCCCGAGAGGACAACGAGCAAAATCGCTCGGCGCAACAGCTTCACCCGCAGGAAAATGAGGTCAATGGCGTGCTCCAACTCATCGTCACGACGCGGTGCGATGGCGTTACTTTCACGCAAAAGTTGACGCAAACGGTCAGTGGAGTGGTTGTAGCGATTGGTCATGGAGACTAACAAAAGGCCAACGCCCGAAATCAAAGTAATCGGAGTGAGGGCCGCAGATAAAACGGTGCTGTAATCAATCATTACGCAGTCAGCTTTGTCTTTTTTTAGTAAAGACGAAAAATTAATCAGGGTAACCTGTAATAATATCCCTTTTTACACAATTTCGAAAGGATAAATACGTTATTCTTTCTCAGAGGTTACCTCAACTTTGGGGGCTTCATCGGGTTTAATGAACTCGATTAATTGAGGTGCCACGATGCGGCGATAATCGTCCGTTTTAATGATGATGGAGTGATCCAAGAGACCTGCGTTAAAGGCAAGTTCGTCGTAGCGTTCATAAAGATAGGGGTCGGCCACGAGCTTAAGGGCTGGGTGAAAACTCACAGGCGGCACAGCACCAAAGACGCAACCGGTGAGTTCAGTGACTTCCACGGGGCTTGCGAGCGAAGCGCGACGCGCTCCAAGGGCCACCGCCAATTTCGTTAAATCGGCTTGCTTGTCCGCCGGCAAAATCGCAAGGACGTGTTGCTTGATGCCATTGCCTTTGACGTGGCAGACGAGGGCTTTGGCGCCTTGACCGAGTTGGGTGCCACGGATTTCAGCCACCGACTGACTGGATTTGCCGCTGGCGGTGTGTTCGAGGACTCGAAACTGCGCATTTCCTTGCGTAAAAAGAGCGGTTAACTTTTCTAAAACGTTTTCAACCATGGGTAAGCCTCGAAACAAAGTGTGTCTTTTCTTTTGAGAAAAGAAAAAACATGCAAGAATATAGACAATTAGGGAGGAATTTTAATGGCAGATTTTGTTTCTTTCAAAGGACAATTTTTAGTCGCCGCTCCCAATATGAAGGATCCCATTTTTGCTCAAAGTGTTATTTACCTTTGTGAGCATTCACCCAAAGGGGCGATGGGATTGGTGATTAATCGCGCGGTGGCTTTAAGTGTGGCTTCGCTCATGGAACGCGTGGGCATTGAAAACCACAACGAGCGCTTAGAAGAAGCGATGCTTTTTGATGGTGGACCCGTTCAGGTTGAGCGTGGTTTTGTGTTGCATTCACCCCAAAAGAAGTATCATTCTTCGCTCATGCTCACGGACAACATGACGTTATCGACGTCAAAAGACGTTCTCGAGGCCATGGCGAACGCCGAGCGGTGCCCTGAGAAATTCTTCGTTAGCCTTGGCTACGCCGGTTGGAGCGAAGGTCAGTTAGAAGACGAGTTGTCGGTTTCGGGGTGGCTGATTGCGCCCGCTGATGAAGCCATTATTTTCGATGTGCCGGCTGAGCGTCGGTATGAAGTGGCATTGGCTTCGATTGGATTGACGCCGAACGATTTCGGCAATTGGATGGATGGTTCAGGACACGCATAATGGACGGTTCGATTATTGGTTTTGATTTTGGTGAAAAGCGCATTGGTGTAGCGATCGGCAACACCATGATGCGTCAGGCTTCTCCTTTGACGATTGTGGACTCTCGTACAAATGACGCCCGTTGGAAAGGGGTCGAGAAGTTAGTCAAAGAGTGGTCTCCTGTGGCTTTTGTGGTAGGGATTCCCTCTCACCCCGATGGCACGGCGCATGAGATGACCGCACGTTGTGAGCGTTTTGCCCGACAGCTTGAAGGGCGTTATCATTTACCCGTTTTTCGCGTTGATGAGCGCTACTCCTCGGCGGTTGTCGATAGCGATGAAGAATTTATCGATGATGAGGCAGCAAGCGTCATCTTGCAACAATATTTCGAAGAAAATTAATCGTTATGCATAAGATTAGTGGTGCGTTTCGCTTTGTAGCGGCGCTTTTGTATGTCGTGGCTTGTATCACGATGGTGTTGTTTTATTTGCAATGGGTAAAACCCGAAAAGAAGGTCGGCATCATTCGCTCCTGGGCCGCCTTTCTCATTAAGATCGTGGGCATTGAATTAAAGTGCGAGGGTGAGGTTTATCCGTCTCATTGTCTGCTTGTTGCCAATCACGTTTCTTTCTTGGATATCTTTGCACTGGATTCTCAAAAGCCGGGTCGCTTTATTGCCAAGAGTGAAATTGCCAATTGGCCGATTTTCGGTCGTATTGCCAAGGGCGTGGATACGCTTTTTATTGAACGCAAGAACCGTCGCTCCATTGTTGAAGTCAATGAGCAATTAAGTCTTGCCCTGCAAGCGGGGCAAACCGTTATGCTTTTCCCGGAAGGTCGTACGAGTTTAGGCTTGTCGCTTTTGCCCTTAAAAGCCAATTTGATGGAACCGGCGGTTATGTCGGGTACGCCCATTCAACCCGTTGTGCTTTGCTACACGGAAAACGGTGAAAAAACGACCAAAGCCTCTTATGCCAACATTTCCATTTTTGCGTGTTTATGGACGATTGTGAGTACGCCTAATTTGGCGTTGACAATGAAATTCTTACCTGTCATTGATACGCATGGAAAAGCTCGCCGAGAAGTGGCAAAAATAGCGTCAGCCAGCATGAGCGAAGCGATGGGAGTGCCCGATCCGATGTTGGAAAATCCGGGATCAAATTAATCGAAAAAGAAGGCGCAATATCCAAACGATAGGCGCCATTCTTTTTAAGCAAGTGGGTCAAGGTATTGAGGGGCTTTAACACTCAAGACTTTGCGAGCGGGCAACTCAATGGCTGTAAGCGCTCCGCCCCAAACGCAGCCCGTATCAAGCGCAATGACATTGTCTTGAACGACGAGACCCAATGTTGACCAATGACCAAAAACAATGCGGTCATTTTTGGTTTTTCTGACCGGGCACTCAAACCATGGCATTAAATGATCGGGTTTTTGCGCTAAACCCTCTTTAATCTTGTAGTCAGGAATGCCCTTTTTATCCACAAAGCGGATGCGTGTAAAGCCATTTAAGATGGCTCGCATGCGAGCATCCCCCGTAATTTTCTTATCCCACAAGTCTTTGCCGTACATGTGTTGCAAATAGGCTTTCCAATCCTTGCCTTGAAGATGGGTCTGCACTTCTTGGGCTAATGATTTGGCTTCTTCTAAAGTCCACGCTGGGTCAATGCTTGCATGCACAAACGTGTAGTCTTGCCATTGGTAAAGAAGGGGTTGATGACGAATATAGTCGATAAGTTCTTCACTGTCGGGGGCATTTAAGATTTCATCAATCGTATCTCGGCGATTGACTTTCCCTGCACCTGCTGCTGAGGCTAATAGGTGCATCTCGTGGTTACCCAATAGAAACTTTGCACGAGTCCCTAAGGCCTTAATCAGACGCAAGGTAGAGAGCGATTGCGGGCCGCGATTGATCACGTCACCCAAAAAGAGCAAAGGCATCTCTTCTTGCACTTGGTCGAGCAATTCTTCAAGCGTTGGCAGGCAGCCGTGGACGTCACCGATGACTAAAATTTTCTGAGCCGATTGCATAGTTCAAAACATCCCTATTGAATGCTGTCAGTATATTGAAGTTAATTTCAAAAAGCCTAATAGAGGGACCTTATGTTAGAGGGACCTTAAGGGATCTGTGTTTTTCAAAGCGTTTCTCTTTGCGTTTTCTATTCGCTCTTTGTCTATACTTATAGATGTTGATTCATTTATTTTTGTAGGTTTTCCTCATGAAAGAAGTTCGTAAAGTTGTCTTTCCGGTAGCAGGCTTAGGGACGCGCTTTTTACCGGCCACCAAGGCCATGCCCAAAGAAATGTTGCCGGTCGTTGATAAGCCTTTGATTCAGTACGCCGTGGAAGAAGCGTATGCCGCCGGTATCACGGACATGATTTTCATCACAGGCCGCTACAAGCGCGCCATTGAAGACCATTTCGATAAAGCTCCGATGTTGGAAAAAGAGCTCATTGAAAAGGGTAAAGAAGAGCTTTTGCAAACGGTGCGCTCCATTGCGCCGATGGGCGTGACTTTTGTCTACATCCGTCAACCTGAACCGTTGGGCCTTGGCCACGCCATTTTGTGTGCTCAACCGGTGGTGGGCGATGAACCCTTTGCCGTGATGTTGGCTGACGACTTAATTGATGCTCAAAAGTCGGCGATCGGTCAATTGATTGACGTGCGCCGTCAAATGGGTGGTGGTAATGTGTTGGCCGTGCAAGATGTGCCCTTAGCCGATACGAAGAAGTATGGGATTGTGGGGGTGGATGATCCAACTGCCGTCTCAAGCTGCGTTCGCACGATGGTGGAAAAGCCCGAACCCGAAGAGGCGCCGTCGCGGTTGGCCGTTGTCGGTCGCTATGTGTTAGAACCCGAAATTTTTGAAAAATTAAAGAACGTTCAAAAGGGTGTAGGCGGTGAAATTCAATTAACGGACGGTATCGCCAGCCAATTGGATTTGGGCACGACCTATGCGCATCGCTTTGAAGGCATCCGTTATGACTGCGGCTCCAAGCAAGGCTTCTTGGATGCAACGGTTCGATTTGCTCGTAAGGCCAGTTATCAAATCTAGTCCTGACATTTGAAACAAAAAAAAGAACCACACGCTCGATATTGAGGTGTGGTTCTTCTGTTTTAGGGCGCGGTTAACTCGCCCAGGAGCAATGACGAATTACTTGGATTCGCACTTGCAAACGCAACGCGGCTTCAATTGCTTGAAGAAGTCGTTACCCTTGTCATCAACCAAGATGAAGGCCGGGAAGTCTTCAACTTCGATCTTGTAGACAGCTTCCATACCCAATTCCGGATATTCGATGCATTCGATGCTCTTAATGGCGGCTTCAGACAAAGCAGCAGCCACACCACCGATCGTACCGAGATAGAAACCGCCCCACTTCTTACAAGCGTCGGTCACGACTTGCGTACGGTTACCCTTAGCGATCATCACGAAGGAACCACCGGCAGCCATGAAGGGATCAGCGTACGGGTCCATACGGTTAGCCGTCGTCGGGCCCATAGAACCGCAAGCATAGCCTTCAGGAGTCTTAGCAGGACCTGCGTAGAGGATCGGGTGATTCTTGATGTAATCAGGCAAACCTTCGCCCTTGTCAAGACGTTCCTTAATGCGAGCGTGAGCGATGTCACGACCCACAATGATCGTACCCGTCATAGAAACGCGGGTAGAGACCGGGTACTTGGACAATTCAGCGCGGATTTGATCCATCGGCATGCTCAAGTCAATCTTCACGGTTTGACCTTCGCTGTCCTTACGGAAGGCTTCAGGAATCAATTCTTCCGGATGCGTGTCGAGCTTTTCAATCCACAAACCGTCCTTGTTGATCTTGCACTTGACGTTACGGTCAGCAGAGCAGCTCACACCGATACCGATCGGGCAGCTGGCGCCGTGGCGCGGCAAACGAACAACGCGAACGTCGTGAGCCATGTACTTACCACCGAATTGAGCGCCGAGGCCGATGCTGTTGGCAGCTTCAAGTAACGTGTTTTCCAATTCGACGTCACGGAAAGCACGACCCGTTTCGTCACCCGTCGTGGGCAAATTGTCATAGAACTTCGTGGAGGCCAACTTCACCGTCAACATCGTCTTTTCTGCAGACGTACCGCCGACAACGACAGCGATGTGGTACGGCGGGCAAGCAGCCGTGCCGAGGTCCTTAATTTGATCAACCAAGAACGGAACGAGAGCGTCCGGGTTCAAAATGGCCTTGGTCTTTTGGAAGAGGTAGGACTTGTTGGCAGAACCACCACCCTTCACAACGCACAAGAACTTGTATTCGTCGCCTTCCGTGGCTTCAATGTCGATTTGAGCCGGGAGGTTGCACTTGGTGTTGACTTCCTTGTACATCGTCAAGGGAGCGTTTTGGGAATAACGCAAAGCGTCTTGCGTGTAGGTATTGTAAACGCCCAAGCTGATGGCTTCTTCATCACAGAAGTCCGTCCAAACTTGTTGACCCTTTTCACCGTGAACAATAGCCGTACCCGTATCTTGGCAGATCGGGAGGATGCCCTTGGCGGAGATTTCAGCGTTGCGCAACATCGTCAAGGCAACGTATTTGTCGTTATCAGAAGATTCCGGGTCGTTCAAAATCTTGGCGACGGCTTCGTTATGGGAGCGACGCAACAAGAAGTTAACGTTGTGGAATGCGGTGTTAATCAACGTGGTCAATGCTTCGGGTTGAACCTTAAGAATCGGCTTACCTTCAAATTCGCTCACGGAGACGTAGTCTTTGGTGATTAATTCATATTCCGTGTCGTCTTTGCCCGTTTGGAACATCGGAGCGTATTTGAATTCAGGTAATTGAGACATCTTTTATCTCTCCTTTCTAGTGCACTATTAGTTAGGGACGGCAAACTGTTTTGTCTTTCCTAACCGATTTCAATGAGTCGATCTTTCGATCAAGGGGTATTTTTATTATCGTCTTATGTACCCGTAGACACAAGACGAAATTAAAACGGCAAGTAACCAGTGAAGACTACTTGCCGTTTAATCATTTCATATCAACCAACAATACTGATGATTTATACGAAACCGTAGATCATGGCGAGGATGTAACCCATCACAGAAGCCGTACTCACACCGATCAAACCCGGGATGATGAAGGAGTGGTTGATCACAAACTTACCGATGTGCGTCGTACCAGAGCGGTCGAATTGGATAGCAGCCAAGTCAGACGGGTACGTCGGAAGGATGTAGTAACCGTAGCAAGCGGCAGAGAAAGCCACCACGATGCCCGGAGGAACACCGACGCTCAAAGCGGCCGGAACGATCGTAGCCACAGCAGCAGCTTGAGAGTTCACGAGCTTGGAGACTAAGAGCAACACGATAGCGTACAACCACGGAGCTTCCTTAACAGCTTCCGTCAAGCCAGACTTCAACGTGGGCAAGTGAGCAGCAAACATCGTGTCTGCCATCCAGGCCACACCGTACACGGCAACAATGGCCACACAACCGGCGCGGAACACTGAGTTGCTGGCAACGCTGGAGGCCTTAACACCGCAGAAGATCACCATAATGGCGCCGGCAGCCAACATGAACATTTGAATAGCCAACGTCATGGACAAGCGCTTAGCACCAACTTGCGGACGCAATTCCGGGAACATACCGAGAATAGCAACGATAACGATCACGGCCAAGAAGATGAACAAAGAAGCCCATTGCGTCTTGGAGAACGTACGACCAATCAAGGTGGCAGAGTCACCATAGACATACTTTTTCGCTTCTGGGTCAGCAATCAACTTTTGGAATTCTTCATCTTTATCCAAGTCCTTACCGCGGAACCAAGAGAAGGTACCAACTGCGAAGACACCAACGATGCCGGCAGGAATCGTGATAGAGAAGAGGTCAATAAAACCAAAGTGTTGGCCGTTGATTGTATAGCCGTCCATCAATGCGATCATGGACACAGCAGCCACAGCAGCCGGAGAGCAGATCACACCCATTTGGGAAGCGATCGTGGAACCAGCCATCGGACGTTCCGGACGGATGCCATTCTTGATAGCAACGTCATAAATAATCGGAAGCATTGTGTAAACAACGTGACCCGTTCCACAAAGAACCGTTAAGAACCAGCAGATGTACGGAGCCAAGTAGCAGACGTAACGCGGATTGCGACGGAGGATCTTTTCAGCGATTTGGAGCAAGCAGTCCAAACCACCTGCGGCTTGCAATGTAGCGGAACCGCAAACCACGGCCAAAATCGTGAGAATCACGTCGACCGGCGGTTTACCAGGCTTCAAGCCGCAACCAAAAATCAAAATGATAAGGCCAATACCGCCGACAAGGCCTAAAGCCATACCGCCTTTACGGGCCCCGTAGAATAAGCAGACTAAAACGAGTAGGAGCTGCAGCCAAAAGTCTAAACCAATCATGGTAGTTTCCTTTTACTGTAATAAGAAAATTGGTAAAAAAGTTACAAATAGTCACTTTTTTAGACAGTGCAATTTTACGATGTGATTTGTCTATTGGCGCCCTGTTATCGTTGCTTTATTGTGCTATTACTACTTTGGACAATAATCTTTACAAAAGCTCCCAAAAGTCTTAAGGGTTATCCCTTAATTTTGAGAAACGGTGGTAGATAAAACTACCTATTTTTTAAGCAATTTTGCGTCGAATCTCGCTCAAAGCCTTTGTTTGACGAGAAAGTTAGGGCAAAGGTATGAAAAAAGCGCCTCATGACTGAAGCGCTTTTTTGAGGTTCATCACGAAAACGTGTGAAATTGATAAATAAGTTGACAAAGTCAGTAATTT
>CAJLGW010000035.1 GCA_905206345.1 uncultured Sutterella sp. | reverse complement strand
CTCTGACTTTGTCAACTTATTTATCAATTTCACACGTTTTCGTGATGAACCTTCACGGCAATCAAATTGCGAATTGACGCGCCTCAATTAAAATTAAAAGGAATTTTGGTCTACCCAGAGGAATTCGGAATTTGACGTTAGCGTATCGCAATTGTAGAAAACGATTAGACGAAGAAACATTTCCCATGCAGTCAAAAGCCTATAATGGATACTAGGTTTGTGTTGTTGACGAAAGGCTTAAGAGAAAGCACTTGCGCCAAAAGGAAAAGTAGCCAAGTATGCAATCACTTTGGATGGTTGTTTCCGCATTGTTCTTCGCGTTTTATGCGGTTTTCGTAAAGTTAACGGGTCTTGACGGCCTTTCATCTTTTGAAGTGCTCTTTTATCGATCAATTTTCGGATTGGTTGTCTTTGCATTGATGATGCATCGAAAGGGGATTGGGTTTACAACGCGTTACCCCTTCGATCACGGCCTTCGATCGATTGTCGGCGCCAGTGCGATTTTAGCCGGTATCTATTCCATTTCTCATTTAAACATCGGCTTGGCAATGACGCTTAATTACACGTCGCCCCTTTTCTTAGGGTGCTTTGCCATAGCCACGGCCATTCGCACGCATGGTCAAATTAACTGGAAGCTTCTCTCTACCCTTATTTTAGGGTTTGGCGGCGTGGTCACCATGCTCTCACCCACCATTGCGCCACACGAATATGGTGCCGCTCTTGTTGGGCTTTCAGCCGGTTTTTGTACCTCCGTTGCCGTCTCTTTTGTTAAGCGCTTAGGCATCAAAAAAGAGCCTGAATTGCGCATTCTTTTTTACTTTGTCTTAGTTGGTATGGTGACAGGTCTCGTAGGGACGTTTATCACAGGTGGTTTTCATGCGCCCTCGATGGCCGGGTGGTGCTATTTGTTGGGGATTTCGGTTACGGCAACTTGCGCACAATTTTGCTTAACGCGAGCTTTCTCGCGAGGCAATATTGTTTTAAGTGGCGCCCTTCAATACACGGTGATTTTATTTTCAACGGTGATGGGTGAAATTGTCTTTGCTGAACCCGTTACGATCCCAGTTGTTATTGGGATGATCATTATTGTTGTCACAGGTATTTTGGCGAGTTTGTTGACTCGCAAAGAGCAGAAAAAGGCAAGCGAGCACATCAAAGAGCGGCAACGTCGTGCCGGCATGGAAGTTTGACAAAAAGATTAAAGGCCCCAAAATATGAGGCCTTTAAAATCATTCGCGGTCAAATGGCATTTTCTCTGGCCATGCAATCAGTTCGTTATGATCCATTTCGTCAATGGCAGACGGCCCCAACTCAGCCGTATTGACTGCGTAGTTGAGCTTGGCGTAAACATTGGCAACATCTTCCATCAAAACATCGTCAGGGTCGTGACGTTCGTCTTCAAGTCGATCAATGCAATCTTGAAGACACTCTAAGGTGTCGCTTAACGTAGCAATGAGCCATTCTCGATCAACAGTCATGATAATTCCTCGAAAATTTCAATTCAAAAGTTTGGGAATTTTGCCACGTGTGTGAAAAATTCAACGTTATGCTGTAAAAAGCTGTTGCAAAGTTCCCAAATCATTAGAGATTAATTCTAAAATAGTCAAGGTATTGTATCCAACTTTTCTTGGGCGTCATCGACATGAAAAAACTCCAAAAATCCGCCTTAGCCCTGAGCTTGATGTTGTCTTTTGCTGTTTCTGCTGAAGCGGCTTACCTCGGTCAGTTAACCGTTCAAAGCCAAGCTCATCAGAATTTTCAAGCCACGTTTTTAGTTCACGATGTTGCTCCGAACGGCTCATCTCTGACAGCACGTTTGGCACCGGAAGAAGTTTATCGTCAGTACAAGATGGTGATGCCAGAAAGCGCTAAGGGTTTGTCTTTGGCGTTGATTAACAAAAATCCGCTGACGTTAAGAATTTCAGCTCATTCTCCCGCTCAGGAACGCGCTTTCCCGTTGTTGGTTGAATTGAATGAAGGCGGTCAAAAAACGGTTCGTCAGTACAATATTCATTTGGGTGCCACGGGAACTGTCGAGCCGGTCGCCGTTCAAGTGAAGGCTGAACCCATCGCTCAACCGGAACCTTCGGTGGCAGAGTTTATCAAACAAGCCGAACCGGTAAAGCCTGCGCAAGCCGCTCCCGTGAAAAAGGCTGCATCTTCGACTCAAACGCCCCTGGAGCGCATGCAAGCTCAAAATTATGATTTGAGTCGTCCGATTGTTATCGAGCATGGCTATACGCCTTGGTCTTTGGGTGTGCTTTATCAAAAGCTTTACCCGCAAGCGAGCGTCAACCAAGTGTTGGTTGCTTTGGCTGTTCACAATCCGCAAGCCTTCCCTGCCGGCAATGTTCGCCAATTAAAGGCCGGTGCACAATTGAGCGCTCCGAGCAAAGACTTGGTGATGTCGATTGATCGCAAGGCAGCTCAAGAGATTGTGCAAAAAGGTTTGACCATTGAAGAGGTCGCCAGCCGTCCTCAACCCATCGCACAACCGGTTGCTAAAACCCAACCGAAGAAGCCTGCCGTAAAACCGCAACCGAAGGTTGAACAACCCGCAGTCGCTCCGGTTGAAGAAGTCAAACCTGCAGTGCAACCTGAACCCAAGGCTCAACCGGAAGTAAAGAACGAGATTCCGGTTGTTGAAACGCCCCACTTTGATACTTCAAAGACACCGTCTGCCGAGTCAACATTGCCGCAAGAACCTTTGACGCAATTGCCGCCGGCTGAAGAAGTGAAACCGGCTGATCCGGCACCGACCTTAGAAATCATGACCGAAGAAGAGGAAGTGGTTCAAGAAGAGTCGACGAGCTGGGGTTGGTATCTTTTGATTTTGGCTCTCCTCGGTGGTGCTGGTTTCCTCTACTGGAATACCAAAAAGGGCGGTCGTGTGAATTTAAATAGCTTTAAGTCTTTCTTTGAAAAGAAGACGCCGCAAGTTCGCCAAGAGCCTGCCGCATCTGCAGCTCAACAACCGGTGGCTCAGACGGTGCATCAACCCGTAAGCGAACCTGTGCAACAACCGATGGCTCAAGAGTTTAAGGGACAAACTCTTGAAGAAGTGACGCCGCAAACGGCAGTTTATCGTGAAGAGGTTAAGCCGGTTGAAGTGATTGAACCCGTGCAAGCAACGGTAAATACTGAACGCCCGAAAGATACTTCCAATATCTTTGACTTGGTAGGCGACGCTGAAGTTGATGAGGTTACGCCTGCTTTGGCGCAAAACGCTCCTGCAACGGCCGGTCAAAGCATGAAAGATTCTTTAGACATGGCTCGTTCTTTCATTGCGATCGAAGCAACGAGAGAGGCTTTTGAGCTTTTGCAACAAGTGATCAAAAACGGTACGCCTGAAGAAAAGGCTGTTGCTGAAGTTTTGATGAAGCAAGTTCGTAAGTAACAACAATGCGTGTTGCTTTAGGCATTGAATATAACGGTGAAGCATTTTGCGGTTGGCAAACTCAACCGCAAGTGCCAACCGTACAAACTACACTGGAAGCGGCGTTAAGCCGCTTTGCCGTTTCTCCGATTTCGACCATTTGTGCAGGCCGAACCGATACGGGTGTTCATGCAACCCATCAAATTGTGGATTTTGAGCCCCCAGTGAATAGACCTTTAACAGCGTGGGTGAGAGGTGTTAATACGTTCTTGCCACCTACGGTAGCTGTTAAGTGGGCGCGGTGGGTTCCCGATGATTTTTCCTCTCGCTTTAGCGCGACGGAGCGCATTTACGAGTATTGGATTTTGAATGCGCCCATTCGCAGTCCTTTGATGGAAGGTAAAGTCGGGTGGCAATTTCGACCGCTCGATGAAAAACTAATGCAAACAGCTGCGAATTACTTGATCGGCGAACATGACTTTTCAAGTTTCAGAGCTGCTGAATGCCAAGCCAAGAGTCCCGTGCGTGTCATGCATGAGGTACGTATTGAACGCGTGGGTCGAATGATCGGGATTCGATTAAGGGCAAATGCCTTTTTGCATCACATGGTTCGTAATATTGTGGGTAGCCTCGTCTATGTGGGCACCGGGCGCGAAAGCGTGGATTGGTTTAAAGATGTGCTTGACGCTCGAGATCGCACGGTTGCTGCGCCCACCTTTGCCGCGGGCGGTCTTTATCTTGTGGGTGTTCGCTATCCCAAAGAGTATGGAATTCCGCTCTACAGTCCCACAATTTGGGACTATCCCGTTGGTATAATGGATAAGTTTTAGAGGCCTTAGCGCCCATTGAAAAGGAAAGATAATGAGTTGGATTGATCGTTTGTTGCCTCGTATTAATAAGCGCGAAAATCAACGAACTGAAAAGAAAAAAGACAGCACGATTCCTGAAGGGTTATGGACGAAGTGCCCGAGTTGCGAGCAAGTGCTCTATACCGAAGAATTGCGTGACTCCTTGATGGTGTGCCCGAAGTGCGGTCATCATATGCGTATCGGTGCTCGTGTTCGTGTTGAAAATTTCCTTGATCCGAAAAACCAAGTTGATTTGGCACAAGAAGTTCGAGCCGTTGATCCGTTGAAATTTGTCGATAGTAAACCTTATCCTGAACGTCACCAACAAGCCATTGATAAGACGAAGGAAACGGAAGCATTGGTTGTGAAGTACGGGACGTTGCGTGGTTTGCCTGTGGTTGTTGCCGCTTTTGACTTTAATTTCATGGGCGGTTCCATGGGTTCTGCTGTGGGTGAGCGTTTTGTTCGCGGTGTAGCTGAAGCCACGCGCTTGAAGTGTCCCTTTATTTGCTTTGCTGCTTCCGGTGGCGCCCGTATGCAAGAAGGTCTTTTGTCCTTGATGCAAATGGCAAAAACGACCGCAGCCGTGGCCGGTTTGGCCAAGGAAAATCTTCCCTTTATCTCGGTTCTTACCGATCCCACGATGGGCGGTGTGTCCGCAAGTTTTGCTTTTATGGGCGACATTGTGATTGCTGAGCCCAAGGCATTGGTTGGTTTTGCAGGTCCCCGTGTGATCGAACAAACGGTTCGTGAAAAGTTGCCCGAAGGATTCCAACGCTCCGAATTCCTTTTGGAAAAGGGCGCCATTGACATGATTGTTGATCGCCGAGAAATGCGTGCCAACATTGCCGAATTGATTGCATTGTTGATGAAAAAGCGTTACACAAACGCCGAGTAATTTGCCTTGAATCTATCGCCAATCGACCATGCTTATAGAGTGTGGTCGATTTTGCTTGAAAGAAGAAAATGAGCCAAAAACAAACGTTGCAAGATTGGTTAAGTTTTGTCGAAAGCCAACATCCCGAGACTGTGATCGAATTGGGATTGGGTCGCATGAAACGAATGCTCGATGTTTTAAACATTCGTTTTGATTGTCCGGTTATTTTGGTCGGCGGCACCAATGGTAAGGGCAGCACTTGTGCGATGTTGGAGTCGATTTATCGTGCGGCGGGTTTGACGACGGCCGTTCATACGTCGCCTCATATGCTTCGTTTTAATGAACGAGGTCGCATTAATGGCGCTGAGCTCGAAGATGGTGCTTTGGTTGAAGCGTTTAAAGAAGTGGATGCCAAGCGTGAAGGACTGGGCTTAACGTATTTTGAATTTACTGCGTTGGCCATTTTGTTGGCTTTCCAAAAGGCTCAGCCTGATGTAGTGATTTTGGAAATCGGCCTCGGCGGTCGTTTAGATGCAATCAATGCGTTGGAGCCGACTGCATCCATTGTGACGACCATCGGTGTTGATCATGAAGCTTTCTTAGGCAATACTCGAGACAGCATTGGTTGGGAAAAAGCCCATATTTATCGTTCAGGTAAACCTGCCGTTTGCGCCGATCCCAATCCGCCCTTAAAGCTTTTTGAAGTGGCACTCACTATGGGTGCAAAGCTGACGACCCGAACCAAAGACTTTGATGTTGTTGTCGCCGATGGTGCGATGACCTTTAAAAATGCCAAGGTCAACTGGACGTTGCCGTTGCCGGCTTTAGAAGGCGTTAATCAAATTGATAATGCAGCCGGTGTTTTGCAAGTCGTCTCTGAGTTGCTTGATCTGTTGCCCGTAACTGAGAGCCAAATTGCTCAAGGGTTACGTGAAGTGAAAATCACGGCGCGCTTTCAAAAAGTCGCCGATGAACCATTGACGTATTTGGATGTTGGTCACAATCCGCATGCCGCTGTTGTGTTGGCTAAAAATGTTGCGCAACTGCCCAAGGGCGGTAAAACGTTGGCAGTTTTTGGTATGTTGGCCGATAAGGACATGCGTGAAGTTATTGCTTTAATGCAAGACCAAATTGACCAATGGTATATTGCCTCGTTGCCACCTCCTCGTGGTGCCAGTTGCGAATTGTTGAAAAAGACAATGTTGGAAGCCGGTGTAAAAGACGGTAAAATCAAAGAGTTTGAAACTACTGAAATGGCGTTGGAGGCTGCTCAACAAGAGGCTGATTTAAAAGACAAAATTATTGTCTTTGGTTCTTTTGTTACCGTTACCGCAACGCTTAATCATTTTGTGCATTAAGGCCCATGGAAGATAAAAATCCTCAGTCTTTGCCCGAGTATGGGGTAGCTGATCCGACTCAAACGCAGAAGTTGGTCTCGCAGGATCATGAGACAAAACTCATGATTCAAAAGACGAAACTTCGTCACCGTTTGATTGGAGGGGGAATTATTATCTCAACGCTTTTGATTGCGTTGCCGATGCTGTTTTCCGAGCCCAATGTTCAAACGACTCAACAAGCCAAGACCCGTTTGCCAACCATTCCAGGTAATCCGTTTGGTCGTTTGGAGTTTCCGGTCAATAGTGCGGATACTTCAAATCAACCGGCCGATCAAGTTGCTCTTAAGGATCTCTCTCAACCCAATGTGGTGGATGACAATAAGCCTGCTATTGTGACAGAACCCAAGCAAACGGCGCAAAACGCGGTTGAAACTAAAAAAGAAGAACAGACGGCCCCCGTGACCTCTGACAGCTATTTCTTTATTCAAGTACTGGCAACGAGCAGTGAACCCGGGGCCATGCGAGAAATGGCTCGCTATCAAGCCGCCAATGTCCCCGTTTATTCTGTGAAAGTCCAAAAGAAGTCGGCGACGATTTGGCGTGTGCGTTTAGGCCCCTTTGCAACGCGTGCTCAAGCCGATAAGGTCGCCCAATACTTGGATGCACAGAAAGTGCAGCATATGCCGGTTCAAACCGAGAAGCGAGCCGGTGGTCAAGTTCAAAAATTATCCACTCAACCGACTTTAAAAACGGTGAGTAAACAAGTTGCTGCTGAAACGACAAAGGTTGCGACAGAGCAAAAACCTAAAGTAAATCAATCGGTAAGTAAGCCCAAGCCCGCTCCACAAAAGAAGCCCGAAGTGGAACAACCTCAAAAAGCTGCACCGGTTGTTACAAAATCTCCCAAACAATCGACAAAAAATAAGGCAAATTCCTCAGCAGATCCGCTTGCTGATGCATTAAAATCCGTGCGTCAAAAGAACGATTTTATTGCCGAGCAAATTGCTAAAGACCGTGCCGCTCAACAAAGGAAATAACAAATGACTGAATTGGATTGGGCCATTGTGATCGTGTTGGGCCTTTCAACGATTGTAGGGGTTGCACGAGGTGTGATTCGTGAAATCCTCTCGATTGTGGGCTGGGTTATCGGTATCGTTTTTGCCCTTAAATGGTCGCCTGATTTGGCCGCAAAAATCCCGTTAGACAGTTTGGGACCGGCCGTGAAGACCATTTTGGCAGCTATTATTATTGCTGTCATGTGCGTATTTGCCGTGGGCTTGTTAGGAACACTTTTAAGAAAGATGTTGGAAGTGGCCAACATCAGTGCTGAAGACCGTATTTTAGGTAGCGTCTTTGGTTTATTGCGTGGCGTGGTGTTTGTGTGTGCTGCTGTCTTTTTAGCAGGGATGACGAGCGCCCCGTCAACGCAAATGTGGCGTCATTCTGTTTGCATTCCTTTGGCAGAAAATGGCATTGATATGATCATGCCGTTTTTGCCTGAGGCCATTGCAAACTTGCGAAAGTAAAGAATTTTTAAATTTTTTCCTCTAGAGGTGGAACATCATGTGTGGGATTGTAGGCTTGTACTCTAAGGCACCTGTCCAACAACGTATTTACGATTCTTTGTTGCTTTTGCAACATCGTGGCCAAGACGCTGCAGGTATCGCAACGCTCGATGGTTTAACCTTCCATCAATTCAAAGGCATGGGCTTGGTTCGTGATATTTTCAGAACGCGCAACATGTACGACTTGACGGGTACCTGTGGGATTGGTCAAGTACGCTATCCGACGCAAGGTTCTACCGACAGCAACGAAGAAACGCAGCCTTTCTATGTGAGCGCCCCCTACGGCATCATGTTCGTGCATAACGGTAACCTCACCAATGCCGAAGCGCTCAAGCAAGAACTCTATGATTCCGATCGCCGCCATATCAACACCGGTAGCGACTCTGAAGTTTTGTTGACGGTGTTTGCTGATGAATTGGCCCGCTTAACGGTCAATGCCAAGGTGACGCCGGAAGTGATTTTCAACGCTGTTCGTGGTGTTCACAAGCGTGTGAAGGGCTCTTATGCTTGCGTGGCAATGATTGCCGGCAAGGGTATGGTGGCTTTCCGTGACCCGTACGGTATTCGTCCCTTGTGCTACGGTACGAAGGAAGAAGAATACGGCACGGACATCATGTTTGCCTCTGAATCCTGCGTTTTGGACTCTCAAGAATTTAAGCTCGAACGTGACGTCGCTCCGGGTGAAGCCATTTGGCTTGACTTGCAAGGCAACATGTTCACGGAACAATGTGCAGAAAATCCTGAATTGATGACGTGCGCTTTTGAATACGTTTACTTGGCTCGTCCCGACAGCGTCATGGATGGCATTTCTATTTACGGTGCTCGTTTGCGCTTAGGTGAATACTTGGCCGATGAAGTGGCTCGTAAGATCCCGTTGGAAGAAATCGACGTTGTGATGCCGATTCCTGATAGCTCTCGTCCGGCTGCCCAACAATTGGCACAAAAGTTAAACCTCCCGTATCGTGAAGGCTTCATTAAGAACCGTTACGTGGGTCGTACGTTCATTATGCCGGGTCAAGCCACGCGTAAGAAGACGGTTCGTCAAAAGCTCAATGCTATGCCGGTGGAATTCGAAGGCAAGAACGTGTTGTTGGTTGACGACTCCATCGTTCGTGGCACGACCATGTTAGAAATTGTCCGTATGACGCGCCAAGCCGGTGCCAAGAAGGTGTTTATCGCCAGTGGCGCTCCGCGTGTTTGCTTCCCGAACGTCTACGGTATCGATATGCCGACGCGCAGCGAATTGATCTGCGGTGACGGTAAGAGCGCTGAAGAAGTCGCCAAGCTTTTGGAAGCCGATGCAGTGGTTTACCAACGCTTGGAAGACTTGGATGCCGCTTTGCGTGATATGAACCCGAACATCAAGCACTTCGAAAGCTCTTGCTTTGACGGCTACTATGTGACGGGCGATATCGATGAAGCCTATCTCCAACACTTGGATGAAAAGGCCCAAGCTCAACGCGCTGCAGAAAAGGCTCGTAAGGCTCGTCGCGACTAATTAGCGAAAAACACGAAAAGGATTCAAGAGCGCTTGAATCCTTTCGCTTAATGGCAACTCAAGTTAATTCTGGGTTGCCTTTTTTTTGTACTCTCGCACTAAAAAAAATTGTTTAAGAGCGTGTGATTTGCCGTTAATCACAGTGTTTTTTTGGTAAGGTATTGGGGTATTTTTCTCAGAGAATGATTATGTCAACGCTTTTGTTAATTGACGGTTCCAATTACTTGTATCGTGCGTATCACGGGTTGCCTGATTTAAGAACAAGTCAGGGCGAGCCCACCGGTGCCATCAAGGGTTTTGCCAACATGTTGCAGATGATTAAAAACATGGTGAAACCGGATTTGGCCGCTTGTGTGTTTGACGCTCATGGCCCCACATTTCGCAATACGATCTACACAGAATACAAAGCCAATCGTCCGCCGATGCCTGAGGATTTAGCTTCTCAAGTCGAACCGATTTTTGATATGGTGAAGGCTCAAGGTTGGCCTTTTTTACAAGTGCCCGGCATTGAAGCCGATGACGTGATTGGGACTTTGGCGCGTCAAGCCAAAGCTCAAGGCATGAAGGTCTTCATTGCCACCGGTGACAAGGACATGAGTCAATTGGTGACCGAAGACATTGTGGTCGTTAATACGATGACGCGCCAAGTGCTCGACACCGAAGGCGTTAAGGAAAAGTTTGGCGTGGGGCCGGAACGCATTGTGGACTATCTTTCCTTGATGGGGGACGCCGTCGATAACGTGCCGGGGATTTACAAGTGTGGTCCGAAGACGGCTGCCAAATGGATTAATGAATTCGGTGATTTAGATGCCCTAATGGCCCGAGCTCACGAGGTTAAGGGTAAGGCCGGTGAATACCTTCGCGAAGGGATGAGCTTTTTGCCGACGGCACGCGACTTGGTCACGATTAAAACTGATGCAGATTTGTCTGAACACTTGCCGCAAGGTTTGACGGAACTCGCGTTTAAAGACCCTGACGATGCCTTTTTAACGGGCTTTTATGATCGTTGGGAGATGCAACAAAGTAAGCGCAAGAGTGTTCAAAAAGAAGAGCGCAAGAAGGCTGAAAAAGTCAGTGTCGCCGGTGACGCAACGTTAGACCTCTTTGCGAGTATCCCGGTTGAAGATGCCACGCAAACTTCTCAGGCGCAAATGCAAGAAGCGCAGATCATTACCACGGACGATGATTTAAAGGCTTTCTCTAAGGATCTTGAATCAGCGACGGATGTGGTGGGCGTGAGCGTCATGAGTGATGGTACCGAAGGGATGCGAGCACCTTTGACGGGCTTGGCATTTTCTTTGGGTCAACGCAATGTCTATGTGCCGATTAAGCATCTCACGGGAGAAAACGCTTCGATTGAGAGCGTTCGTACGTATTTAGGTGCATGGTTAGCGTCTGACGCTTCTAAGGTGACTTCAGAAGGTAAATTTGTCCGCCATGTGTTGGCAAATGAAAAGCTTGACCTTCATGCCTCAACGCACGATGTGACGTTGATGAGTTATGTCATTGAAGCGCACATGAAGCATGAAATCGGGAACCTCGCTATGCGTTGGCTCAAGACCGATATCATGACCGAAGAAGATGTAAAGGGTAAAGGAGCTAAAGCGCTCAGTAGCAATGCCGTTGCAATTGATTTAGCCACACAATACGCTTGCCAACGCGCTCAAGTGGCGCGTGAACTCATGCAGGCGATGCTGCCTCGCATCCAAGGCGATGAAGGCTTAAAGACTATTTATGAAACAGTGGAATTGCCCACGCAAAACGTTCTTTTCATCATGGAGCGTAACGGCGTGTTGATCGACTCCATGCAATTGGGGGCGCAAAGCGATGCGTTGGGTGACCAAATTGTTCGCTTGGAACAAAAGTGCTATGAAATTGCCGGGCAAAAATTTAACGTGGCAAGCCCAAAACAGCTCTCTCACGTCTTATTTGAAGTGTTAGAGCTTCCTGTACCGCCCAAGACGAAAAAGACGGCTACAGGCGGCTATAGTACCAATGAAGATGTGCTCACGCAGTTAGCGTTAGATTTCCCGTTACCGAAGATTATTTTGGAGTTTCGTCGTTTATCCAAACTTAAGAGCACGTACACGGATAAGCTTCCCTTGATGGTATTGCCGACGACAGGCCGCGTGCATACAACCTTTGGTCAGACAACGGCTGTGACGGGGCGCTTGGCATCGAGCGATCCAAACTTACAAAATATTCCAGTTCGAACCGAAGAAGGGCGTCGTGTGAGAGAAGCCTTTGTGGCCGATCACGGCAAGGTCATTGTTTCGGCGGACTACTCTCAAATCGAACTTCGCATCATGGCGCATTTGTCGCAAGATAAGGGTCTTTTGGATGCGTTCCATAAGAATTTGGACATTCACCGCGCAACCGCCGCGGAAGTCTTTGGCGTACCGTTAGATGCGGTGACGTCGGATCAACGCCGAACGGCTAAAGTGATTAACTTTGGTTTGATCTACGGGATGAGCGCTTTTGGTTTGGCTCAAAACTTAGGAATTGAACCGTCGGCCGCACGAAACTATATCGAGCGCTATTTCTCGCGCTACCCAGGCGTAAAGACCTACATGGAACAAACGCGCGAATTGGCTCATCAACAAGGTTTTGTTGAAACCGCTTTCGGTCGTCGTTTGTGGTTGCCTGACATTCAAAGCTCGAAAGCCCCGGTGAGAGCCGGTGCTGAGCGTGCCGCTATTAACGCTCCGATGCAAGGTACGGCCGCAGACCTCATTAAAAAGGCCATGATTGCGGTTCAAAAGTGGCTTGAAGATAAGGGCTTAAAGAGCTTGTTGGTTCTTCAGGTGCACGATGAATTGGTGCTTGAAGTGCCAGAAGAAGAGCTTGAGCTAGTGAAGACCGAGTTGCCGAAACTTATGCAAGAAGTGGCTTCTTTAGCTGTGCCCCTTTTAGCGGAAGTGGGTAGTGGTGAGAGCTGGGAAAGTGCTCACTAGTCAAATTCAATAGAAACGAAAAAGTCCCCAGCTTGGGGACTTTTTCATCGGCACTATGACAAGTTATTTGCATGCGCCAGGAACTTCGGGTTCATATTCGGCTAACAATTCGCCCTTTTCATTCCAGAACTTCAAGCTCTTTTCATCTTGCGTAGCGTAACGCGTTTCACCCAACAATTTGCTCAAACGGTTTTCGACCTTCATGGTTTCAGGATCACACATGCGACGCGTCATTGCGGCCAATTCAAACGTGAACTTCTTGCCATCGACCTTATAAGCCGTATTAAAAAGGTTGCAACCTAAGCTACCGGCGACCTTATTGTCAGCCAAGAAATCCATGTTGGGGGTTAAATTTTCACAGTCTTCAGCCTTCTTGTCTTTTTGGTCCATGACCAATTGCCAAGATG
The DNA here is from genome assembly GCA_905206345.1 of uncultured Sutterella sp. Taxonomy (GTDB): domain Bacteria; phylum Pseudomonadota; class Gammaproteobacteria; order Burkholderiales; family Burkholderiaceae_F; genus Aphodousia. The sequence continues at coordinate 5,646 of CAJLGW010000035.1, read as the reverse complement.
TGCCTTCTAATTTCGATACGCCCTTACCCTCAGGGCCTTTTTCTCCACAAGCCGTTAATGCCATTGCTGCAATTCCTAATAAAACAACGCAAGATTTTTTCATGGTAAAACCTTAATGAGTGTGTTAATGAGATAGTTGATGTCGCTATGCTAACGCATTTTGACTGGCTGTATAGTCGTTCGTCACTAAGTGTTTCAAACTCGTTGTTGGCCACCTCAAAACACATAAAAAAAGGGCCAGGATTTGCGTCCCAGCCCTAACTCTCTCTTCTCTTGTTCCGGAGGACCTGCTATGCTTGTCTCTCACACTTCTAACTTTAGAGCTTTCCTTTCTGAAATGCAGTGAATAAATGCATACGGAGGAAACTAAATGTTTCAGAACAAGGGTGTTGCTAACATTTTCTTGACTGTACTTTCAATAAAAACAATAAGTTATATTGTTTTTGCAAATACATTTCCCTAACAACTCGCAAAAATCTCTTCTATTTTTTACTGGCTTTACGCGTGAGCATTGAGGCGGCAACGCCTGCAACCATAATGACCAAAATCCCCATGAAGGTCATGAAGCTGATCGGATCACTAAAGAAGATCACGCCCATGAGTTCGGCAATCACAATGGCGGAGAATTGCAAACAAGACGACAACAACACATTGCCTTGACCGAAGGCAAGCGTAAGAGAGCATTGAGCCAAAGTGGCGCAGACGGCCATGCCAATCAAATACCAAATGTTGTTGGCGTTGATAGGAGAAAGACCACCTTCGAAAAGTAAGCAACCCAATAAACCGTAAAGCGTTCCAAAAACCGTGAAGTAAAAAACGATACGCCAAGAGGGTTCGTTAAGTTGGCCCAACTCTTTAATTTGCCAGTAAGCGATGCTTCCCAAAAAGCCCGATGTGAGTGCTAAAAGTGCACCGAATTCTTGACCGGCACCCAAAGAGGGTTGGAAAACAAGGGTGACGCCGATAAAGCCCAAGACAATGGTTCCCATTAATCCCCATTGAATAGGCTCTTTGCGATAAAGGGACATGATAAAGACAAAGAGCGCCATGAATAAGGGCGAGGTGTAGTTCAAAGTCATTGAGGTGCCGATCGGAAGCATGGTCAACGAGACAAACCAAATCGACATGGCAACCGTGCCTATGAAACTGCGCTTGAAGTGCCCCCAAAGATAAGGCGTCTTAATCGTAAAGCCCTTCATGCGGATGAAGGTGTACAAAAGGGCCACGCCGGCAATGGAGCGGTAAAAGATTAATTCAAGAGAGCCAAAGTCAGAGGCCCCCATTTTTACAAAGACTGCCATCAAAGAAAAGAAAAATGAGGCAGAAAGCATCCACAAAGATTTCATTTTTTTTTAATTTCGTAAGTTAATGTCGTATCTTAACGCTCAGTCTTTGCAGATTCAATGAAAAAGGTGAGAGAAAAGTACTTTAAGAGCCCTCTCGTTTCTTCTGAAAACATTGGGCAATTCTATTAAAATAGTTCGATTAAACATAGATTTTCGGGAGCTCGCAATGAGTGAAATGAGACCGGTCAGTGAATTGACGTTTGAACAAGCGCTTGCAGAGATGGATGCGATTGTTGAAAAGATGCGCAATAGTGAGTTGACGCTTCAAGAAAGCGTTGTGGCCTATACGCGCGGTAAAGAATTGTCAAAGCATTGCGAAACGCTTCTGAGTAAAGCAGAAACAGTCGTTCAAAAGCTCGATGACGATGGTCAATTGAGTGCACTTGAGGCCGATGACCGATTCGATGAAGAGGTGCCGTTTTGATGTCCTTTAAAGAGTGGAGCAAAGAGCGTGCAGAACACTTTGAGTTTTGCGCCATGTCCGCCTTGCCTCCCGAAAACCGTCTTCCCTGGAAACTGAATGAAGCCGTGCGTTATGCCGTTTTAAATGGTGGCAAACGTATTCGTCCATTGTTGGTCTACGCAACTGGTGAATTAGTTGGCGCTGATCAAAAAGCATTGGATCACATTGCTTTGGCCGTTGAATACATTCACAGTTATTCCTTAGTGCATGATGATATGCCTTGCATGGATAACGACATGTGGCGTCGTGGCAAACTCACAACGCATCGCAAGTATGGCGAAGCAATGGGGATGTTAGCGGGTGATGCGCTTCAGGCCCAAGCATTCTTTGAACTGACTCAAGCAGCGGTGCCAGCTGAACAAATCAAAGTGTTGGTTCAACTTTTAGCGACCGCTGCAGGCCCGGCCGGTATGTGCGGAGGTCAAGCAGTGGACTTGCTGTCGGTCAACTCCAAGCTTGATTTGGATACGCTTACCTTAATGCATCGCATGAAGACGGGAGCCATGATTCGAGCTTCTGCATTGATGGGCCTTTATGGCGGTCAAGTGTTACCGCAACCGAAATTGATTGGATTGATTACGGCGTACTCTACGGCGATTGGTTTGGCATTCCAAGTGATTGATGATGTTTTGGATGTCACGGCCGATACGAAAGTTTTGGGTAAAACGGCCGGTAAAGATGCAGCTAACGATAAGCCCACCTACGTTTCTTTATTGGGCGTGGACAAGGCTCGCGAAATGGCTCAAGCCCAATTAAAAGATGCGCTTGATGCGTTGGATGCTATTGATGCATTACCGGGTATGACCGGTAAAACGCTTCGTTTGCGTGAGATTGCCCAATACATCATGAATCGAGATCACTAGGGGGATCGTATGGGATTATTGGATAAGATCAATTCACCCGAAGACCTCAAACGTCTGATTCCTGAGATGTTGCCGACGGTTGCACAAGGTTTGCGAGACAAGATGGTTGAGACCGTTTCTAAAACGGGTGGGCACTTAGCAAGTTCTTTAGGCGCCGTGGATTTAACCGTGGCGTTGCATTACGTTTTCGATTCGCCAAAGGACAAAATCATTTTTGACGTGGGCCATCAAGCCTATGCGCACAAAATGCTTACGGGGCGAAAAGATCGTTTTGATACCTTGCGTCAATTTAAGGGGCTTTCGGGCTTCCCCAAGCGTTGCGAAAGTGAGCACGATGCTTTTGGCACGGCTCATAGCTCAACATCCATTTCGGCTGCGCTCGGCATGGCCGTGGCTGCCCAGCTCAATGGTGATAAAGAGTCTTGGCACATCGCCGTGATCGGTGACGGTGCTTTAACGGGCGGTATGGCCATTGAAGCATTAAACGACGCCGGTACCTATAAAGACGGGTTGCGTTTACTTATCATTGTCAACGACAACGATTGTTCCATTTCACCCTCCGTTGGTGCATTAAATCACCATTTGGCCAAGCTTGTATCGGGTTCAACGTTCTCTCATGCGAGAGACTTCTCTAAGCGTGCCCTAAAGCCCGTTCCGAAGCTTTGGAATCTCTTTAAGAGCATGGAGCAACGCACGGTTAATTTTGTCGCTCCTCATTCAACGCTTTTTTCGGCTTACGACTTGAATTACTATGGCCCCGTAGACGGTCATGACATTGAGACGTTGGTGACGGTGTTGCAAAATATTAAGCAACTCCAGGGTCCCATGGTCTTGCATATCTCCACCAAAAAGGGCAAAGGCTACAAGCTGGCCGAAGACAACCCGACGCTCTATCACGGTGTGGGACCTTTCGATCCGGATGAAGGCATTATTGAAAAGGCACCTGACGCACAACACCCGACCTACACGGAAGTTTTCTCAAAGTGGGTCTGTGATATGGCTGAAAGCGATCCGAAGCTTTATGCCATTACGCCCGCCATGCGTGAGGGTTCCGGTCTTGTCGAATTTGAAAAGCGTTTCCCGACACGCTACCGTGATGTCGCTATTGCCGAACAACACGCTGTTACCTATGCAGCTGGTCTAGCAACAAACGGCATTAAGCCCGTGGTGGCGATTTATTCGTCCTTTGCTCAACGTGCGTACGACCAAATTTTGCACGACGTTGCGATTCAAAAACTTCCGGTGATGTTTGCCATTGACCGAGGCGGTTTGGTGGGCGCAGACGGTGAAACGCACCAAGGGATGTTTGATATTGCGTTCTTGCGAAGCATTCCGAACATGACGGTGATGACGCCTTCTAACGAAGATGAATGCCGAAAGATGTTAACAACGGCTTATCGGATGGAAACGCCAGCGGCTGTTCGCTATCCGCGAGGAAAGGGGCCTGGTGTGGCTCAAGAGGACACCTTAGAAACCCTTGAAGTGGGTAAGGCCAAGGTTCTTCGTGAGTGCACGGTTGATCGTCAACGTATTGCCATTTTAGGCTTTGGTTTAATGGTTGAACGGATGCGACGCGTTGCTGAAAAACTTGATGCAACGCTAGTCGATATGCGTTTTGTTAAACCGTTGGATAAAGATTTGGTGATTGAGATTGCCAAAACCCACGATTTGATTGTTACCGCCGAAGACGGTGTGGTGATGGGTGGCGCCGGTAGCGCTGTGCTTGAAGTCATCAGCGAAGCGGGTTTGTCTTGTGAAACGTTGCTGTTAGGTATTGGTGATCACTTTGTGGGTCAAGGGACGCTTGAAGAGTTAATGCAGGACAATCGATTGGATGAATTAAGCGTCATCGAACGTATTCAAGAAAGGTTACTTCATGCAAAGTAATGTGAATTTAAAGCCCTTTAATACGATGGGGGTTGAGGCAACGGCGCGCTTCATGACAACGGCAGAGGATGTTGAATCCTTAAAAAATGCCATTGCCTTTGCTAAAGCCGAAAATCTCCCTATTTTTATTTTGGGCGAAGGTGCGAACTTGTTGATTGCAACGCGCATGCTTAACCGTGTTGTTATCAAAATGGCGATTAAAGGTTTTGAAGTTGTCGGTGAATCTACAACACACACCTTTATTGAAGTGGGCGCTGGTGAAAATTGGCATGAAACCGTGCGCAAAACCATTACTCAAGGTTGGGCTGGTCTTGAAAATTTGGCATTGATTCCGAGTAGTGTCGGCGCAAGTGTTGTCCAAAATATTGGAGCTTACGGCAGCGAAGTCTCTCAGTTTGTGAAAGAAGTGTTGGTTTACGATCCAGCAACGGACGAAACGATGACGTTAAAACACGACGAATGTGACTTCAGTTATCGTCATAGCATTTTTAAGACACATAAAGCCAAGGATTGGATTGTCTTGTCCGTCACTTTTGCCTTGCCTAAAGAGTGGCAACCGAACTTAAGCTATAAGGAATTGACCAAGCGTTTTGAGAACGTAACGCCAACCGCGTTTGAAATCTTTGATGCGGCGGTGGATATCCGCTCTAAGCGCCTTCCGGATCCGAAAGACTTGGGAAGTGCTGGGTCTTTCTTTAAAAATCCGATGGTCACGCGTGAGGTCTTTTCCAAACTCTTAGATGAATTCCCGAGCATTGTTCACTACCCGATGGGCAATGGCATGGAAAAGCTTGCTGCCGGTTGGTTAATTGATCAAGCAGGTTTCCGTGGCAAACGTGAAGGCGATGCCGGCACCTACGAAAAACAAGCCTTGGTGTTGGTGAATCATGGGGACGCAACGGGGCAAGAGCTGTGGTTATACAGTCAACGCATCGAACGTGGCGTCTTTGCACTGTTTGGTGTGCACTTGGAACCGGAACCCGTGGTTTTATTTGACTAGAAAAAAACAAAAAGGAGATCGTTTAAAAACGGTCTCAGACTGTTGACAAACCCAAAAATTAAGGGTTTTCCAAGGGACCTAAATCAG
>CAJLGW010000034.1 GCA_905206345.1 uncultured Sutterella sp. | reverse complement strand
GAAAAAAAAAACTGGCTCGCAACGAGCTTTTTTAGGATTTTTTAGAAATCCCCTTTAATGTTTTTTCCGAAGCTACTCCAAATAAGAGGAAAACAGTATGAAAATAATTGTTCAAGCAGGCGGACTTGGTACGAGAATGAAGTCCCTCACGGCATCCAAGCCTAAAGCTCTTATCCCAGTATTCAATAAGCCTATTCTGTTTCATTTGTTTGATTTGTTTAATGAACCATCAAACGAATTCATTATCATTGGCGATTACATGTACGACGTACTAGACAATTATCTAACGACCTTTGCCAAAGATAGGCGCTATATTCTTATGAAGGCGCAGGGAAAAGGTAATGCGGCTGGTATTAAAGAGGCTTTACGTCTCGTGCCTGACAATGAAGCAGTCATGTTGATTTGGTCTGATTTGATTCCGCCAAAAGACTTTAAGGTTGATACTTCTATTTCTGGGTGTCAGATTGGGGTGGTCGACTTTCCGTGTTCTTGGTGCGTTGTAGACAACAAGCTTGTTCACGAAAAGGGTGATAAGAACGGGGTGGCAGGTCTTTATGTTTTTGACAATAAGAGCAGGTTGGAAACCCTACCGAGTGAAGGATCTTTTACTACTTGGCTCTCTCAGCAAGACTTTCCTGTGTCTGCGCTCCCGATAACGGATTGTCGGGATGTTGGTACGTTGCAGGCTTATCAGTCTCTCGACAATACAAAGTTCCGTTGTCGTCCATATAACCATATTGACGTAAAGGAAAATGAAGTGGTGAAAACGGGCCTCACGGATGAAGCTAAGACATTCATTAAACGTGAGATTTCTTGGTATAAGCTTGCACAACAATTGGGCTTTAAGGATACGCCAAAGCTCATTCAAGAAGGGCCGATGACGCTTTCTCGTATTAAAGGGCAGAACCTCTTTTTGAGCACTCTTTCTAGTGATGGTCGTAGTGCTGCTTTGGCGAAAATGACGGATGCTCTTGCGCATCTGCATTCTCTATCGCGATCCGATGCGAATGCTTGGGATCTTTATACAGAATATTTCACAAAGACGATTAATCGTCTTATTTCTATTGCGCCGGCACTTCCTTTTTCTGGTCAGGAGACAATCGTCATTAATGGTAAGCCTTGTATCAATGTTCTCAAGAACCAAGAAGTGTTGCGCTCTGCCGTTTTGAATACGTTGATGGATACTTACTTCACGCTTTATCACGGTGACTGCCAGTTGACGAATACCTTACTAGATGAGCATGGAAACGTGTTCTTTATCGACCCACGTGGCTACTTCGGAAAGACCAAGAATTTGGGTGACGTCCGTTATGATTGGGTAAAGGTTTATTACGCGATTAAGGGTAACTTCGACCAGTTCAACGTCAAGCGTTTCAATCTTGAGTTGAAGACTGACTGCGTGGATTTCTCTATTGCTTCTGGCGGTTGGGAATTTCTTGAGAAGGAATTCTTTGATCGTATCCCTGAAGGTGAAGGTAGCGAAAAAGAAATTAAGCTTATCCATGCAATTGTTTGGCTTTCTTTGGCATCTCACGCTTGGGAAGACTTTGATTCCATGTGTGTGGCCTATTATAACGGGCTGGCGCTATTTAACGAATGGCTCGAGGAATATAAATAATGGACAAAACTACACTCAATCTCTCGCCTTTGGCGCATACCTGGATTTTGGACTTTGACGGTACGCTTGTTGAACACAACGGGTATAAGTATGGTGCAGATAAATTTCTGCCCGGCGCTTTGGAGTTCTTGCATTCTATCCCCAAGGACGACTTTGTTCTCATCCTCACTGCTCGTGAGCCTGAAGCTCGCGATGTTACAGAAGCCTTCCTTGCCAAACATAATGTTCGTTACACGCAGATTATGTTCGGTATCCCCATGGGTGAGCGCATTCTCATGAACGACACCAAACCTTCTGGACTGAAGTGCGCTTATGCAGTTACCCCTGGCCGCAATGTCGGTCCAGTGGCCTTCTCATACGTTATTGATCCGACTCTCTAGGAATAAACATTATGCAAATTCTGAAACCCATTGTTCACGAAACGGTTTGGGGTGGTAAAAAACTTACCCCTTATTCTGGTAGTGACTGCGAAAAGATTGGTCACCTTTATAGTTGCATTGACACGAAGTCTTTTAAGAGTGAGATTATCAGTGGTAGCTTTGAAGGAAAGAATGTCCACGATTGGTTTTTAGAAAATCGAGGCAAGTACGGTCTTGCCAAGTACGAGGAACTTCCCGTGTTGATGGCTCTTGTTGAGGCCGCTGATAATCTTTCAATACAGGTTCACCCTGATGATGAGATGGCTATGCGTATTGACAAAAAGCCTTTTGGCAAGAATGAGTCTTTCTTTATCATGGAAGCACCTGAAGCAGGTTATATGTACAACGGCTGTAAGGCTAAATCTCGTGAAGAAATGGCCAAGCTCATAGCAGAAGGTCGCTGCATGGAAGGTGTTGATCAATTGCCTTTGAAGGCCGGAGACTACGTTTATGTAACAGGCGGGACTTTGCACGCGGCTTCTCGTGGTTCGCTCTCTTTTGAGATTGAAGAAAACTGTGATGCAACATATCGCTTCTATGACTTCGACCGTCTTGATAAGAACGGTAACAAGCGTCCCTTACAGGTTGAAGATGCTTTGGCCTGCCTAAAAGTCGACAACAAATCAGTGACGCGTCAATATCGGAACGGTGAGCCTATTGTGGAACGTATGTATTCCACGCAGTATGTTAATGACGAAGATAAATTCGTTAACAGCGAAAATTCTTTTGTCATTGCAGTTATGCTTAAGGGTCAGAAGGTCGTTGATAATCTGAATTTATTGCCAGGCAGTGCAATCATTATCGAGCCTGGTGATGTTCTTGATTTATCCAACTGTGAATGGATGCTTATTCGTATTCTTAAATAATCATAAAAATAGGGAAGAGTTCTTTAAACTCATCCTTTTCATAGAGTTTTGAAATGCTAAATTTATCTCCATCGCTTATGTGTGCAGACTATGGGCATTTTGCTGATGAAATCGATAAGCTTGAAAAAGCCGGGGCCACGAGTTTTCATATAGATATTATGGATGGGATTTGGGTGCCGAATTTCGCCATGTCTTGGGATCATGTAGCTTACTGTCGTAAGCACACGAAGAAACCACTTGAGGCCCATTTAATGGTTGAGAATATCGAGCCTCACATCAACTTCATTTTAAAGTATGGAGTGAACCTGGTTTATGTACACGTCGAAAACGAAAAAGCTGTTCGAGCTATAGATAAGTTAGTGGAACTTGGCGTTAATGTTGGGCTTGCTGTAAATCCGGAGACTTCAATTGAGCAGTTCGAGTATCTTTTGCCGAAAATTAATAAGGTGCTTGCCATGCGTGTACATCCCGGCTTTGCTGGACAGAAACCTCTCGAAAATAATGATGAAAAGATTAAGTACCTTGCTAAGATGCACCCGATGATCGAAGTCTCTATTGATGGCGGAGTTTCGTTAAAGAACATAGAAGAGTTTGCGGCCTGCGGAGTGAAGGGTTTTATTTTAGGAACTGCTTCCATCTTTGGTAAGCAAGAAAGCTATCAGCAGCTTCTCCAACCTTTTGTAAACAAGAATGAGTAATATTCGAAACATAAATCTCGCCCCCCCCAAACCCTCAACACTTTCGTCAGAGGGTAATATGGCGTACAATTATTCGGTTATTTTTAATTACGTTCAAGAAATAGAATCGCTCTGTGATTCATCTAAGTACAACCTTGTGCTCCATAAGCACTTGGGAGACGTTTTCTATGCTATTGCGGCAAAGAATGCTTTTGAAGATACGTATGGGAAGCCACTTCGATTTATTGTTCGTCCGCAACACGAATTCCTGATGGAGCTTTTTGGTGTTAAAGATTACAGTGTCTATGACCTCGACAAGCTAGTAAAAAAGAACGTTACATTTAAAAAACGTTACTTCGCAAACTGTCAGCCCACGGCACACGAAGCTGACCGATTAGAAAATGAGATTTATCAAGCCGTATTCTCTTGTGTGCCGCGTCTAGGGAAGGCATTTGTCGCTGAAAACCCTATCAATAACTTCTTCTCTTATAACCGTTACTGGTGTTACCGTTGGGCAACGAATATGGGCATTGAAGAGGACTTCCGCTTTGATGTGCCGACCATTGAACTGCCTCTATCCGATACAGCAAGGAAGTGTGTTGAAGAAGTCGGGCCCTTGGAAAAGATTGTTTTGTTTGCGCCTGAAGCTGCAACTGCAGTGGAACTTCCACCCGAATGGTGGGCGGAAATTGCTGAAGAGGTGCATCAACACGGCTATAAGATTCTAGTAAATTCAAAGCGTATAAAGTTGCCGCACGGTATTAGCGCTTTTGATTACGACCTTTCTTTGCGAGATGTAGTGTCGATTGGTTTGAAATGCCGATACATTTTTGCTTTGCGTAGTGGCCTCTGCGACGTTTTGGTTGGGGCTCAGGATCGCTTGTATACCATTTCTCCGGCACAGCTTCGCCGTGAGGATAAGAGTCTATCGATACCTTTTTCCGTATCAGGGAAGGTCAATGAAGTACAGCTTTATAACTGGACTGTATCTCCATTCGTATGGGAAGGAGTGGACTTAGGTTCACGTTTACAGCGACATGTTTCAAAGTTACGTCGCTCATATTGGAAAGAGTGCGTCAAGAGTTTATGGCGCCCTAAGAGTCATCATACTTTCTGGCGACGATTGTTTAAGGATATTGCGGGGATGGGGCGAACCTTTCCCGATAACAATATCGAGAATCCCAAACCTGCTAGTGAAGTAAAGTTTGGAGATTTAACGCTTTATCGTAGTGAAAAGAAGTTTCTTGATAATCGCATTTTTCATATTCGGAGCTTCTTCAACGGTCTTATTCAGGTGCGACAATCTTCGACTGACCGAAAGATTAAAATCTGTGGTATTACCGTTTTCTCAACAAAGTTGCGCAAATATAAAGTGACGCGAATTCTTGGCATCCCTTGCTATGCTAAAAAACGTAATAAAGAATTTTTTGAATACTTTAAGTCGAGACTAGGAGAAAATTATGATGCAGTCTTTGTTTCTCGCCACAACATTGGTGAAACATTGGTGTATCTTATGTATCTTAAATTATGGATTCGAGCTGTTGGTGCAAAGAAGCCCGCAATCTTAGTCTGGCGCGAAAAGGATTTGCCGTTTTATAAGATGTTTGTAGAAGAAGGCTGCGAAATTCTACGTTTTGACGTTGCTCAGTCGGATTTAAATGCTTTTTTCCGGCAAGATGTTACAGTTGTTGGCGATACCCAAGTTATATGTCCAACGTTCCGTATTGCGGAATCTATGAAGATTGCCTGGCAAAAGGGTCTATCGGTCAACTTTGTTTCGACGATTCTTCGAAGCATGGGATTACATGAGACTGAGAAGATGACAAATGTACCTAAGATTCCCTCTCGTATACAGCATAAAGCTGAAGTCGCAATTGCGAGTCTAACGCAAGGAAGTCCTTATGTATTGTTGTGTCCAGAAACAAATTCGTTGAAGAGCCTTCCGATGACTTTCTGGCAAGACTTATGCCAAAAGTTCGTAGAGAAGGGGTACGTTGTGCTTGTAAATGCTCTTGACCCATCAACATGCATTGAAAATGCAGTTACGATTCATTGTCCGATTAATGAGCTTTATGTGTATGCTCAAAAAGCCCAACGAATCGTTTCGATGGCTAGTGGTTTGGGTGTTTTACTTTCGACAGTTGGTACATCCTGCGATCTTATCTATACGGACTTTGTAAGTCGTAGTATTGGGTATGATTCCACGATGGCAAAAAATATCTATTCTGTGACAAATCTCCCTCAAGTCATTGCAACGAAAAGTATTGTCAGAGAGTGGGACACAAAACTTTACGCGGCGGAACAACTGGCGGAAATGATAATGCAAAACCAGAGCCACTTATAAAGCTTCTTAAAATGACAAAGGCGATACTACTCTGGAAACATTCCGTATGTCGTGACTCATCATTCTAACAGTCCGAGTTAAACAAGCGAACACAGAAACATGGCAGAGAGTATTTACTTTATCCTACATTTGGTATCTTAATAACCTGAACTCCCAGTTAAATGATCACTAACGAAGAGTTTTAGGTGGCAAGTCCACAAGAAGCAGTGAGAACAAATTGAAATAAGGTCGTAGATTCGGAATTTTGATTCTCATTTTTTAAAATCTGATTATGTGAGGATCAAAAATGCAAAAACATTTTTCTGAAGAATTTAAACGAGCCGCTATTGCTCGAGTTCAAAATGGCGAGACCCAAGTTGAGGTCGCTCAAAGTCTCCATATTAGTCCTAAAACTCTTAATCGATGGTGTGTAAAAGCCAAAGGAGTTCTTCCTCCCGAAAACGTTTCGCTCATTGAAGAAAATGCACGATTACGTAAGGCTCTGAAACAACGTGAAGCTGAGGTTGAATTTCTAAAAAAAGCCGCGGCGTACTTCGCCAAGATACCGTAAAGAAGTACGTCTTTTTACAAGACGGACTTAAAAACAGCATCATTGGACGACATAACTCTTTACCGATTGCTCGAGCCTGTGAGTTACTGGAGGTCAGTACCAGCGGTTTTTACGCATGGTGCCATGCTGACCAACAACACCGCTATGGTGTCATTGAAACCGATGATTATGTTTTAACAATGTTAAAGTCTGAAATATTAAAGACTTGTAAGGGTCACGTCCCTGGCGTTTTGGTTTGTCATCATCTATTGCGACAGAAGGGCCTGCGTGTCGACCTCAAGCGTCTTCGCCGGCTCATGAGAAGCAATGGTTTGTTGCATCGTTTTCATCGTAAATATGTTCAAACAACCGATAGCAATCACGACCTTAAGAAGTCCCCCAATCTCATTGAACGCCGTTTTGATCAGTATGGCATTAATCAGGCGTGGTGCGGCGATATTACCTACATACCAACGAGTGAAGGTTGGCTTTATCTGGCCAGTGTACTGGATTTAGGGACGCGACGATTAGTTGGATATAGCTTTGGAGCACAAATGACTAAACAACTCGTCATTGATGCTTTATTGAAAGCTTATAAAAACGAAGCTCCATCGGCAGGGTGCATCTTTCATAGCGATCAAGGCTCGCAATATTGCAGTGTTGCGTTCCAAGAGACTCTGACTGATCACCACATGATTAGTTCAATGAGTCGTCGTGGTCAATGTTGGGATAATGCACCGGCTGAATCGTTTTGGGCAACTTTAAAACGTGAGACCCTTCCCGTTACTGGTAGCTTTGAATCGCGAGCACAAGCTCAGAAGTCGGTACAAGACTGGATTTACTACTATAATGGACGTCGACCCCATTCAAAGTTAGGTATGAAATCTCCCAATACGTACTATGCGGAGTTATTAATGGCTATTTAGCGGGGTTTCAATAGAGATTCAAAATTCCAGTTCTGCCACCCTATTCCATTACCCACAAGCCAAGAAAGTCATATTGGTGATGGATAATCTGAACACTCACAAAATGTCTTCCCTCTATCAAGCATTCTCACCTGAAGAGGCCTATCGTATCGCCTCGAAATTGGAAATTCACTATACCCCTAGACATGGCAGTTGGTTAAACATTGCTGAGATTGAACTCAGTGTTTTAAAGAGTCAATGCCTGAGTCGTCGAATTCCTACGATGACGTTAATGAAAAAGTATGTCAAGCAATGGGAGGATAAAAGAAATCAAAGGAAGAAAAATGGAGTATCGTGGCAATTTACAACGGAAAATGCCCGTATAAAACTAAAGCACCTTTATCCGGTGCTTTAGCGAAAATATTTGTGGTACTAGCTACTAGCCAATGAAATTATTTTCTTTGATTGGGAAGCTAACTGATAGACCTCCTCAATATTTCCCCAATAAAACTTATCCGCTTCAATCCCCTGAATTGGATGTTCAGAATTGACAACTACATAGTAATTGTTACTTCTTAACTTCTGACACAAATCCCCCCAAAATGACACAGGTAGTTCCTCTAAGCTGTTTGCCAAAGGCAATAATAACGCAATTGACCTATCACCTACCGACCATGATTGAACTTGATTTAACACATTATTAACGACTTCATTGCTAACTCTGGGAAAATTGGACGGTTCAGCATCCAAAGCCACCCCCATGTTTTGAAGAATAAAATCATGAAAATTCGTCTTGGGATTAGATTGATATTCAATTTTTAAATTTTCTGCCACTTGGTACGTTGGAGTGAAGAAACGCATCCCGTTTAAATCAAAACATTTTTTTCTCAAAAAAATGTTATGGTCACTATGTGGGATAAATAAGAACTGAGACGAACAATCCGAATCCAAAAACATCTTATATAGCGATACGTCCTTCTCTCGCCAAACAATAATTAATGGTTTTTTGGACTTGTTGCTCTTAATCCAAGACTTTAAATATGACAAATAAACGAACGTCTCTCCAATGTTGTGACGCAGTATATACACGTGATCGTGTCCACTTTCAATATTTTCACTTAAATAATCAAAGAAATCACTCGTACGATCATGAAACCAAATTGGAATACCTAATACTTTCAGTACTTTCTTTTGCTTCAACTTACAAGAAAAAAGTGTTAAGCCAAACAAAAAAGACAGTCGTTGCATAACCGAAGTTTGTTTGAATTTAATTAGACTTTTAGCAAAGGATTTTTGCACTTGTTTTTGACAAAAAAAAAGGAAACATCTTCATATCAAAATTAAATAGAGAAATTCTTCTCAACAATTGAACAGAAGATTACTAATCCCTCAAATTTAAGGATATAGTACTCAAATGTCACCTGATTATTCTAGTGACAAGGGCATTGTTTTAATGCCCTGCCATTTAAACATAAGATACCCATCATTTTAAAGCAAAATGACTCTGTACGAATTAATTTACTTCTGTACCCTATCAATCTGTAAAATCTTTTTTCTACAAAAATTCCAACATGGTTGCTCAACTATGTGATATGTTAGTACAGAAAATAAACATGTACAAAACAGCATCATTACAACCAATTGCCAAGAGGATATCAAATTCCCCATATATTTAGGAAGAATCACTGTGCTAAAACTATCTAGAACGAGGATGTGTATTATGTAGAAAGAGTACGTATATTTCCCTATTTTTCCGAAGCAACTACGATTCAAAAAATTTGCAAAAAAACCTGCCTTGAGGATAAACAAAAAGAATAAAAGTACAAATGAAATCAAAACCATTAATTCTGAAAACTTAGAGTACTGTGCAAAAAACATTTTTTGAATAATGACGAAAAGTAAAAATAATTCTAACAGAGTACCCCCCCCTTGAAACAATTTATTTGACTATTTCGACTGTATAAAAGCGCCTTATGCAAAAAATGAGCGCAACCCAAACAAAACAATGCTCGTCCAAAGTCATAATGAATAAATACAGTAGCTACATTTAGCTGAGGATCATACAACCTCCAACCAACAAAAATAGCCAAAAACATCAGTAAACTCATTCCTTCACTATTAAACGTTTTGTACGCTAATACATAGAAAATAACTAAAAACAAATAATCACAACAATACCATGCAGGGTGAATCAGTGCCCCCCATCTATATCGACTAAAAAGATCTCTAATTAAAAAAACATTTTCAATATCAGCCGAGAGGTTGTATTTTAAGTCAAGAAGACCAAATTTAATCAAGACATACCCAGTGAGCGTTGCAAATAAAATGGTTGGTGCTAACCTAAAATAGCGCCTAATCAAAAAGCTCGGAATATCGATATCCTTCGAAATTTTTGATATAGTGAAATAAAAGGCCATTACGAAGAAAAAACCAACGGCAACATTTCCATTAATTAAAAAAGGTCTCCACCCTTCAAGACCGTACATTGCAAACTTGTTGATGTAAACCAAATGAAAACCAACAATTGAAAGTGCAAAAATACATCTCAAAAATTCAACATTGATGCATAGAAAGACGATCAATTTAAAACGATACCTCCTGAAGACCAACTCAAAATTGAGTAAAGCCCTCAAACTAAAAAAGTTGCGTTCCGAGAGCTATCGTCACATAATTGAATTCGCAGAAAAGCAATTAAGCATTCTTATCCGGAAAAATGACTTATACAAAACAGCAACTTGATTGCAAAGTACCTATCACCAGTTTAGTTATAGCCGATAGTCCTACCACAAACACGCTAAAACCAGCGGTTTACAAATCCAATCCAGCCGTCAGGCAAACTTATTAAAAAAGTGTATGACACCATCGATTGACAATGCCTCGTATTGTTTCAGTAAGCTCCACAAAATAAAAAGATACCCGCCGAGCTGAATGGTCACCCCAAATTTTTAAAACTAAAAAACACCTTTATCCGGGTGCTTTAGCGAAATTATTTGTTGTATTGGCTACCAGTACAGTGTTCACGAAATAACGCTATTAAATGAGTTATGCGGTACATTGAGGGCACCTACTAATTACGGATACCCTCCCATGCCGCGTGGACGCACAGTCAGCAATCGACTCGAACTCACTCCTGAGCAACGCAAAAGCTTGAACCAAATAGCCGACTCTCGAAGTGAAGAGCTTCGCCGAGTACAGCGAGCCAAAGTTTTCCTTGCCGCTGCCAATGGGCAACCGCAACGGGAAATCGCCGCTTCAGTCGGCCTATCCGTTAGCGCAGTGGCCCGAATGCTTCGCAAAGCACTTCAGATCGGCCCGATGACTGCACTCGACGATCTGAAGCGCAACGGTCGGCCCGCCGTCATCGGTGCCGAGGCTCGAACTTGGGTTAAGGAATTAGCTTATACGCCTCCAAAAAACCTGCCCGATGGTCCAACTCAAGCACTTTGGTCCACGGATACGCTTGCTGAATACGTTCGGAAGCATGCGAGCGAAAAACCGTTCACTGGAGCTGATGAAAGCGTCCAAATCAACCATTTTGTCGATTTTGGACAGCGATGAAATCAAGCCTCATCGTATCCGCTATTACCTTGAGAAGAAGGATCCGGACTTTGCAGCCAAATGCCGTGAAGTCCTGCTCCTGTACAAGCACGTCGAGATGGAAATCGTCTTCAAGGACACCCTGGGAAGCTCGTCACAACCAAACGGTACGGTATTTGTTTCGTATGACGAGAAGCCCGGCATTCAGGCGATAGGCAACATCCATCCTGACAGATCCCCAAAAAGCGGCAAGGGCTTCACTCGTCGCGACTACGAATACAAACGCCACGGCACTTTATCGCTTCTTGCCGGCATCGATCTGATCTCCGGCAAGGTGCATAGCCTGATTCGAGAACGGCACAAAAGTGCCGATTTCATCGATTTTCTGAAGTTGATTGATGAGGTTTATCCTCAAGAGTGCGTGATATTTATGGTGCTCGACAATCACACCATCCACACGTCGCGCGAGACGCGAGCGTACTTGGATACTCGCAAAGGACGCTTTCAGTTTGTTTTTACGCCCAAGCATGCCTCTGGCTGAATTTGATTGAGGCCTTCTTCAGCAAGATGGCCCGCATGAGCCTTCGAGGGCTGCGAGTCAACTCAAAGGACGAGCTTCGCAACCATATCGAACGTTGGCTGGCAGAATGTAACGAGGACCCCGTTCCTTTCCGCTGGAAATGGAAAATGGACGAGGTCCACGAGCTTATTAATAGCGTTATTTAACGAACGCTATACTAGTGATAAAAAAACAGGGGCTTTCATGAGAAAAGTGCTGTTATCACTTTTTACTCATTTTAAGTATCATAGAATTACTGCAAATTTTGCACTTGCTCACGCATTTTTTCAATTACAATTTTTAACCCTAACGATGTCCGCGTCATATCAATCGCCACTGCCTTACTACCCAAAGTGTTAGCCTCACGGTTAAGTTCCTGCATCATAAAATCAAGTTTCTTACCTACTTCATTACCAGAAACAAGAACTCTCTTCACTTCGACAACATGAGTAAGTAGACGATTCATCTCCTCATCAACATCCATCTTGATGGCATAAAGCAAAACTTCTTGACGAATACGATCTCTCACTTCCTCGGATGTTAACTCACTCTTAGATGATAAAACCTTCTCTAACGATTCTGACAAACGTTGTTCAAGTTTTGTTTGAAGATTATCTAGCATTAAAGGAAGCTTAGGTCGAAGTGTCTCAACAATTTCTTGAATTTGATCACAATAGCTCGTAATTACTTTCGCTAAGGCCGCGCCTTCACGTTCACGTGAAGCATTAAAAATGGCTAAAGCTTCACTCAAACCGTTCATCACTTCTGATTTCAAAAGTTCTGTATCAATCGTTTGAGGTTTCAACAACCCTGGATAATTCAAAATACTCTCAACCGTAAGAGGAATTGCAGTGGGTTGCAAAGATAAAACATCTTTCTGAAGAACCAAAAGACTTTGTAACGCTTCTTGATCAAGCGTTTTCGTTACTTTAACGTCGCCCACCCAACTTAAACGGCAATCCACCTTACCGCGCTTAACATTCGAGGTAATCAACGTGCGAATGTCCCCTTCCCAAGCTTTCAATTCATCAGGAAGACGACAAGTAATTTCCAAAAAGCGAGAATTTACCGCTTTCATTTCAATGTTTAAGAAACCTAAAAGCGTTTGCACTTGGCAGTGAGCAAAGCCCGTCATACTGTAAACAGCCACAACAAATCCTCTTTAGCTTAGTAACAAATTCCGATAGGAGCCATTTTAACAAATACCTCTAAAAATCCCTTTAATTCTTATAAAGATTCAAAGCTAGAACAAAAGCTACAAGCCCCAATAGACCTACACACACCAAAATCCACATTGGATGAATCCAAATCGGCATCAAGCTCAACAAAATCATCAGTTCAAGTAAAGCAAACATCAAAACCCAAGCGACCCGAAAATGAAAACTTTCCGGATTTTTAAATTTTGCTAAACGCACTTCTCGTTGCGTCAATCCGTCAATCCAACACGCCCCCAATATCGGAAGCAACAACACGCTCAACATAACCGTGGTACACAATCTCCCCAATGCTAAAACTAGTAAAGCAAAAAACGCTTGGAAGTAAGGCGTCTCGCCCATTCGCTCTGTAGCCGCAACGGTCTCATATTCTGCCATTCCAATTGTTGTAAAAATTGAACTCTCGATTCCGTGCGGTATCGGATTTACCCATCCGGCTTGGATACTTTTCATTCCCCAATCAATCGTCTGAATCAAATCAAACCCAAGGTTTTGTACCTGCCACAAACGTTCTTTTTCAATCAAAGCAAAAATATAAGCTTCGTTTCTCATCCCCGGCCACCAAATCAGCGAAACGGTAACGCCAACGATCAACACTATCCAGAATACTCTTGCCATCGACTACCCCTTCTTTGCGACCAAAATCGGACAACGCGTTTTATATAAGTACCCAGCAGATACTTGAACAATGGCTTCACAATTAGGCAGTCGACCTAAAAACTCTGCGGGAAATAATGCTTCTAAATTTGTAGACATCTGACGAGCAACACCACCGGTGTAATCCGGATTTAAGTTCGTTGAAGCACGAGACGAAACCGATAAGGTTTGATTAGCAATATAAGTTTTACCTAACGTTGCCACAACAAAGTCTTGCGTCATTCGATCCTTGGTTCTCAAGGCAATCAAATTATTCAAGTTGCCTAAAACAACGTGAGCCGCCTCAACACTTCCCATACGGTGAGCCAAGTCAGCAATCGTCTGCATTGCACACGTTGTATGAATACCTGACTCAGCACCCTTGTTGAGTATTTCAATTAACGGAACATTAATGACGTTTGAAACCTCATCAACGAACAAACTGATTCGAGGGGCTTTGCCGCCTGATAGCCCCATGTTATAGCGACGGCCTGCGATGTTAGCTAAGTCGGCTAACCAAATCCCTGCTAATGTTGAGGCAACCGTGGGATTAGGCATGGAGTCCAAACCAATGTACAAAACATGTCGCCCGTTAATAACTTTCTCTAAGTTCATAACGGGACGGGTATCGTGCACATCTGTCACTGAGGGTGACAAACTATCGGCCAACTTTCCTGTTGTCAGCATTGACAGCACTGGTAGCAATGACGCGGTAATTTTTGAGTAATGCTCTCGGTTATGGCGAAAGACTTCAACTAAACCGTCAATTGCAGGATCGGTTTTCACAAAATGAAGTTCTTTTTCATAAAAAGCGACCAACAGCATTAAGCGTTGAGTGACTGCAGGGCTGGGTGCCCAACCGGCATTGGCTAACAATTCTCCTGCATCTTCTTCCCAATTGGCTCTTGCATACTTCTCAACATGGCGCTCTAACAAGGGTTCTAACAAATCATAAATCCCTAATCGAACGTGTTTTGCAATTAAGGGCAACGTTGGGCGTATTTCCAAAGCAATCAACCCTTGAGCAATAGCATTCACGGCCATCCAAGCAAAGTTGGCAAAGCTCTCATCCATGTTCGGCGGAAACGCTTGTCGAATGCGAGAGGCAATTTCCGTTGCATTGGTAAAGGTATGCATTGGGTCCAATCGAATCCCGACATCTGGAAATGCGGGATGGAAAGTCAAAGGATCCAATCGGTTACTCGCTCGACAAGCATGGAGAACGTTGTCTTTTAATCGAGAGGAGTGCTTCGGGTCGATCACAATCACAACATCTCCTCGGCTAATCGCTTGAGCAACCAAATGACTTAAATAAACCCCTTTCCCAGCCTGCGTTGTTCCGCACAAGCACAAGCCACCTTCAAAATTCTTTAGGGGACGAAATAGCGATTCATCTGTACTACTCACCCCATGAATAATCGGAAGCCCTTGTGCTTCATCGGGTAAAACGGCAACGCCTAACAATAACTTAGAAACCCAAGGATGAAGTTGCAACTTTGTCCAATCCAGTTTCATCAATTCGTAAAGTTTTTGAGAATGCTCTGGCCACCATCGAAAGCCCACGCCCAACCACAAGTCATCTGCATGCCCCTTCATGATTTGACCAAGTTCTTCATAGTCGATAAACGTTAATTGAGAACCTGACAATGCTGCTCTTGCAATCAAGACTCGAGTCGCTTGATAGCTCCGCACCACAATCAGTAAAACAATGACCGTCCACAAAATCGCACACCAAGTCAGAGGTAACTTTCCACCCAAATAAAGCCATGTCACCCATGTAAAACTTAAAAGCCACGCTCCTACGGCTACCAATTCGTAGGCCGGACGCCAAGACTCGTATCGTTCAAAAGTTTGAGAAGTTTTCTCGGCACTCATGCACTCTCACCCTTAAAAAGATCTAACTGAAAAGCTTCTTCTTTGGCTTTACTGCTTTGACGCTTTCGTCCTTTTAAATAGCTAAACAACCGATCAAAATCGATCTTTTCTTGTGTGCCGTTCCCTTTAAAACGAATACTCAGAATCGTTGGAAGCAAGATGGGTGCTGTCTCAATATCGCCATTGTCTTTCGGATATTTTGCAAAGAGAACACTACCCTCGTCATTTCGATGCAAATAACCTTCGCTTTCCAAATTGGCGATAAAAAGTGACGCCGATCCGATTCCCTCATCTCGCTCTAACAAACCGGAGGGCAGTAAAATCCCTTCATCGACAATAAAATCACTGACTTCTTCACCAAGACGAGTCAGTAGTGTTGCAAACGCCAAAAGTTTTTCTTGTGTTTCTTTCAGCTGACAATCGATTTCAAGACGCCAATCGATCATAGAGGGCTTTTCAACCACTTGTGGAATATGACTCTCAAAAGCTTTTTGAGAATGTTCAATCACTTCTCGCGTTAATCGACTAAGACCCACCTCTTGCGCAAGACTCAAATCTTCACACTCAAAAGCGCGTTTCGTTTTCTTTGGATCAATTTGTCCCACGGTAAAGAACTTTTCATCAGCCAATTTCACTGCTTCTCTGGGTTTGGCATTTGGCGTTACAGCAATCATCGCCGTGGCCGTACCGCGACGAGACGGCAAGGTGATACCGGCATCAAGCAACAGTCCTGCCCAAAGATTAGGATCATCAGGCAAATCATTAAGTCCTTGATCTTTTAAATCTTTAACCAAAACGTCGCACACATCCGGCCAAAATAGAAACAGACCATCTCCTCCTCGACGCAAAGGGCTTTCTTTTGCATTTATGGTCCAATCTTGCCAAACACGGGCACGTAAGCAACGAATTAATGTTTCTTGCCATCCGTAGGGCTTTAAGACTCTTCCCAACTTCGCGCCTAATCGTTCCCGCTCCAATTGACAAGCTCGATACACGCCTAAGTCTCTTGCATAGATGACGGATGATGGATCAAAATCTGCGGACTCCGTGGCGCTTAATGCTCTCATCAGTTCAAGCAAAGGAGCGTAACCCGCATTACCTAACCAAGCGAGTGTTTGGCTAGGAAGAATCATCCTTGCCACAAATAATTGGAGATTCGTGCGTTTAGCGTTCACCGGACGGTAGCGAGCCTCTCGCCAATTAAGACACAATTCCAAATCTTGGTCTTTCTTTAACGCCTCTTTCACCCACTCGTAATAGGTTTGTGCCAAAGGATTAAAGTGAAGGTTTTCAACAAAATGCGCCTCATCCATTTCAAAAAATGGATGTGTTTTCATGAAGGGTCGTTTTATTTCCATTTCGTTGACAAGCACTTTCACAAATGAACACAGTGCTGCCAATAACGCCGCTCCTTTAAGCCGCGTCTGAAGCAATTCCTGCGCCATGATATTGCGTTCAAGTTGCACCGTTCCTTCCATCACTTCAACGGCATAGGTGGCACTTTTAATAGAAGCCAAAAACATTCCGTCAGGTTCAGAAAAAACACCGTCAGCCGTCACGGGCAATCGCTGAACAACCTTAGATAAGTTACGAAGCGCCGGAACAATCAATGCCTCCCACGTCTTTTCATCTGACCATGCAATTTGGAGTCGCTCAATCTCAGCCTTCTTGAGCGACAATTGTTCATCGGGGTCAATTGGCTGTAGGTAGGCAGACAACCGACAGCCATCCGAAGTAATCGATGACTCCCCTTTGGGCAACTTTGTTTTCAATGCGTTTTCTAACCGCTTCATCCAATTCACTATAGAACTCCACGGAAGTAGTCATGAAAAATCGGTAACAGTGGCTTTTCATTCGCAAGCGACTCATTAAGTCGCACAATGAGGCGTTTCAAATCGGGTTCCATATTGGGCATAACAATAAAACTCAGGTGGCGTAGTGAGAATTTGGGTAACTTCTCTTTTTGGCTCCCATCGCAATAAGAACGAAGTCTTTGAGGAAATTTTTCAACTAAACACTTTTTCTCATTTTCAGATAATCCCTCAAAGGCGCCATTGGCACGAAGCCAATAAAACACATTGATTTCTAACCAAAAATCATCCGGCACTAAATTGACGAAACCGGGGATATCCTTCACCTCGCGAATTGCCCAACAGTAAGCGGCAACCGAAGAGAATCCTAAAGAGCGACAGTAATTAAAAATCAAGGTTGCCTTAAAGACAAAAAAACAAGCTTTCCGACTTCTTTTCAATAATTTATATTGAGGGCCACAGTCTCGCTTTTGACTCAACTTTTCAGTATCTAAAAGTTCAGCTCTCAGCATTTCAATCGTCCCCTCACTTTTATCTGCCATCATGGCCAGTAATGCTGAGGGGCAATCCAGTTCCAAAATGCGTAACCATTCCGATCGATCATTGGTCATGTCTGAATTGCGCCAAGCTTTACTAAATCGGCTGTAGTGAGAACACCAGCCATAAGCCGTCCAGTCCGCTCGGTTCATTAATGTTTTAAGACAGATGTCTGCGTAAATGATTTGTTTTTCTACTGGAAGGGTTTGTAAGGCCTTACCGTCAAAGTCTTCATTCATTAAAAGATATTGTTCCTTGCGCAACATCGGCAAAATCTTCTTGTGCCCATTTTCATTATTGATTAACCGGCATAAATCATTAATTAACCACCTGCTCCATATTTCATCGGTATTGGCAATTGGCATGAGACTTAAGCCATAAAGAGGCTTACGAACAAGCATCAACAGAGTCAGTAAATACTTGAAATCTTCTTCTCTAAGGTCGAAAACACTATGGACTTCCTTTTTACGAAATTTCACCTGATGAGGTTGGTATTTAGTCTTCAAATATTGTGCGATTGCGCATAAGTTATGAGTCGATGTGTTCATAGGGTTTTATTTCTCGTTTTCAAAAGGCAAAAATTGTATCTTTTGACAATAAAAACGCAAAATCGACTAAAACTTATATGCAATCGTTTGTTTTTCTTGCATTTTTCATCAGTTACAAAAGTGTAAACAGAGTAACTAAAATTGAGCCGTTACTAAATTTTCATCCCCTTTGACAAAAATCAAACCTTCTCGCAATTGCCAATTTTCCACTTTTGCCACGTAACTCTGTGTCTGTCCATCGTTTGGTGGCAAAAATGGGAAAAGTCTGCGTCTTTTGCCTAAATCACGAGCAATTCTCATCACAAACCCTAGTCTTGTTTTCCTCATTTGCTCTCAGGCAAAGTGCGTCCTTCAAAAGCAAAAGCCGTTTTCCAACTGTGATTTTGCTTTTGGACTTTGATTAATTCATTTGAGGAAAATATGAAGTTCTCAAAAATCTCTTGTATCGCTTTGACGGCCCTTGTGGCGTCTTCCACTGTCTTTGCC
>CAJLGW010000033.1 GCA_905206345.1 uncultured Sutterella sp. | reverse complement strand
CCGCCAGGTGCCGAACGGCATGCCTGTAATTGCGGTGTGAGAGGGGCGAGATGTAGAATAAATCTCCCCCTACTCGATTCCATCTAAGTGATTCCCCTTTATGGGTGCTCTACCGAAACAAAGAGCCTTGTGATATTGTTTCTTAGTTAGATGAATCATCATTTTTTCTTAGGAGACAACAATGACTCAGTACTTAGATCCGGTTGCACTTTGGGAAGATTTGCACCAAATCCCCGAATTGGCCATGCAAGAAGTGAAAACCGCTGCATATGTCGCCAAGACGTTGCAAGATCTCGGAATCGAAACGCAAACGCAATTGGGCGGTACGACCGGCGTGATGGGTATCATCCGCGGTTCTGAACCGGGCCCTGTTGTGATGTTACGTGCTGATATGGACGCTCTTCCCTTCACGATCGATGGTAAGCCCTGCGCTATTCACGCTTGCGGCCATGACTCTCACACCGCCATGCTTTTGGCTGTTGCCAGCCGTATGAAGGATCAAGTCAAGAAGGGTACGTTAAAGCTTTTGTTCCAACCGGCCGAAGAAGCGATTAGCGGTGCTTTGGCCATGATTGATGCAGGTGTGTTGGAAGATGTGGACTATGCTTTAAGTAGCCATATCCGTCCGATTCAAGACGTTGAACCCGGTAAGGTTTGCCCGGGTGTGATGCACTCTGCTTCTCATACGATGTTTGTTGAAATCGAAGGCCGTAGCGCTCACGCTGCTCGTCCGCACTTGGGTGTTAACACGATTGATGTAGCATGCGCCATCATTCAAAACGTCCAAGCTCAATGGTTTAACCCTGCCGATGTTTGGTCTGCCAAGTGCACGCAAATGCACGCTGACGCTGGTGCTTCTAACTCTATTCCGGGTAAGGCCCGTTTGACGTTTGACTGCCGTGCCGGTACGAACCCCTTGATGGCTGACTTTAACGAACGTTTTGCTCGTATCGTGAAGAATACCGCTGAAGCTTTCGGCGCTAAGGCCGAAATCATTGAGGGTGGTAACTGCCCAGCTGCTGAATACGACGAAGACTTCAAGGAAATGGTTCGTGAAGCTATCGTCAATGTTTGCGGTGCCGATGCTGTGGCTAAGGACTGCGGTGGTGGCGGTGAAGACTTCCACTTCTTCAAGATGGCCAAGCCTTCTATCAAGGCTGCTTACTTTGGTGTTGGCGTTGGCGCAACACCGGGCTTGCACAATGCCGATATGCACTTTGATACCAAGTATCTGATCAACGGCGTCAACATTACGGTTGATGTCGCCAAGCGTTTGGTCGGCTAATCAGTCTCGCTTTTAAAAGCTAAGAAAAACCTCTCACTGAGATCGTCTCAGTCGAGAGGTTTTTTCTATGCAAAGAAGTTAAAAGAGCATAGAATTCAAATTGGAATTTGAATTTAATTGAAACTGCTATGAACACAAAGAAAAAGCGCTTAATTGGACTGGTTACCGTTGCCGTACTGGCTGTCGCAGGTTGGGGTGGTTACAAATACCTCAATACGGATGACGGTTTAAAGCTCTATGGTGCGATTGATATGCGTACCGTTAATCTGGCTTTTGAAGAATCGGGTCGTTTAAAAGAAATGATGGTTGAAGAAGGCAGCAAAGTGGCTCCCAAAGACATTATTGCTCGTTTAGATGACAGTCGTTACCTAATCGCCTATAACAACGCTCAATCGGCTTTGGATACGGCTCAAGCACAGTTAACGCTATTGAGTGCCGGACCTCGCCCTCAAGAAGTTGAAGTTGCTCGTGCCAAGGTCAGTGCCATGCAGTCTCAATTGGCGCTCTCTACTCGTACCTGTCAACGAGAAAAGAAGATGGGGGCTGCTACAAGTGTTATGCGTCGAGATCAGGCGTGTTCTCAAATGAAGGTCGATCAGTCACTTTTGCATGAAGCGCAAAAGACATTGGATTTGGTTTTGGCCGGTACTCGTCAAGAAGAAATTGATGTTGCTAAAGCACGTGTACAACAGGCTCGAACAGTGCTAGCCGATGCCAAACGAGCACTTGAAAACTGCACGCTTCGCTCTCCCGGTGAAGGCGTGATTCGTTCCCGTATGAAGGAGCCTGGCGACATGGTTAGCGCCAATGCACCTATCGTTGAATTGGCTTTGATGAATCCTCTTTGGGCTCGCGTTTACATTGATGAAGTAAATTTGGGGAAAATCGCAATGGGCCAATCCGTGAAACTCTCCGTGGACAGTTATCCAGATCAAGTCTTTGATGCGACGGTGGGATTCATTTCAACGGTTGCTGAATTTACGCCTAAGACCGTTCAAACGGAAGCCATTCGCACGCATTTAGTCTATGAGGTGCGACTGACGGTTGATGATCCCAACGGTATGTTGCGACTGGGGATGCCTGTGACGGCACAGTTGCAGTAAGGATCAGACATGACCCGCTACGCTTTAGAAGTTCAATCTGTTACGCGCACGGAAAAAGGTGTTGTTGAACCCTTACTTTCAGCGTTGTCCTTAAATATTAAGGAAGGGCAACTTGTTGCTTTAGTGGGCGCAGACGGAGCCGGAAAGACAACGCGGATGCGAACGTTGGCAGGACTTTTAAAGCCTCAGGAAGGCACCGTTAGGGTTTTTGGCGAAAACCTTTATGAGAATCTTTCAGAGTTACAAAGCTTGTGTGGCTATATGCCTCAAAAGTTTGGTCTTTATCAAGATTTGAGCGTGATAGAAAATCTTTCGCTTTATGCGGATTTGTTCAATCTTGATGAATCAGACCGAGAAAAGCGTTTCAAGGAACTCTTGGTGATGACGGACTTGACGGCGTTTACCGAACGCTTGGCCGGTCGTCTTTCGGGTGGTATGAAGCAAAAGTTGGGGCTTGCCTGTGCGCTTTTGAATCACCCCAAACTTCTTCTATTAGATGAGCCGAGTGTGGGCGTTGATCCGTTGTCACGTCAAGAGTTGTGGCGCATTTTAGAAAGAAATGTCCGGCAAGAATCCATGACCATTGTTGTGGCGACGACTTACATGGACGAAGCTTCTCTTTGTGACGAAGTGATTGTGCTAGAAAATGGGCACTTGGTGTTGATGGATACACCACAAAATATTGCTCAAAAAGCCCAAGGTTTAACGTTTTTTGTTGAACCGGAGAAAGATGAACGCAGTCGAGATTTACAAGCGTTGTTACTCGACAACGATGAATGGGTATTGGATGCCGTTCCGCAGGCGGGGTACGTTCGAGTACTTTTAAAACCGAATGGCAAGTTGGACGATTTGAAGTACCAAATTGGGAATCGAACCTGTTTGTCAGTTGAACCTCGTTTGGAGGATGGCTATCTGGTGGAGCGTTACAAAAATGAGCCTCGACAAGCCTATACCATCATCAAAGAGCATGCAAAAACGGGTGGAATTGGTCATGAAGAAGCGCTTATTACAGCTCGTGATCTCGTGCGCCGTTTTGGAAGTTTTGAAGCCGTTAAAAAGACATCTTTTGATGTTTATCGAGGTGAGATTTTTGGCCTTTTAGGTCCCAATGGTGCAGGCAAAACAACAACTTTTAAGATGCTTTGCGGCCTTTTAACGGTTTCTGATGGGGAACTTAGTATTGATGGTCTTGATGTCAAAGAAGCACTCGAGCATGTTAAATCCAATTTAGGTTACATGTCTCAGAAATTTGCGCTTTATGGCGATTTAAGTGTCCGTGAAAATATGAACTTTTTTGCGCGGGCTTATGGTTTATTTGGCGAAGTAGCCAAGCGTCGTATTGAGTTATTGATTGAAGAATTCCAATTAGGTGAGTATCAAAATCATCAATCAAAAACGTTGCCAGGAGGTGTTAAACAGCGTTTAGCCATGGCGGTTGCTCTATTGCATAAGCCAAAGATTTTATTTTTAGACGAACCCACGAGCGGCGCCGATGTACCAACGCGACGTCAATTTTGGCGTTGGATGACGGCATTGTCAGCAGCAGGCACCACGATCATTGTGACAACCCACTTTATGGAGGAAGCGCAGTACTGTGACCGTATGCTCATCCAGGATCGAGGTGAAGCATTGATTTTAGGCACGCCTGAAGAAATTCGACAAAACTCTCCCACCATGGATGAAGCATTTATTCGTGTTGTGAGGCAATTTAGAACGGGGGGTGAAAAATGAGTGAATTTTTAATCCACGTTCGAGCGCTCTGTATTAAAGAGACGCGACAAATTATCCGAGACAAGAGTGCTATTTTGTTGGGGATTGTTTTGCCCGTGATTTTGATTGTCTTATTTGGTTTCGGGTTAAGTTTTGACGTACAAAATATTCGATTAGGCATTGTGAAAGAACAATCTTCACAGGCAACTACGCTTTATACACAAGCGTTTAGAGCGAATTCCACTTTTGATCATGTATCGGTTTTTCCATCAAGAACGAGAGCATTTGATGCGTTAAAGAGCTTTGATATTGAAGCGGTGGTCATCTTTGATCCCAACCAAAAGGTACAACTGATTATTGATGGCTTGGACGCTCCTCGCGCCACGATGGTAACGAATGTGGTGATGCAAACGATGGCAAGTGCCAGTGCAGCTCAAGGGGTAACAACGCCTGGGGTTCAGATTGTTCCTCGAATTTGGTTTAATGAAGGGGCGGAAAGTCGTTGGTATTTGGTGCCTGGTTTGATGGTTATTATTTTGACGATGACGGGGACGATGTTAACGGGACTTGTGATTGCCCGAGAATGGGAGCGAGGAACAATGGAAGCGCTGCTCGCAACGCCTGTGAGCGCTTTTGCCTTGATTGCCTCAAAGACCATTCCCTATTTTCTATTGGCAATGGTGGGTTGGCTACTATGTATGCTCTCGGCCATTTTTATCTATGAAATCCCCGTAAGAGGCAGTTTGGCGTTAATTACGCTCTCCTCCATCATTTACCTTTTCTTCTGTTTGGGCTTAGGGTTGATGATTTCTGCCATTACGCGTTCTCAATTTTTATCCTCACAAATCGCGTTGTTGGCAAGTTTTCTTCCAGCGTTACTTTTATCGGGTTTCATTTTTGACTTGCGCAGTGCACCGGCATGGGCCGATACCCTCGCACACTTATTGCCTCCGGTGTACTACTTGGAATTACTCAAAGTCGGTTTCTTAACGGGAGGCATGACCTCTTTGATGATCAAAGACTTAATCATTTTGACTTTCTTTGCTGTTTTAACATTGACTGTATCGGTCAAACTTAATCAGAAGCGGGTGAGAAAATGACTGAACGACTTCAACGCTTCCGAGCCTTGGCCCATAAGGAACTTTTAGCGACCGTTAAAGAAAAAACGAGCCGAATGATTCTGATCGGTCCTTTGGTGTTGTACATTATTTTGTTTGGGTACATTGCTAGTTTCAATTTGGACCGAGTTCCTTATGCTCTTTGCGATCTTTCTAAGAGTGCGGTTTCGACGCAGTTCGTTCAGGCAATTGACAATAATCGAATTTTCGAGCGTGTTGGAACATATCACAGTCTTGCCCAAGTTCCACATGCGGTTGATGAAGCAAACGCACTTTTGGTCGTTGTGATTCCGGAAAATTTCGCCGATACCGTCTATGAGAAAAAGTCGGCAACCATTCAAGTCATTATTGATGGGCGAAATTCGACAACGGCTCAATTGGCTGCAGGCTATTTAGGTGTTATCGCAGAGGCCTTTAATGCACGAGTATTGGGATTAGAGTCCTTTTTGACGCCGAGACTTTTATATAATCCCAACAGCATCACGCAATGGTTCATCATGCCGGGGCTCATTGCCATGCTCTCAATGTTGCAGGTTCTCATCCTTTCGGCCCTGAGCGTGGCCAGAGAACGCGAGCAGGGTACCTTTGAACAATTGTTGGTCTCGCCTTATCGAACCATTGATTTGTTGCTTGCTAAAGCCTACATTCCGATGGTAATTGGGCTTTTCCAAGGCACTCTCATTTTTTTTGTGGACCTTTGGTGGTTTGATATTCCCATGGCGGGCAGTGTTTGGGTTTTGTACTTTGCACTATTAATCTTTATGACTGCGATTGTGGGACTTGGATTGGCGATTTCTGCCTATAGCGAAACCATGCAACAGGGGTTGCTTTTAGTGTTTGTCTTTATGGTGCCCATGGTATTGTTGTCCGGTCTTTTTGCACCGGTACAAAATATGCCTGAGTGGCTTCAACTTTTAACTTATGCCGATCCTTTGCGATTTGCATTGACGACGATTCGACGTGTGTATCTGATCGGTATTGGATTTACGGAAGTGATAGTAGGGTTATGGCCTGTCATTTTAATGGCATTGGTGACTTTGCCTTTGGCCTACAATTTCTTCAAAAAACGGTTGTAAATAACGGGGAGAAAATGGTGAGAAAAGCGACTTCGAAATTAAGAAATGATGGTGAAAAGACGCGCGAACGCCTAATTGAAGAGGCCGGCCGACTCGTGGCCGTCAAAGGTTGGAGTGCTGTAACGGCGCGAGACGTTTGTCGAAATGCGGGTACCAATGCAGCCAGTATCAATTACTGGTTTGGAGGACGGGATGCCCTTTATCAAGCGGTGTTGGGCAAAATCCCTCAAACAATTTTCAGTCAAGAACTCGAAATTGAAATGGTTCAATACGAGTCGCCTGAAGCAGCGCTGGATTTTTACTTCAGTTCATTAATTCCTCGAGTCTTGCAGGAGGATAATTGGCCAATTCGTGTTTGGGTAAGAGAAGTGGTGGCACCGTCTCCTCAGTTTTATAAGCTCATCATGCTTTATAGCAAAGAACGCATTACGCATTTAAAAAGTTTTTTTGCCAATTACTTAGGTATTGAGGATTGCGAGGATCTTCGAGTTGAAGCGATTTTAGTGGCTTCAATGGCACCGGTTTTTCTGATGGCGATCGCCGATCCGAAAGTGAAAGAAATTATGCTTTCCAGCTCTCTTTCTCAAACGGAGGCCTTCTCGATGCTTTTAAAAGAGCAAGTGATGGCGGGCTTGAATTCAGCCCGCGAGCAGCTAAAGGATTCGTCCCACTAATTCGTCGCCTGCAAGGTAAGCACGGATGTTGCGCAATTTTTCTTGCGCAGCATCTTCGCGAGCCTCTTGGGTTGCGCCCCCAATGTGCGGGGTTAAGACTACATTTTCAAATTGCGTCAAACGAGGATCGATATTGGGTTCATTCTCGTAGACGTCAAGCCCGGCACCGGCAATGGTGTGATTTTCTAATGCCTGTACCAGAGCTTCTGTATCGACTAAAGCGCCACGACCGATATTGATCAAGAATCCGTTGGGACCAAGTTTTTCCAACACGTTGGTATTAACGATATGGAACGTTTGTTCATTGGCGGGAAGGGCCATCACAAGAAAGTCTGCCCACGCAGCAAGCGCTTCAACGGAATCAAAGCGGGGAAATTCCTCACTGGCTTGACGACGATCGAGGTAGCCTACTGGCATGCGAAAACCCTGTGCACGGCAAGCGAGTTCTTTGCCGATGTGACCGAAACCGGCAATCCCAATTTTCTTGCCGGCTACACGAAAAGCAGGGCGTTTAGGCCATTGAATGCTCTTCGTTTCCAAAAGCCCCTGATGAACTTGAGGAATGTGACGAGCCAATCCCACCATGAGACCAATCGTCAAATCAGCAACGTCGTTGAAGTTGGCATTGGGGGTATTGGTAAAGATAATGCCGCGTTTGGCAATGGCGGCCATGTCAGAACGATCGAAACCAACCCCCCAACTGGCGATGTACTTGAGATTGGGGAAGTGATTAAGAATCGCCTCATCCACCGTTACCATGGGCGCAATAGAGAGAATTTCGGTCTTTGGACCGATCTCACTTTTTTGTGCATCGGATAACTCATTCCAATAATAAAGCTCGCCAATGTCATTGAGGCCATCGTAGAGCGATTGGCCCAAGCCTTGCGTTAAGGTAACGATGATAGGTTTCACGATTATTCCTCGTCAGTTTCTTCGACTTTTTCCAAAGAATCCACTTTGGGACTGACCATCGGGTGAATGAAACGATAGAGTTCACGGGCACTCTTGGGAGGCTTGTTCATCTCAGCTTCTTTACGTGCACCTCGAATGAGTCGACGAATGTTTTGGACGTCAACGTCGGGGAACTCTTCGATAAAATCGGTTAAATAGCCGTCATCTGCGATTAAACGGTCACGCATGCGTTCGGCTTTGTGGTGCGCGGCAACAGCAGCTTTACTTTCACCCGTGGCCAAATCAATCGACGTACGAACCTTTTCGTAGTCAAGCGTACTCATCTTTTTGCCGATCAACTGCAATTGACGACGTTGAGCGCCAAAGGAGCGCATTTTCTTGTACTCATCAATGGCTTCGCGAACGTCTTCAGGCAACGGAATGCGGTTAAGCGTTTCAGGGGCCAAACCGGTCATTTCTTTGCCAAGGTCTTGCAAAGCTTGCAATTCGCGCTTGATTTGAGACTTGCTCGGACGATCGTAAAAATCATCTTCTTCATCATCGAGTTCGTCGTTTCGGGTATCCCAATTTCGTACCATAAGTGTTTAATTCAAAAAGTTAATTAATAATCTTGCCATTCTACCGATAAGCAGGGATCATTAAAAGTGCAGAAAAGTCTTTTTGGATTTTTTCATCAGCCTAAACATGCGCTAAGATTAAAAGTTGCAAAAAATTTTTAAGTAGTGAGATTACGTGAGCGAAATCATAAAAAAATTTCCCAATTCCCCCTTTGAATTGCATGCGCCTTATGAACCCTCGGGCGATCAACCCACTGCAATTGAAGAACTCAATGCGGGTCTTGATGATGGCTTGACGTTTCAAACGCTTTTAGGGGTAACGGGGTCGGGTAAAACCTTTACGATGGCCAATGTCATCGCTCGTCAGGGCGTGCCTGCCATCATCATGGCTCCCAATAAGACGTTGGCGGCGCAGTTGTATGCGGAAATGCGAGAGTTTTTCCCAAATAACGCCGTGGAATATTTCGTCTCTTATTACGACTACTATCAGCCAGAAGCTTATGTGCCGAGTCGCGACCTTTTTATTGAAAAGGATTCTGCGATTAATGAGCATATTGAGCAGATGCGTCTGTCGGCCACCAAAAGCGTTCTTGAGCGCCGTGACACCATCATTGTGGCGACGGTGTCTGCCATTTACGGTATCGGTAAACCCGAAAGCTATACGCAAATGCGCTTGATTATGCGCACGGGCGATACTAAGAGCCGGTCTGACTTCATCTCTCAACTCGTGAAGATGCAATATAAGCGCAGCGAAATGGACTTCTCTCGCGGAACGTTCCGGGTTCGAGGTGACACGATTGATGTTTTCCCCGCTGAACACGCAGAAATGGCCGTGCGTTTTGAGCTCTTTGATGATGAATTGGAAAGCATTTGCTTGTTTGACCCATTAACGGGTGTCATCATTCAAAAAGTGCCCCGCTTTGTGATTTATCCTGCCAGTCACTATGTGACGCCTCGCGATGAGATCGTTCGAGCCATTGAATCGATCAAAGCAGAATTGCGAGACAGAAAGCGTGAATTTTTAGCTGAAAATAAACTTGTTGAAGCGCAACGCTTGGAGCAACGTACGCTCTTTGATTTGGAAATGCTTGACCAAGTTGGTTTTTGTAAGGGCATTGAAAACTATTCTCGCCACTTAACAGGATTGGCACCCGGCGAGGCGCCACCTTGCTTAATCGACTACTTACCCAAAGATTGCCTCATGTTTTTTGACGAAAGTCACGTCATGATGGGGCAGTTGGGCGGTATGTATCGCGGTGACCGTTCGCGTAAAGAAACATTGGTGCTTTATGGGTTCCGTTTACCCTCCGCTTTGGATAACCGACCCTTGCGTTTCGATGAATTTGAACGAAAGATGCGTCGTGGCGTTTTTGTCTCGGCTACGCCTGCAAATTACGAATTAGAGCATTCTTCCCAAATTGTTGAACAAGTGGTGCGTCCCACGGGTTTGGTCGACCCGGAAGTGATTGTTCGACCGGCAAGCACCCAAGTCGATGATGTCTTAAGTGAGATTAATGAGCGTGTTGCTAAGGGCGATCGTGTGTTGGTGACAACGCTAACTAAGCGTATGGCTGAAGATCTCACGGACTTTTTAAATGAAAATGGGGTCAAGGTTCGTTATTTGCACTCAGATATTGATACCGTGGAGCGTGTTGAGATCATTCGAGATTTACGAGCCGGTCTCTTTGATGTCTTGGTTGGGATTAACCTCTTGCGAGAAGGATTGGATATTCCAGAAGTGTCATTAGTAGCTATTTTGGATGCGGATAAAGAAGGTTTTTTGCGAAGCGAACGATCGCTCATCCAAACCATTGGTCGTGCGGCCCGAAATGTGGCGGGGACGGCCATTTTGTATGCCGATAAGATGACGGACTCCATGAAGCGAGCCATCGATGAAACGGAGCGTCGTCGTGCCAAACAAAAGGCTTATAACTTAGAGCACGGTATTACGCCAAAGAGCGTGAAAAAGGAAGTTAAAGACATCATTGACGGTGTTTATCGTTCGGATAATACTTCCGTGTATCACTTGACGGAAACGGTCGGCTCTATGAGTGAAAAAGACCTTTCTGCCGAAATTAAGAAACTGGAAAAACAAATGTTTGAATTTGCCAAGAATTTGGACTTTGAAAAGGCTGCAGCGGTACGTGACCGCTTGGCAGAATTGAAAGCCCAAGTTTTGGGGCATTAAAGGAGAATAATGATGAGTCAAATGCCGACAACGATTCACACGGAAATGCGTCGTCAAGATCGGGCCGTGGACGATCCCGTTTTGATCAAAGCATTTTTGCAACGCGCTCGCTCTGTCGTGGTTGCATTTAATGACGAACCGCACCCATATGCAGTTCCTTTGAGCTATGGCTTTGAAGTTTCCGATGATGGCTTAATTCTTTATTTCCATGGTGCCGCCGAAGGTCATAAAGCTGATTTGATTGCAAAAAATCCCGAAGTGAGTTTTGTGATTGCCGAGCTCGGTGCCACCATGGTGATTGATGATCCGGTCTCGAAATCCGGTCAAAACTACTTCTCTGTGATCGGTAGCGGCACGATGCAAAAGCTCGAAGGTGAAAAGCGTATTCATGCGTTAGAACAAATCATGCATCACTACGCAGGCGACGATGGTGAGTTAAGTTGGGACTTTCCGGAAGAACTTGTGGAGAAGATGGGGATTTGGGCGATTAACGTGAAGGAGCTTTCTGCTAAAACACGCCAACAGATGTTTTAATAGAAAAAGAGGTATAAATCACCTCTTTTGATGAAAAATGGGCGCTGTTAGCGCCCATTGCCCTATTAAGGGATGTAGTGGATGATATCTTCTTTTTCCCAACGGGATTTCGGTCGAGAGGCATTGGAGTCTTTGCTTGCG
Source organism: uncultured Sutterella sp. (assembly GCA_905206345.1). Classification (GTDB taxonomy): domain Bacteria; phylum Pseudomonadota; class Gammaproteobacteria; order Burkholderiales; family Burkholderiaceae_F; genus Aphodousia. The sequence goes on along the minus strand of CAJLGW010000033.1, from coordinate 7,541 downwards.
CGGTAGCCCAATGCAATACCTAAAATCGTACGGTGATTCTTTGCTTTGATGCCTAAAAGGTCATCGAGCATATCAAAATCAATGCCACCTAAGAGCGTGGAGTCAATGCCCATTTCTGCTGCTGCAACGGTTAAGCAACCCGCTGCCAAGAACGTTTGGTTACTGGCGTAGTTAAACCATTCTTGAGGATTTTCTTCAAACATTTTGGCGTACGTCATGCGAAGTGCATCGGGGCGTTCGTCAGAAGTCCACGTTTTGTATCGTCCATCGGCTTTTTCTTTTTCATAAAGCGCTTCCCAATAGGGCAGGCTTGTCGTGGCGGGCACGGCAAAGAAAATAAAGTCCGAGGCCGTCAAACGGTTGACGTTAAAGTCCTTAATGGCAGGACGAATTCTTTCGCGACCTTCGGGAGTCGTCACAACATAAAAGTGCCACGGCTGTGAATTAACGGAAGAAGGACACAAGCGAAGGACTTCTAAAAGCTTTTCCATGTCCTTAGCAGACACGTGACGCCCTTGATCAAAATGCTTGGTTGTATAGCGAGTTTGCATCAATTCCAAGATATCCATAAATCTTTCCCCAATTAAGCAATTTTTTTCGTTAATAAAACACGAACGGCACCAGAGCCACCTTCACCGGGTAAAGCTTGGATAAAGGCTTGCACCTCATTCATTTGACGAAGCCAACGGCGCACCATCATTTTTAAAACGGGGCCTTCATCGCTATTCATGCCTTTTCCGTGGACAATACGAACACAACGAATCCCTTCCTGACGGGCGGCAATAATAAACGTCGTCAAAGCCGAGCGGGCTTCTTCAATTGTGTAGCCGTGTAAATCCAAATGTGCCCCGACGGGCCATAAACCACGTTTGAGTTTGCTGGCTAAATCAACCCCGCAACCCACTGCAACATAGTCACGATCTGCCCAGTCGTCCATGGAAGTGGCGTCATAGTTATCCGACAATTTCATCTCAACATGGGCACGGGTTGCTGGCGTGATGGGTTTGCGCGTTTTAACGCGTGCGGCCGGGTGCTTTTTATTGGATTGATCAAGCTCAGTGACACCTAAGCGTTGCATTTCTTTAGAGAACAAATCCGCAGCATCGTCTTGCTTTTCGGTTTTAATCATGCCAAGACGATGCATTTCGGCATCAAATTCTTCTTTGTTGATCTTTTCTTGCTCGCGACGAGCGGCGGCTTCTTCAGCCGACTCTTCGCGTGCCTTTGTTTCTTCAAAGGCACGGGCTTTAATGCCCTTTAATGCCTCAAAACCTTTACTTCTCATTTTTACTCTTCGCTTTCTAAATAGCGTTGTGCGTCAAGCGCGGCCATGCAACCCGTGGCAGCAGACGTGATGGCTTGACGGTAGGTTTGGTCTTGGCAGTCGCCGGCAGCAAAGACGCCTTCAATGTTGGTTGCCGTTGCCGTGTGAGAGCGAGTGCCTTGCGTAACGATGTAACCGTGATCAAGCTCTAATTGATCTGCAAAAATCTTGGTGTTGGGCGAGTGGCCGATCGCAATGAAGACGCCGTCAAGCGTTAACGTTTCATCAGCTGCGCCGTCAGTAGCCTTGAGGGTAAGGCCCGTCACGCCTTTTTCATCGCCCAAGACTTCTTTGACTTCGCGGAAAAGGTGCAATTCAATACGACCTTCCTCGACGGCAGCCATTAATTTTTTGACCATAATCGGTTCGGCCTTGAATCGATCACGGCGGTGAACGAGATGAACCTTGCTGGCAATATTGGATAAGTAAAGCGCTTCTTCCAAAGCAGCGTTGCCGCCACCAACCACAGCCACCACCTTTTTACGGTAGAAAAAGCCATCACACGTTGCACACGCTGAGACGCCTCGTCCCTTGTAATGTTGTTCAGACTCAAGCCCTAAATACTTAGCAGAGGCGCCTGTTGCAATGATGAGGGCATCGCACGTGTAGGTATTGCCAAGGTCGGAGACCAAGCGAATCGGTTTTTCCTTTAAGTGAGCTTCGGTCACCATATCAAATTCAATTTGGGTGCCGAAACGGCTAGCGTGATCAAGGAATCGTTGCATAAGTTCAGGCCCTTGTACGCCATTGACATCAGCAGGCCAGTTATCAATTTCGGTGGTCGTCATCAATTGGCCGCCTTGCTCCATTCCGGTGATCAAGAGCGGTTCTAAATTGGCTCGCGCAGCATAAAGAGCGGCGGTATAACCTGCAGGCCCAGAACCTAAGACAATCACTTTGGCATGTTTCGTAGTGGACATAAAAAATCCTTTGTTTCTCTCATTAATTAACTCTTGCATTTTAGCTTCAAAGCGAAAGAAATTAATCAAGAACCATTGACCAAAAATATAAAAAAGGTAACGAGCTGAAAAATGCTTGCAAAAATGGGTGTTTACAAGCCCTATTAGCGACGCAAAAAAGTACAATTAATGTTTCTAGAAATTGAATGTAAGAATTGATTTTTTGAATGAAAAAACCGGCCCTCAACAAAGAAAAAGCCTCAAAAAACCTGCTAAAAGCACCTGCCAAACGCAAGCGTTCCGTCAATGATAGTCAGTTGGCGACACCTGGAAATGAACTGGTTCTTAAGAGTAATGCGTATTTGCAGGCACCGAAGGCGCCTAAAGAAAAGGCAAAGATTCACCTTGCGCCTTTTATGGGGGTGTTTTTTGCCGTTTTCACCGTTTTGTATGTGTTGTCACTCGTTTCATACTCTCCGGCCGATCCGTCTTTCACTCATGCGGCCCCCTTGGCTAATGCGAAAAATTTTGTAGGCGGTTTTGGGGCTTATCTTTCAGACATTTCATTGTTTGTTTTTGGTTGGAGTGCGTATTGGCTCATTGGGGTCGGCGCTATGGTGGCATGGCGTTACGCTTCCAGTCATTATGTTAAAACGCCCTTTGGTCGCATCTACCACTTAACTGGCTTGATCTTACTGTTGTGCGCAAGCACAACGTTGGAAGCGCTACGTTTGTACCCTTATGCAGAACGATTGCCAGGCGAAGCCGGCGGCATTTTAGGTCAAGCCTTGATGACAGCTGTCGTTCCTTACATGGGAGCGATTGGCGTTACTTTGATCATGCTTGTTTTGGGTGCTTGGGGCATGGCGATTTTCTTTGATTTTTCTTGGCTCAATGTTTTTGAGGGGTTGGGAGCGCGCGTCGAGCGCCTCTACAAGCGAGATAATCGTCGAGAAGAGATCGTTAAGGCTGATTTCAATGAACCGGAAAAAAAGAAAGAAGTTATAACGTCTTCGTTGCCGTTTTTTAAGAAAGAAGACAAGGTTGAAGAGAAAGAGGATGATCAACCCGGCCTTGCGATTGATATTAAGCCTCAAGCCAAGGTTGAACAAAGTACGATTGCTTTGCAATCTCAACAAGAAAGTCTTTTTGAGAATTCTGTTACGCCCATTCGACCGGACTTGCGACTTTTTGATCCGGCTGTGAATTCCGAGCCTTCGATTGATAAGACTTCGCTTAGCATCATGAGTAACTTGATTGAAAGTAAGCTCGCAAGTTACGGTGTCAAAGTGACGGTGAGAGCGGCCAATCCGGGTCCAGTGGTGACGCGCTACGAAATTGAACCGGCTGAAGGCGTTAAAAGTTCTGCGATTAAAAATCTGGAAAACGACTTGGCGCGTGTCTTAAGTGTTCAATCGGTACGTGTTTTGGAAACCGTTCCGAATACGCCTTACATGGGGCTTGAAGTGCCGAATCCTAAGCGTCAGATTGTGAAACTTTCTGAACTCTTAGGCTCTCAAGACTTTGCTCGCTTTAAAGGGGCTTTGCCCTTGTGTTTAGGTAAGTGCATTACGGGTGAACCGTTTGTACAAGATTTGGCGAAGATGCCGCATTTACTCGTGGCAGGTACTACGGGTTCCGGTAAATCCGTGGGCGTCAACAGCATGATTTTGTCATTGTTGTACCGTTTTGAACCCTCGAAATTACGTTTGATTTTGATTGACCCGAAGAAGGTGGAATTTTCTTGGTATGAAGATATTCCGCACTTATTGTGCCCGGTTGTTGATCAAATGAATTTGGCAAAACACAGCCTTCAATGGTGTGTCAAAGAAATGGATCGACGCTACCATTTGGCGCATTTGTTGAAAGTTCGAAACATTGATACCTATAACCAAAAGGTTCGCGAACTTGCCGCGAGTGGCACAACGATGCTCTCTCACTATCTCAAGGATGTGAAAGAGGACATGCCGTTGGAAGAGTTGCCTTATATCGTCGTTGTTGTTGACGAAATGGCAGACTTATTGATGGTGGATAAAAAGGGTGTTGAAGACTCTTTGATTCGATTGGCTCAAAAAGCGCGTGCAGCAGGGATTCACTTGATTTTGGCAACGCAACGCCCGAGTGCCGATGTGCTCTCCGGTCTTTTGAGAACCAATATTCCGTCTCGTGCGGCTTTCCAAGTGGCAACGGGGTCGGATAGTCGCATTATTTTGGACCAAATGGGTGCAGAAAATCTTTTGGGGAATGGCGACTTCTTATTCAAGATGCCGAGTCTACAGTCTTTGGAACGTGTCCAAGGGGCTTTTGTGACCGATGGCGAGTTGGAACGCATTACGTCGGCATTACGCCAAATGGCAAAGCCTAAGTACGTGACTGAAGTGTTGGTAACTGACGAAGATGAGGAAGGCGAAGGCGGAGAAAATCGTCGTAGTCTAGGTGGCGCTCGAGATGCACTTTTTGATAAAGCTGTGCAGATTATTCTCGACAGTAATAAGTGTTCGGTGACGTTCTTACAACGCCGTTTAGGTGTGGGTTATCCGCGTGCAGCCAATATCGTTGATGAGTTAGAGGCCGAAGGTATTGTGAGTGCTGCAGACTCAAGTGGTCGTCGAACTATTAACGCTCGTCCTGATCAATTGGAGCTCTAAGTGCGTAAATTTTTAGTCTCTTTACTCTTAGCCGGTTGTTCGTTGTCTGCCATGGCTGGGGCCATGGACGACTTGCAGGCTTTTTTGAAAAACACCTCAAGTGCTGCAGGGACGTTTAGCCAAAAAGTTCTTACGGAAAAAGGGGAAGATGCCTCTGGCGCCGGTCAAGGAGAATTTAAATTCTTGCGTCCCGGCTGCTTTAGCTGGCACTATGATGCGCCTTTTGAAGAATTGATGATGAGTGACGGCAAGACCTTATGGCTCTATGACGTCGAGATGGCTCAGGTGACCGTTAAAACACTCACGCAGGCGCTACCGGCAACGCCCGCATCCATTCTTTTCGGGAACAACGATTTCTCAAAAGACTTTGCGGTAAAAGAGCTTCCCGATAGTGAAGGGATGCATTGGTTGTTAGCAACGCCTAAAGATGATAACTCGCCCTTTAGCGAAGTCAGAATCGCTTTTAAGAATCAATTGCCCGCTCGCATGATTTTGAAAGATAATTTTGGTCAGCAAACGGTTTTGGCTTTTTCTAATGTGAAGAAGAATCCGAAATTTAAGAAGACGGATTTCACATTTAAGACGCCTAAGGGAGTGGATGTATTGGAAGATCGCTCAGGTCTTTAATCCGAAAACTGATGATAGGAAAACAAGCGGGAGAGCTCTTTTGGAACTCTCCCGTATTTGTTTGATAAACGGTTTTGATTGTTTCCCGAAGAGGGGATAGGCTCAGTCAAAACCGGCTGTGGTTAAGAAGCGCTTAGGGAATCGCTTCACGACCCGGCATGTCGTCCACCACGTGAGTCATCCGGGCCGATTTTTTTATCTTATGCGTCAAGTGATAGATGACAAAGCACGAAACGGTAAACGGAATACCGCAATAAAGCGCGATGCGTTGTTCGGGGTCAAAGCCCATACCGACCATCACAATGATGCACATCACTGCACCGGCAATGGGAACGAATGGGAACCAAGGGCTCTTATATTTTAGCTCGTTCAAGTCGCCACCATTGGCCAAATATTGTTGGCGGAAGCGGTAGTGAGCGATGCAGATGCTTAACCAAACACCCACCGTAGAGAAACCTACGATAGAGATCAAAATCACAAAGACCGTATCAGCAGCCATAACGCTAGAGGCCAAAGCAAGCAAGCCGCCCAACATACTGAAGGCTAAGGCGTTAACAGGAACGCCACGCTTATTGAGCTTTGCTAAGCCTGCTGGCATCATGCCATCATGACCCAACGACCACACCATACGACCGGAGGCAAACAACCCTGTGTTGGCCGATGACAAAATTGCTGTGATGATGACAAAGTTAAAGATGTCTGCTGCATAGGGAATCCCTAACTGCTCAAAGACCGTAATGAACGGGCTCTTTGAAACCGTGGCTGATTCTGCTGGCACCAACGTTGCAACAATCAAGACGGTACCTACAAAGAAGACCACCAAGCGCAACAAAGAGGCGCGAACAGCAATCGGAATCACGCGTTCGGGATTATGCGTTTCGCCTGCGGCCACACCGATCAATTCAGTGCCCGAGAAGGCAAAGCAAACCGTCACCATCGTAAATAACAGTGGTGTTATGCCGTTGGGCAACAAATCACCGTTACCGATCAAGTTTGACCAACCCGGAGAACCTGTTTCACCAAATGGAATAACATCAAAGATGGCGCAAGCCCCCAAGACGATGAAGACCTGAATGGTGATCACTTTAATAATCGAGAGGAAGAACTCACTTTCAGCAAAAAAGCGAGTATCAATCACATTCAAGAAGAAAATGATCGACCCGAAAATCACGCACCACATCCATATCGGCACTTGAGGGAACCAATACTGCATGGCAAAGCCAACAGCGGTGAAAGCGGTCCCTAACGTGACCGTCCAATTCAACCAATACAACCACGCAACAGCATAGCCAGCTGCCGGAGAGATGTATTTCGTTGCATAAAGGTGAAAGGAGCCAGGGTCGGGGTGAGCCACAGAGAGTTCACCAAGACTTAACATGATCAAGTACACCATAAATGCACCGATTAAGTAAGCCAACACAGTACCGAAGGCACCAACGTTTGCGATGATGTGACCAGTTCCAAAGAAGAGGCCGCTGCCGATCACGCCACCTAAACTCAACATAATGAGGTGACGCAATTGCATTGAGCGTTGGAATTGGGACTCGTTATTCGCCGTATTATTTTGGGAGCGATTACTCATGCCTTTCCCCCAAAGTGTTGCTTCTGCTTTCTAGCACCGAGGGTACAGGCCTTATACCCAAGGACTCAGGATCTTGTCTTCGACGAAATGTTCGCTTCGAAGCTAGTCTGACAGTTGCAACCCGTTTGTAAAAAGATGTTCGTCGTCCAAACGTTCATCTCTCGTTTTTCGAGGGTTTTCTCCCCCGACACGGTGGTCAACAAAATAAATTTGTTCTATTGACACCGCGATAATAGAGTCAAAATTCGGTGAGGGCAATAGGTAAAACGAAAATAAATTGAAACAGTGCGCAAGTCTTTGGAAAATAAGAGGATTTTTGATGGAATATTTTGTGGTATTTTTGCCCAAAACTCACAAAATATTGTTGACAAAGAAAAAGGAGAGGTTTTTTGACCTCTCCTTTGAATGGCTCCCCGAGTTGGGCTCGAACCAACGACCTGCGGATTAACAGTCCGTCGCTC
>CAJLGW010000032.1 GCA_905206345.1 uncultured Sutterella sp. | reverse complement strand
GCAGTACCGTTAGACGATAAAATCAACAGAATTACGAATTTTTAGAAATCCCCCTTTGAATTTCTTTTAAAAATTTACAATATTACGCGCCCGATATATTGACAATAGGCGCATTATAGATTTATACTACCACTAACGGTTAGGAAAATGTCATGACAGGGCAAAGTACCAATATCAAAATTGATCCAGAACTTAAGAAAGAAGCTCAAAAGCTTTTTTCTGAACTAGTATAGTGTTCCTTAAATAACACTATTAATAAGCTCGTGAACCTCGTCCATTTGCCATTTCCAGCGGAACCGAAATTGTGATCGATTTTGCGTAACTATCGGGCACAGCATGGCATTGAAATGCTGTATCCGACTCGCTTGACCCACCCTCTATGAATTACAATGTTCGTACGATCCTCGTCGGGATCGCCCAGTTCCTTATTTGCTCCCTGATGTGCGCTGGCGCTATCGGGCTTTATTTTCTCAATCCGAGCTTTGAAATCGAAGTGGAGAACCTCATCGAGCTGGGGCAGGAGGCCTTCCTTTTGGCTGCTTCTCTCATTATGATGCACACCGCTTCCAAGGCCAAGGCCTTCTCAGGCGGTCTCTGGCTCATCGCCGGTTTTTTGATGACGCTCTTCATCCGCGAGCTTGACGGATGGTTCGACATCATTACGCACGGTTTTTGGGTCTATGTAGCTTTGATTTGGCTGATCTTTCTCGCTTATGTCGTGAAAAGTTCGGGCTTCAAAACGGTTTTGCCGGGACTGGGGCACTTCATAGGGCATAAAGCCTATCCTCTTATGTGCGTCGGTGTTGCCTGCCTCCTTGTCTATTCCCGTCTCTACGGCATGAAGGCCCTCTGGGCGCTCTATTCGGATTCAAGCTGCGGCAGCTTCTACGAAGTTAAGAGTCTCTCCGAAGAATCGACCGAACTTCTCGCCTACATGATGATCTTCTTCAGCACGGTCTTTTATACGTACGACCTCATGAAGAAGCGCAAAGCTTCAGCCAATTTGGCTCAAAACAATTGACAATGCAACCTCCAAAAAGTTCGGCATGTCGAATTTTTTGCGTGCAAGACTGGACGTTCATCAATTTAACAAGTCCCATACCATGCTCACCCATGCCGGCCAAGGGGGCGGCAAGACCACCCACTGCAAATCCTAAAGCGCCTAATAGAGCCGAAGCGCTTCCTGCTCTATCTCTTTGTCGGTTAAGTGCTAGACCGGTACCAGAAGGTAACGTCAGGCCCAATGAACATGTCATAGCCATGAGGCATAGTTCAACAAAGATAACTGAATTCATTGTTAATAGAACAATACCAAGCGCTACACTGCTGGCAAGCATGCCTATCGAGCCGAAAATAACAGCGTACATCATTGATTTAAATAGCCTGCAAGCAAAGGTTCCGATCGAAATCATGATGGCATTAAGTGCAAAAACGATTGAATATTCGATTGGCGTAAGAGCAAACATCGTTTGGAACAAAAATGCGCTTGAGGCAATGTAGGCAAATAAAACACCACAGCCGGCACTTTGCTGCAACACTAATAAAGTAAAAACCGAATCACTTTTAAAAAGATTAAAACTCTCAAGAAAAGAAGCCCTTCCCTTTATGCGACGGTATGACGCTAATGTTTCTTGAAATCTTGCAGTGGCAAAGATCAAAACCACGCCAAGAAGTAGCAGAACGCCGAAAATTTCTCTCCAACCCAAATAAGCAACGAGAATGGCTCCACAAATGGGTGCAATGATCGGAGCAAGACCTTGGACTGCACCGATAAGCGATAAGAAACTACTAAGTTCTCGGTTCTTGTATTTGTCAGTAGCAATGGATTTTGCCAGTACGATTCCACCTGTTGCGCCTAACCCTTGGATAAAGCGACAAAAAACAAAGCATTCGATATTGGGCGTAAAGATACAACCAACGGTTGCGACACAGAAAACACCAAGTGATATGAATAAGGGGATTTTCCGTCCTTTGCGGTCTGACAACGGTCCAACGATTAATTGTCCCAGAGCCAAACCCCAAAGTGAAGTTGAAATACCAGCTTGAACCCATGCGCTTGATGCTTGTAAATCTTCGCCTTGTTGTGGCAGCGCAGGCAAATAGAAGTCCGTGACGAACGGACCAAACGCCGTTAAAGACGCTAAGAAAATGATAAGAAAGATCTTACCTTCAGTATTTAAATTCGACATTGTATTAACTCACGAAAAAAAGAAAAGGGTTATCTATTTTTCGTGGTTAATAAAAGAGGCAACCTGTTGTTGAAGGAGGCAAAAACTGTCTCTCTGGTCTCGGGAGAGACCGGAATTGACAGTAGAGGTAAAAGGTGGAATCTGTTAGAAGCTTTTTTGCATGACGCAATTATAGGACTCAAATTTGAAAATGTCGCGGTCTCTTTCGTAATTAATATTTATTATTCAACATAACTGTTATTATGTTGCACTGTTTAAATTGGTAAGAATAGGGGGTACATGAGTATTTTTACCAAATTAGATATATTCTGTTTTGTACCAAATTATCAAATAGATTTGTACCAAACTATAAACTAGCCATTAATTATTCAATAAAATCAATGCATTATAGATTCATAAATCACATATCTTGTTGCGTTTATTTGATTACGTGCATAATTGACAGTAATTCAATTTTTATGAAGTCGAAATGAAGTTAAAGCTATTATTGGTGTCATTATTTTGTTGGTTAATTTCTGGTTGAGTTGGAATTGTTGGTGACGAATTTTTATGGGCCGAAGCCCGACGAATTCAACCCGGAATGACTTCTATCCAAACGATGAGAATTCTAGGAGGCCGCACCAAAATAATTCCCGGAGAGAACCGCTCCTCGACGTGGTTATGGGAACATATAGAATATGGCCCTTTTAAAACGATTCAACGTTCGTTTTGGGTTGTGATGGACAAAGACCATCGGGTCATCAAGGTTCCTAATCTTTCAGGCGATCAATACGAAGATAGGCTTTTTGAAACGCTACGCCCTTAATATTCAAAATAAAAACCCTACAAATCAATTGGTTATATAATAATTACCATTATTATAATGGCCATTATAATTGCGAATCTTTTGAATAGATCACTTCTATGCAAGCTCTTAATTACGTCTCCTGGAATTCTCCCATTGGTTTAATTCGGCTGGTTTCTGTCGATGAGACGATTATTATGTGTGATTGGATTGACAGCCGTCACCATCAATCAAAATTCGATAAATTTAAGAAAATCATTGGATTAAATTGCATTGAGTCCGAATCCGCTGTCATTATTAAGACGAAATCTGAGATTTTGGAATACCTTGATGGTCAACGTCAGAGCTTTGACATTCCCCTGCACTTTATCGGAACTGATCTACAACAGGCGGTTGCAGACGAACTTCTGAAGATTTCCTATGGCCAAACCATCAGTTACTCAGAGTTAGCAAAACGAATTGGCCGTCCGATGGCAACTCGAGCTGTTGCCAACGCTGTTGGCTATAACCCGATCTCTATTCTGATTCCTTGTCATCGAATTATTGGTGCTAATGGGAGTTTGACGGGTTATGGTGGGGGTCTTGAGCGTAAGAGAAAGTTTTTGATAATTGAAGGAATGGATTCTCTATTTTAAAAAGGATCGAAGATTCTGTCCTCGATCCTTTGTATTTAAATATAGCGCAAGTAGTTTTCTCGATTCACGACGCTAAACGACGCATTGGGATAGGCCTCTGTGAACGCCTTCGGCGCTTCCGGATACTTATTTCCCCACTTAAATTCAAATGCCATTACACCGTTCGCATCTTCTTCTATAAGATCAACCTCATGTTTATCGTAAGTTCGCCAAAAATAGAAATCCTTGTGCAACTTGTTGTTATGGTTGGATTTAATGCGTTCGCTAATAATATAGTTTTCCCAAAGGGCACCTACGTCTTGTCGAATTGCTAAGGGGCTAAAAGCACTAATTACAGCATTTCGGATACCGTTATCATAGAAGTACCATTTACCGGCTTTAGAAACTTCTTTTCTTAAGTTTCGTGAGTATCCGCCCAAACGATGAAGAACATAAACCCTCTCAAGTAAATTCAAATATTTCTCAACTGTCGCTTTATTCATTCCAAGTTGTTTACCCAATTCATCATAGGAAACTTCAGAGCCCAGTTGAAATGCGATGAGACGCAACAGGTTGCGCATCTTGTTCGCATTTTTGATACCATCGATCGCCAAAATATCTTTCAACAGGTAAGCGCCTACGATATCTCTAAGATAATCTGTTTTTCTTTCGAAATTTTCGATCGAAACAACTTCGGGATAAGAGCCGTAGATCAGACGAGATTCGAGATTTTGTCGTGTTTCTAAAACGCTCTCATTTTGTGAAAGTTCTTGTTGAGAAAACGGAGTCAATAAAAACTGAACACTTCGTCCGACAAGAGGCTCACCAGTTTGATTCGACAAATCAAAGGACGATGAACCACTAGCAAGAACTTTAATATTCGGCACTTCATCGACTATTAGCTTAAGGACGTTACCAACATCAGGAATACTTTGTGCTTCGTCAATGGCCAATAAATCAATACCATTGAGCAAGTTGCGATAATTCGCAATTGTTCGTTGTTCTAAAAGTGCGTGCGTATCAAAGTCTTCACCATTAAGCATCATTACACGACCAGGGAAATTATTGACGATCTCCCTCATCATGACAGTCTTTCCAACGCGACGAGCACCAAAAATCAATACCGCTTTGCTAGGCTTAATCTCATTAACAATTTTGTCGTGTAACGCTCTTTTAATGGTGTTCATATCAGACCTCTCTTTTTATCATATTATAAAAAGGCACTCTACATTGTCAAATTTAACAGAAAAAAATAATAGTCTAATATGCAAATTTATGTAAATTTTGTACTCCACAACATCGATTTTAAGAAGTTCATAAAGTAAAAAGGGAGCTGAAGCTCCCTAATTCTTTGATTTTTAATTATTCCCAACATGTATCGGAATCACACGTTGATTGCTACTACCGCGGTAGTGCCCTTGTTCCGCAATCTTAAACTTCTCAATGTACGGTCCATCAACCACCGTATCCAAGTACTGCATGATCGGATGGCCTTCAAAGTTTTCATACTTGCGACCCGTCCAAAGCCAAATAGTCTTATTAGGGCAAGCTGCTTTCACTTGACGGCAGAGATCCGTGACAACATCGATGTTTTGTGTTTCAAGGGGGTCGCCTCCTAAGAGGCTAAAGCCTTCAATATAGTCTTGATTTAAAAGGCGAATTATCTCTTCAACGGTTTCTTGCGTAAACTCGTTGCCGGCATCAAAGTCCCAAGATTCAGGATTAAAGCACCCCTTGCACTTTAAAGTACAACCGGAGACAAACAAAGAAACACGTACGCCGGGACCGTTACTGGTATCAAACGAGCGTAATTGAGAATATTTCATCTGTTTCTCCCCGATTTTCCCATTACATACTGATGCGGTTTTTGATTTCGGCCATCTTACCGTCATTCATACGGGATTGACCGTTAACGTTACTGTAACCCAAGTAACCGCAAACACGACTGATCACGGACAAGTTGTCACTGCCGCAGTGCGGGCAAGTAAACATCACGTTCGTCGAGTGCGTGTGGCAATTGTTGCAGTAGGCTGAGTCAAAGTTCACGCCTTGATAGAAGCCCATGTCCATACCGCGCTTGATGATGGCCTTATCACCTTCCAAGTTTTCCGGGTTCGTCAAGCGGATGTATTGGATGTGACCGCCTTCACAGAGGTGGAAGCACTTAAATTCGTGATCTTGCTTTTCAAACGGCGTAATGTCTTCGGCCACATTCAAGTGGAACGAATTCGTGAAGTACTCTGTGCTGTAGTATTCGTGGTTTTCGAATTCATTCTCGACAGCCATTTCCTTGCAGTAATCGTCATATTGACGAGCTTGCGTAGCACACAAGCTTTCTGCCGGCGTGCCGTAAATGGCGTAAAGATAATGGTCTTCTGCCTTAAATTCATTAAGCTTCGCTTGCAAATAACGCAACACTTGAACAGCAAAAGCGGAGTTATCTTCAATCATGCGCTTGCCCGTCCACAAGAACGTTGCATCGTCAAGTGCCGTGATACCGAAACTGGCCGTCATGTAGTCAACCAAGTCACCGACCTTGTCATCGGGGTTCTTGGTGCCATGATAGAAACCACCTTGCGTAAAGGCCAAGGGGTTACTGGAGCAACGTTGATTGCGAATCACATCGTAGCGCTTCTTTAAGAAGTCACGAATGACTTGCAAACGGTCATCCAAGATGTCCCAGAACTTTTGACGCCAATCTTGCGGGTATTCCGTCATGGCCACCTTGATCATCAAGGGGATGTTCAAACTTGCAGCTCCAATATTGCAACGACCGATCGTCACGTACTTGTTCGTTTCCGGATCCTTCCAGGGTGACAAGTAAGCACGGCAACCCATCGGGCTCGTGATCACGCCTTCTTCACGGAAGAGTCGAGAAACTGTGCCGTGTTCGCTGGAAAGGGACAAATAGTCCGGATACATACAGGTTGAAGACGTCTTAACGGCTTCGTCAAAGAGGTCTGAACTGTACTTATCGTTTTCCACTTGTTGCTTATCAAAGAGATAAACAAGCTTGGGGAAGACCACGGGCTTGCCGTCTTTGCCGTGACCGTTACGACGAACGCGCAACATCACGGAGTTGATCAAATTGAGCAAACGCTTGTCTTCTTCAGGCAAGGCTACGTCCCATTGACCAAAACTGATCGTCGTGAAAGCGAAGTCCCCACGACTGCAGGGAACGGTGTTGAGCTTAAGTTCCAACGATTGGAAGCCTTGTTCCAATTCGCGCAAAAGAATCTTGTCAGCGTACTTGCGGGCCTTTTCTTCGGACAATTCCAACTCGTTCTTGGCATCGTTATAGGCCTTCTCAAAAGTCTTACGAGCGTATTTAAGAAGAACTTTATCCAATTCGGCGATGGTAAAACCACCGAATTGTTGGGCCGTCGCCACCAAAGTGATGTCACCGATCACTTGAAGAGCAGACAAAATCGTCTTCGGTTCCGTGTACTGAACGTTGGACATTTCAAAACCGTTCGTCAAGACAGTCTTAAAGTCAAACAAGCAGCAGTTGACGCAACCCAAAATCATGTCGCGCAAGTCGTGAATATAAATGTCACCGCGTTCGATCAATTCCTTTTCTTTAGCAGACAAATAGAATTGTTTGTAGAGACTCTTGGTGAGGTAGCCCTTAATCAAGGAACCCTTAGTGGAGACTAAGGAGCTATCAAAGTTAGCGTTTTCGCGGTCACCCAAACGCAAGACGTCATCGGCGTCTTGACGCAATTTTTCAAACGTCTTGGCGTAATTGGTCTTGTAGTAGCGGTATTCAGCGTAAGCCTTAGCCACGTCTTCAAAGCCCGTTACCGTCAAAACAGCAATCACCAACTCATGCAATTGAGCCACGGTCACGTTTTCCGTACCTTGTAAACGGCGCAAAATGGCTTCAACGATCTTATTGATCGAAGCATCATCAACCGTTTTGTCGCAACGCATTGCGGCTTTATTGACAGCTACGGCAATCTTTTCCGGAGAAAAGTTTTCCAAGGAGTTGTCTTTCTTAATGACTTGCATGTCGGTCCCTTAACGCCACCAGGACGTAAAATAAAATTATCGAACGAATGGCTCATTCTACCCGCTTTAGAAAAACTTTTCTGCAATAATCCCCTATCCTTTGTAGTCAATGCGACATTTAAATACTATATTTAGGGTATTTAAAAATTTGACATTTTAAAAAGTCTAAGGATTCAATAGATTAGTGTTTCTCACTTGTGCCTAAATTATTTTTTAACACAACCTATAGTTTTTCTATATTGCTCAGATTTTCCGCAAAAAATTAGCCACTCGACTTTGTGTTGGAGTGGCTAGTCTTAAAGCGAGAACAACTTAAGCTTTTTCTTTCTTCAGTAAATCTCGAATTTCACGCAAAAGTTCAATGTCTTCCGGTGTGGGAGGCGGTGCAGCAGGTTCGGCCAACTTTTCTTCTTGCTTTTCCTTGGCTTTAAGAAGCTCTTCAGCATGGGTGCGGATTTTGCTCACCACCCGAACCATGGAGAACACCACCAAAGCAAGTAACAGGAAATGAAAGACTGCGGTAATAAAAGAGCCATACCCCAAGACCGTGGCACCGGCTTTGGTAAGTTCAGCATAGGTCATGGGACCGGCATAGCCTTCGGGCATTGAAAGCACAATGAATAAATCCGAGAAGTCTTGGGAGCCGACGACAAATCCCAAAATGGGATTGACAATGTCTTTGACCAAAGAGTTCACGATTTGACTAAAGGCTGCGCCAACGATGACACCGACTGCCATATCAATCACGTTGCCGCGACTGATAAAAGTTTGAAAGTCCTGAATAAATTTTTTCATAATGACTCCGTGAACTTACCTCTGATTAAATTCAGAGGCTTCATGGGACCTGACTGAATCGGTATGATTCAACCCTTTCGCGCAGGCACTGTCGCTGAACAGTGTTGCCTGCGAGGAACTCTTTACCATTCTAGACCATTCCGGCCCGTACAGCTTTTATTCTCTTCGAGACCCGCCTCAATCAAAAGTTCAGCATAACGCTTGGCCTTTTCTTCTTCGTGGTAACTCGGCGCTTCAATGAGAGCGAGTTCTTTTTGTAATTCAATACTTCCCGGCAAAGCATCCTTCACAAAAGTGAGGGCTTTTTTAACGACATCGACCGTTGTGAGTGTATCTAATGTCTCAACAATGTCTTGATCAAAGGGTTGGGTCATGTTCATCCCCTAATATTTAAGTGAGTTGATGCTTTTGTTGGAAAGCGATTAATGAAGCTTGCGTTAAGTGACCATCGATCATGATGCCTTCCTTCTTAAAATAATCATAAACTTGGAAGATGTCTTTGTCTCCGCGACCGGAGAGATTCACAATAAGTGTTTGCTGCTTTTGGGGATCGGTCTTTGCCATCTTCAATGCGTAAGCCAAAGCGTGAGAACTTTCCAAGGCAGGAATAATGCCCTCATGAAGACTTAAGAGCATAAAGGCTTCAAGGGCTTCAACGTCCTTAATCCCAACGTATTGAGCACGACCAATGGATTGAAGGTAGCAGTGCTGAGGCCCGACAGATGGGAAGTCAAGACCGGCTGCGATCGAGTAAGACTCTTCAATCTCCCCTTTTTCGTTTTGCATATTTAAGGAGTTCGCACCAAAGAAGACCCCTTCCGTGCCTTTTTGAAGTACGCAGCCGTGTTTGTCGGTATCCATACCAAAGCCTGCCGGTTCCACACCGATCAGAGCGACATTTTCGTGTTCAATAAAGTCGTTAAATAAACCTATGGCGTTGCTCCCTCCGCCCACGCAGGCAATGACGGCATCGGGCAAGTGGTGCTCAATATCGAGAATTTGTTCCTTGGCTTCTTCGCCGATAATCTTTTGAAATTCGCGAACAATCGTCGGGAATGGATGAGGACCGGCAGCGGTGCCTAACATATAGTGCGTCGTATCGACGTTTTCGACCCAATCATTTAAGGCGGCTTCACATGCTTCTTTTAAGGTTTGCGAGCCATCGGTTACGGCAATCACCTTCGCTCCCATTAATTCCATGCGGAAAACGTTAGGTTTTTGGCGCTCCACGTCCTTTGCTCCCATGTAGATCGTGCAATCAAACCCCATCAGGGAACAGGCAAGTGCGGTGGCAACACCGTGTTGACCGGCACCGGTTTCTGCGATGATGCGCTTTTTGCCCATGCGTTTAGCCAATAGTGCTTGACCTAATACTTGGTTTGTTTTGTGGGCGCCGCCATGTAAAAGGTCTTCACGCTTTAAGAAAATCTTTGTGTTTGTGCCGGCGGTTAAATTTTGGCAAAGGGTCAAAGGCGTTGGGCGGCCCGCATAGTCATAGAGGAGATGTTGAAGTTCTTCTTTAAATGCGTCATCGCTTTGCGCTTCAAGGAAAGCATTTTCGAGTTGGTCCAAAGCAGGCTTTAAAACCTCAGGAACAAACTGACCGCCGAAAGGACCGAAGAAAGGATTAAGTTGAGTCATAAGTCACTCCAAATAGTTGCTTGCCTATTTCGAGCGGACTTATGGGAAGTTGATAGGTTTTAAGGATAAAAATAAACCCGCTCAAACTAGGCGGGTTAATTTCATAAGTTGCAAAAACCATGGCACCCGCTTCTCAGCAGCGCCACCACCAGCATTGTGCGTTTTGCAACATTGTGTTCATATCAATCACCTTAAAAAAGAATGCTCTTAACTTTATCAGTTTTCTTGAAAAAGTGAAACATTCTTTTGAAATCCTATTCCGTAAGTTCTTTTTTTCTAGGTTTATTTGTCTAGATCAACGCATCTTAAAGTTTCACTTCAATTGGTTGTTAGGGTTAGTCCGAGAATTTGCATAAAAGTTGTGCAAATTACTGACATCTCCTGTAGATAAGGGATACAATCCTTGGGCGCCAGTAAAGTTTGAATGGATTGATTTTTGATATCGCATATCTCACGAGTAATACCAAAAGTCCATCATCGGTATTCGCTTTGCTGAATTTCCCCTACTTGCGGACTTTTCATATGAAAAAATCTGACTTCGGTGTTGTCAGTGTCATCTATGCCATCGGCTTGGGCTTCTTGTTCATGACGTTGGATTTGCCTGATGCTGCACAAACATACCCTTTGGTGCTCATTAGCGCCTTGCTCTTTGTCAATACTCTCTATTTAATCAAGTCTTTAGTATCGTATCGCGCCAACCATCAAGTTGAAGATGATGTAGCACATGCTTTTAAAGAATTTATTCCAATGCAATTCTTGGGCGTTGTCGCATGGATTGTCGGTTATCTCGCCTTAATGTATGTGGCGGGTTACTACCTCTCAACGGCCATCTTTATGGTGGGCGCCATGCTTTTCTTGCGCGTCAAGCCCCTTCATATTGCGATCAGCGTGATTGTGATTGCCGCCATGGTGGCTGCGGTCTTTTCCGCTTTCTTGCACGTTCCCCTTCCCACGGGCATGTTTTTCGGTTAAGCAGAGGAGCGTCGTATGTTAGAAACATTAGGTTTAATGGGTGCAGGCTTCATTCATGCACTCTCCCCGCTGAACTTGTTAGCGATGGTGGCTTCCACCGCGCTTGGGATCACGATCGGTTGTTTGCCGGGGCTCTCGGCCGCTATGGGGGTGGCTCTTTTATTACCGGTGACCTTCGGGATGGATCCCGCCACCGGCTTGATTGTTTTGGGCGGTATCTATTGCGGTGCTATTTTCGGCGGGTCCATCAGTGCCATTTTGATCCATACGCCGGGAACGCCGGCTTCCGCTGCAACAGCTATTGAAGGCTATCAACTGACCCTAAAAGGGCAAGCTGCTAAAGCTTTGAGCGTGGCTTGTTATGCGTCATTTTGCGGTGGGTTGTTGAGCTGCATCTCTCTTTACTTCTTCTCGCCTCTGTTGGCAGAACTTGCGATGCAATTCAAGAGCCCGGAATACTTCTGGCTCTCCATCTTTGGCTTAACGATTATTGCCGGTGTCTCTTCGCGCTCCATTTTAAAGGGCTTGATGTCGGGCATTTTGGGGCTTTTAATCTCCACCATCGGTATGGATCCGATGGAAGGGGTCGAACGCTTCATGTTTGGTCAAAGTACGCTTTATAGCGGCGTCAATACAACCTGCGCTTTGATCGGTCTTTTCTCGATGTCCCAAGTCTTTATTTTGGCTGAAAAAAAGATTATCGAACGCGCAAAGGCGGCCAAATTTAAGATGAAATACGGTCTTACCCGTCAAGAAATCAAGCGCTTGATGCCCACCATCACCCGCTCTTGGTTAATCGGTAACATCTTGGGGATTTTGCCGGGGGCCGGTGCCACGATCGCTTGCTTTATGGGTTATAACGAAGCACGACGTTTCTCTAAACATAAGGAAGAATTCGGTTCGGGTTCTATCGAAGGGGTGGCGGGTTCCGAAGCAGCCAATAACGCTGTGACGGGCGGCTCTTTGATTCCGACATTGACCTTGGGGATTCCGGGCGAATCCGTGACGGCCGTTTTGATGGGTGGTTTGATCATTCATGGTCTTCAACCGGGGCCGGAACTCTTTTCCACTTATGCTCCGATGACCTATACGTTCTTCGCTGGCTTCGTGCTCGTGCAATTTGCCATGCTCGGTATCGGTTTGTGGGGCAGCAAAGTCTTTGCACAAATTTCCCGCTTGTCTGACAGTATCTTGATTCCTTCAATCGTTGTGTTGTGTGTGGTGGGTTCTTACGCCATTCACAATAACTTCGTTGAAGTCATCATCATGTTCATTTTCGGCGTGATCGGTTACTTGGTTCGCAAGTTTGACTTAAACGCTGCAGCGATCGTTTTGGGCCTTATTTTGGGTCCGATCGGTGAAAACGGTTTACGTCGTTCGCTTTATTTGAGCGACGGTGATCCGATGATTCTTTTCTCAACGCCCTTGTGCTGGATGTTGATCATCCTTTGTGTGGTTGGGATCTTCTCCCCGATCATCATGGGTCGCTTTGAAAAGCGCATGTTGGATAAGAATAGTTAATTTTCTTAAATGGAGCGAGGTTTGGACCTCTTCACTTCATTCGTTTTATTGGGTCCGTAGACAAAACTTAATATCGTTTAAAGATATAGGAGATTGGTACATGAAAAAAGTCCTTTTATCGTTGGCTGTTGCGATGGCTCTTCCTCTTTCAGCCCAAGCCTGGACCCCGCAAAACGACATTAACGTGATCGTAGCCTATAAGGCCGGTTCCGGTACGGACACGGGCGCTCGTTTGCTTTCGAGTCAAGCTGAAAAGTTCATCGGTAAGACGTTGATCATCAACAACTTGCCGGGTGCTGACGGTAAGATCGGTTGGACGCGTTTGGTTCAAGCCAAGCCCGACGGCTACACGATCGGCTTTATCAATTTGCCGACCTTTACGACTTTGGCCGCTCAAAAGGGCGCTCCCTTTAAGACCGCTCAAATCGTCCCGATCGCTAACCACTTAACGGAAACGAGTGTGATTGTTGTCCGCGCTGACAGCAAGATCAATTCTTTGAAGGGGTTGGTTAATGCTGCTAAGGCCAACAGAAAGATGCGTTGCTCCACCAATGGCGTGAAGGCTTCTAACCACACGGCCGCTCAATTGTTTGCTAAGAGCGCCGGCATCCAATACAAAGCCGTTCCTTACGGTGGCACGGCTGACCAATTACTCGCTTTGCGTCAAGGCGAAGTGGACTTCTCTTGCGCTAAGATCGCTGACGTCGCTAAGCTCGTCAAGGGTGACCAGCCCGAACTTCGCATTTTGGGCGTCTTCGATAAGCAACGCTTGAAGGAATTCCCGAACGTCCCGACATTGGGTGAAATGGGTTACTACGGCGAATGGTACGGCTCTGCCCGTGCTTTGGTTGCTCCGGCCGGTATGCCTGCTGACGTGTTGAAGTACTACGTTGACACGTTCCAAAAGGTGATGAACGATCCTGAAGTGATCAAGGCTCACCAAACAGCAGGTCTTAACCTTGAATACAAGAACGACAAGGAATTGGGCGAATTGATCAAGGCTCAAGAAAAGTTTGCTCGTGATGTGATCAGCACGCTCTACTAATCTTGTAGACTTTTCGCTTTAAATTGTGCCCTGGGGGAAGTTTCTGAACCCGGGGCCTTTTGTTATCTGAAAATGACAATGTGTCATTTAATCTTTTACTTTAACTTGTTCGCTTTTCTATAACCTCTTGGTTTATAAGCGATTCTAAATATTTCATCAGATTGCAGAGACGAAGTATCGTCATCAAGTCTTCATCATTTTGTCTTAGAAAATTCAAATACGCACCCAATAATGACGCCAATGATTTCTTTGGAGCTTTAATGCCATGTTGGAACTGCATAATGTTTGCAAGCGTTTCGGTGATCGAGACATTCTGACCGATATTAATTTGAGTATTCAAAAGGGAGAAATTGTCTCTATTTTGGGCCCGTCGGGTTGGGGCAAAACCACTTTACTGAGTTTGACCGACATTACCGCAGGCATGAGTTGTACCTTGTCTACTTGCATTTAAATGTTCGGGCCTTCAGGTTACCCCTGCTACGCCCTCTTCTGACTCCCTTCCCAACATCCTGCTATCTCACGATATCAGTAGCCATAGGCATTAGAAAGGGCCTCCCCCGAGTAATGAGATGGGTCCTCTTTAAAGTTGTTCGATAAAACTTATTCTCCCGCATTTCGGGAGGGAGGAGTGATCCATGTCATTAAATCGATGGTTTTACGGCTGTTTCTATAAAAAACAAGGCTTCGGAAAGGAACCTCCGAAGCCTTAAATTTTATGGGTTAATCAAAGACTTGATTACATCGCACCCATCGTCGTGATCACAACGGCGTTCACAAAGTCAATCAAGAATGCGCCGACCAAGCTCACGATGAGCCAAGCCTTGGGGCTCGAGCCATACTTTTCAGCCATGGCTTGCATGTTTGCCAAACCATTAGCCGTAGCACCCATTGAGAAACCGATACCGCCGACCGTCAACATAACGGTGTCGTATTCACGCTTAAAGAGACCAAAAAGCACACCCCAAGCAAAGACCAACATCAAAATCGTTTGTGCGGCCAAGATGACCATCATGGGAACCGCCAAATTCACCAATTCGTGAAGTTTGAGGCTATTGACCGCCATCGTTACGAACAAGACCAAGGTGATGTCTGCGACCGTATTTAAGCTCTTGTCTTCAATACGGAATGCCTTCCCCATTTCCAAGTCACTCAAATTACGAATGACGGCTGCCACAATCATGGAACCGATGTAGGCCGGTAACGTAATCACTTGACCCAAAAGGGAAGAGACAATGGAACCCAAGCCCATGCAAATAGCCACGATCCCAACGGCCTTCATCATGTCAGGCGTCATCGAGGGCTTTTCAGCAGCGCGTTCATCGATAATGCCGGCATGCATATCATCAGGGATGCGCAATGACGGTTCGGGAACGCCCACGGTTTTCGGTGTTTTAATCTTATATTTACGGATTAACCATTCACCAAAGGGGGCGCCGATCATTAAAGCAGCAACCATACCGAAGGTAGCCGACGTGATCGCAACGGCCGTGCCGCCCACAATCCCATAGGTTTCTTCAAAGTAAGGACCAAAGGCTGCAGACGTACCCAAGCCGCCCATCATTGAGACTGAACCTGCTAAAAGACCGTAGTGCGGATCCAAACCCATGATCGAGGCAATGCTCATGCCCATGACGTTTTGAATCACAGCTAAGACTGAGACCGCGAGTAAAAAGCCAACAAGGAGCTTACCGCCTTGTTTAACCACTCGGACACTGGCCATCAAACCGATGGTCGTGAAGAAGGCAAGCATTAATAAACTCTGCAGCGTACCGTCAAAATTGACTTTCATGATCTGGAAGTGTTGCAGTGTCGAAAGCGTCACTGCACAAATCATCCCACCGACTACTGGGCTTGGCATAGAGTAACGCTCCAAAATCTGGACCTTGCTCTTAATCCAAACACCAAGGTAATACATTACGACAGCTAAAGCCACCGCTTGAATCATGTTGACATTTATAACCAAAATGTCACTTACTGCATCGTTCATAAAATCTCCTTTTTATTTATGTTGTTATGAGACGCGTGTATAGCTAGAGGGCTATGAATCCAATCTACTGCTTTTTGTCACATTTCGAAGTTGTATTTACATTCGTTTCTAGGCGGAAATACCCAGGTTTGACTTGAAATATGGGGTTTTGTACTTAGGCGGGATGAGAAAAAGCCTCGGTCTTTTGAATGCCGAGGCTTGAAAAATAGCGGAGTTAATTAGTGGGCTAGTGCTTGACGAATCTTAGGAATCAGACCTACGTCAGCGGGCAGCCAATCAACAGACTCGAGTGTTTCAGAGGTCAACCATTTAGCGGCTTCATGCTCTTTTAAGATCAACTCCCCGCCCGTGATGGTGCAAAAGAAGCAATGCATCGTAAGATGAAACTTCGGGTAGTCGCACTCCACGGTTTCGACGAGCTCCCCTACTTCAATATCGACTTCAAGCTCTTCTTTAATTTCGCGAATGAGGGCTTCTTGAGGTGTTTCTCCGGCTTCCATCTTGCCGCCTGGGAACTCCCAACCGTCTTTAAAATCACCGTAGCCGCGTTGCGTGGCGAAGATTTTATCTTCGTGACGGATGATGGCGGCGACGACTTCGATGCTTTTCATTTATGTTCCTTATATGCCCTTATTTTTATTGGGCATCAACAATGTAATCGTATAAATCCCTTTGCACACGAGATTCTAAACGGTACTGAACTTTAAAAACATTTTTCCCATCCATTGTATCGGCTTGTGGTTCGCCTTGAGCCTGAACTTCACCTAAAAAATAGAATTCTTTGGTGGGATCATCCTTTTTATTCTTTCTGACAAAGAGATAGATTCGATTGTTTTTGTACTTTTCTCCTCGTTTAAAGAAGCGATCGGCATCAGGAGAGTTAATCGAACGATTATTTTTAGAGATGGCGACAAAGGTCTCGGGATCGACAAAATGGTCGTGATAAGCAATGGCATTATCGTCCTTTTGGTAGTTTACAAACACAGGAATCGTTTGTGTCTTTTCATCGTATTTATAGCCACCGATAACACCTCCGTTAAGCGGTTTATCCCAGTTAAGGAGGCGAGAGACGTCTTCATAGGAGTATTTTTCGTTTAAAACGAAGTCCGTGTCTTGATAGGTCTCACTCCACTTCTTTAAATTTCGTTGAAGAGAGAAATCAATAACTTCTTCGACCTGCTTGGCAAAATCCTCTTTAAAGTTAGCGAGAATTCCTGTCGGAATTGAGATTCTTTCATCAATAACTTGAAAAAAGTCCTCACTGCCGAAAATCTTCGCAAATGTATGATTCATTTGAGAAAGAATGACTTTAACTTTCGATGGCGTCACTTTGATTCGATACTGATCCATGTACGCCTGAGAAAGAGGGCGATTAATATCGATTTCCGTTCTCAGGGTTAACAGTTGTTTGAGAATCAAAAGATCTAGTGCACGTTTCCCGGCGCCATATGTTCTTGAAAGACGAGCAAGGAACTGTTCCTGAGCCTTCGTTAATCTCACCAGGTAGTCTTCTTCATACTTTTGAAGATAGGCGTAGTAAGAGCCGCAAGCTGCGAAAATTTTTAAAGGATCTATGCCCTCAAGCGTTTCAAAGTCCATGAGTCTTGGAATACGCCCAAGTTCATACTTCAGTTGTTTATAAGACACATTAATGAAGGTAATGCTACCGGTATTGATTTTGTCAATGGAAGCAAGAATGCGCTCTTTGGCAATACGGTCAAACTCTACGGTCGAACTCCCCGCGATAAATACGTTTTTAGATGAAACGCGTCGGCGCATGTTGTCTTTGTTGTAAGAACGATCTCCCGTTAGCGCAATGGGAATCATGTAATTGGTTTTGTAGTTGGCAATAAAATCCAATACCACCAAAAATTCTTTTTTCGCAGCCAGTCGAAGTCCCCGACCTAATTGTTGAACGAAAACAACGGGGCTTTCCGTAGGACGCAATAGAATGATTTGATTGACATTCGGGATGTCGACGCCTTCATTGAAAACGTCAATTGTTAAGATGTAATCAAGCTGTTCCTCGCAATTTTCATCGGTTTGAAGCCTTGCAATTGCTTCTTCACGAACGACTTGAGGGTCTTTTCCGGAGAGTACTTTGACCCTTTTGCCTCGAGCTATAAATTTTTCAGCTAACTGTCGGCATTCATCCAAACGACTACAGAAAATAAGCCCCTTTACACGTTTCCCGCTGAAACCATAGCGCTCTGATGCTGTGAGAATGTGATCAACTCGTTCATCGGTTGTCAGATGATCCAGTAATTGAGAGGGATCCTTTGTATTTTCTAAGTAAACATCCGATATACCGTAGTAATGGAACGGGCACAAAAATTCGCTCTCCAAGGCTTTTTGGAGTGTGATGTTATAGGCAATGTTGTTATCGAAGGCGTCAAAAACATTAAATTCATCCAATCGATAAGGCGTTGCCGTCATCCCAAGCCAGAGTTCGGGTTCAAAGTAGTCTGTGATTCGCTTGTAGCTCTCTGCGCCAATATGATGAGCTTCGTCAACAACGATATGTGTGAAGCGATCCTTGGGAAATTTTGCTAACTGTTCGGGCTTGGAGAGCGTTTGCATCGTCGCAAATACGGCCTTTGCCTCAATTTGTTTGTCTGACCCGCTATAAATTCCGCCTTGGAAGTCATCACCAAAAACCTGTTGGAAACTCTCCAAAGCCTTTCGAGCAATTTGTTCACGATGAACGATAAAGAGAATGTTTTCAGCTCCAATTTCACGAAGCGCCAAAGCTGCAGCGTAAGTTTTACCTGTCCCCGTAGCTGCCACTAACAATGCGCGCTTTTTATCATCAACGACCATCCGTTTTAGGTTATCAATGAATTCTCGTTGCATCGCATTGGGTTCAATA
This sequence comes from uncultured Sutterella sp., assembly GCA_905206345.1. GTDB lineage: Bacteria > Pseudomonadota > Gammaproteobacteria > Burkholderiales > Burkholderiaceae_F > Aphodousia. Next base: position 750 of record CAJLGW010000032.1, on the reverse strand, counting down.
CGATCAATCGGCTGAAAAGGATTCGTTTGTAAGCGTTTTAATAAACGATTTGATTTCTCACGCATTTGGGAGGCAAACTCAAATCGCTTTTCGTAACGTTGCAAAGCGTCGCCAAGACGGGAGGCCTTATTCCAAAGTACATCAAATTCTGTTTGAACACGTTTTAAGACGGAGCCTCGGCTACGACTGACAAAGAGCATATTCCACTCTTTGTTCTTGGATAACGCAGGTCCTGTGAGGTTAGAACTGCCGATGACGACCCGATAAAGTTCATCATCCTGGCGATCTTTAAAGATATAGCCTTTAGTATGAAAACCCGTATTGTCAGACTGCAGATCCGTTTCGTATAAACGAACTTCAATGTTTTCAAATTCATGCAATCGTAAAAGTGCTTTCGGGTTAGTGAAGTTGAGATAGTCAGTCGTTAGAACTCTACCTGAAATTTCTTTTCTATCGAGTTGCATTAAGGTTTCAACAAGTACCTGAAAGCCCCCTTCAGTGATAAAGGCAACACTAATATCAAAGTGTTTACAGTTTCTTAGCTCTTTGGTGAGGGCATCGCCAAATTTCTCTTCGTCGCTATTACATATGACGCGCGATGTATATTGACTTTCTGCTTCAATGCCACCGTCATAGAAAGACTTCAGTAATGATTGTTCAAACTGTTGCGGATTTAACTGCGTCATAGTGCTTTGCCAAAATTTTTTACTATGAGATGCAGCTTAGCCGGTGCCAATCATTCCTGGCAAG
>CAJLGW010000031.1 GCA_905206345.1 uncultured Sutterella sp. | reverse complement strand
CCATCCCCGTTGTCCCTTGGGGAAGTTTCAGCAGTGCACGGTAACCTCGGCTACTAACTAACGACTGTTTGTTTTCGATAGCTTTTTGTGCTTTTTTTTTACCATACGATCCGTGTCGGCATTGCCTTTGTGTGCCCGCTTGGGAGAATAGGAAACTTTTACTCAAAAAATGGCTAACCTGTTTGAATTTTAAAATTTAACCCTTGACAAACGGGAGTGATCCATAGATTAAACAGAGACTTTACGGAGGTTGCTGTAAAAAGTTTGACCACAAAAGATGGTGAGGCGGTACAATGAAACATCGGTTTCCCGCAATATCTTGTGTTTTTTAAGAATTGTCGGCGAGACATCTAACCGGAGAATGTTATGTTTTGTCCGTTTTGCAAACATGAACAAACACAGGTCATCGATTCTCGCACAAGCGAAGACGGTACGACGATTCGTCGCCGTCGCCGTTGTTTAAATTGTGAGAAGCGCTTCACCACCTATGAACGTGTGGAATTGTCTATGCCTTCTATTATTAAGCGTGGTGGCGGTCGCTGCGAATACGACCAAAGTAAACTTCGTGCCTCCATGATGTTGGCGCTTCGTAAGCGCCCCGTATCCCGTGAACGTATTGATGAAGCTGTCAATCGCATTGAACAAAAGATGCTTGCTTTAGGGGAACGTGAAATTCGCAGTGATCGTTTGGGCGAATTGGTGATGGATCAGTTACGCATGTTGGATAAAGTCGCTTATGTGCGTTTTGCCAGTGTGTATCGTAACTTTGAAGACGTGAAGAAGTTTGCCGACGCAGCTCGAGAAGTTTAATGACAGATATTGATTGGATGCGAGAAGCTCTGGCTCTTGCGGAGTTTGCTCGCCCCATTAGCCCGCCTAACCCTAGTGTAGGGTGTGTCTTTGTCAAAGATGATGTCTTATTGGGACAGGGCTTTACGCAAGCCGTGGGGAGCGATCACGCTGAAATCCAAGCGGTTAAAGATGCCTTGCGTCAAGGGCATAGCCTTGAAGGTGCTACCGCGTATGTGACGTTGGAGCCCTGCTCTCATTACGGACGAACCCCGCCTTGCGCCTTACGCTTAATCAAAGAAAAAGTCGCCCGAGTGGTGATTGCTTGTTTGGATCCCAATCCGCTTGTGGCTGGACGTGGTGTGGCCATGCTCAAAGACAGTGGCATTGAGGTGACGACGGGTGTTTTAGAAAAAGACGCTTGGCAAATTAATGCTGGCTTCATGACACAGATGACGCAGCATCGTCCGTGGGTTCGCTTAAAAGTCGCCATGAGTATGGATGGTTTTACGGCGCTTCCTAATGGTGAAAGTCAATGGATTACGGGGCTGGATGCACGAAACGACGGTCATCGCTATCGCAGTTACTCAGGCGCCATTTTGACGGGGATCGGTACGGTTTTGGCTGACAATCCTCAAATGAATGTCCGTTTTAATGGTCAATTAGCTAACCGCCAACCTTTGAAAGTGTTGGTGGACTCTCGTCTTCGAGTCAGTCCCGATGCTCGTATTTTTGAAGACGGTCAAGTGCTTGTGGTGTGTGCCGACAATAATGATGAGAAAGCTTTGGCGTTAACGGAGCGTGGTGCAGAAGTTTTATGTTTACCCAATGATGGCGGACAAGTGGATTTGAAGGCCTTATTAATGGAGCTTGCAAGGCGTCACATCAATGATGTGCACGTGGAGGCAGGTGCAACACTTAATGGGGCATTGTTGGTGGCCGATTTAGTTGACGAAGTGCTTCTTTACACGGCGCCTAAATTTTTGGGTCAAGGACGGGGTGCGTTTGGTTTACCCGTTGCGACTCATTTAAATCAAATACATTCTTGGCATATCCAAAGCGCTGATAAAATCGGCAACGATGTGCGTTTAGTCTTAACAAGAAAGGAAAAATAGACGATGTTTACCGGCATTATTCAAGCCATTGGCCAAGTGCGTGAACCTGAAACGTTGGGTGACGGCGTTCGATTAACGATTGACGCACCGACCTTGGGTCTGGAAACGGTTCAATTGGGTGACTCCATTGCTGTGAACGGCGCCTGCATGACGGTGGTGGCCATTGACGGTGATACGTTTAAGATTGAAGTCTCAGCAGAGAGTTTGTCTAAAACGACGGGTCTTCATAAGGCAGGCGAAGTGAACTTGGAAAAAGCCCTTCGCGTAGGGGATCGTTTAGACGGTCACATCGTTTCCGGTCACGTTGACGGTGTGGGTCGCGTTGTGGTGATGGAACCCAAGGCCGAGAGCTGGCATTTGGTCGTGCATGCCCCCAAACCCTTGAGCCCCTATTTGGCCTACAAGGGTTCGATCACGGTCAATGGTGTTTCTTTGACGATTAATGATGTGGTGGACACAGACGATGGGACGAATGTTTCCATTAACTTGATCCCGCATACGGTCGAAGTGACAACGCTTAAGCACCTCAAAGCCCAAGATCCGATCAATTTGGAAATTGACACAATCGCTCGCTACGTTGAGCGCATGTTGAAGGTTCAAAATCAATAATCTCAAACGAAAGAAAAAGTTTGAAAGGAGAGCAGTGATGCGAACAAAGCTTTTTAGCCCCTACCAAATCGGTGGCATGGAGCTTCAAAACCGTATTTCTGTTCCGCCAATGTGCATGTACCAAGCCACTGACGGAATGCCTAATGTTTGGCACAACGTGCACTACGGCAAACTCGCCCAGTCGGGTGCCGCTTTAGTGTGCGTGGAAGCCACGGCCGTTTGTCCGGAAGGACGAATTACACCTTACGACTTGGGGCTTTGGACTAATGATCAGTGTGACGCCATGCGAGAAATGGTTTCGACCATGCGTCACATTGATGACAAAACGAAAGTCATCGTCCAATTAAGTCACGCCGGTCGCAAGGGAAGTTGTGCCTTAGGTGGCATCAATTTAAACCCGGAAGATGGCGGTTGGGAGCTAGCGGCCCCTTCAGCGATTGCGTTGAGTTCGGCTCACCGCGCGCCTCATGAGATGACGAAAGCCGAGATTGATAAGCTGATCGAAGCCTTCTCCATTGCAGCCTTCAGAGCCCAACAAGCCGGTTTTGACGGTATTGAATTGCATTGCGCTCACGGCTACTTAATGCACGAATTCCTTTCGCCCTTGACAAACCATCGCACGGATGAATTCGGTGGCAGCTTAGAAAATCGTATGCGTTTGCCTCTCATGGTTTTTGTTGCAATTAAAGAAGCCGCACCGCAATTGACGGTGGGTGTTCGAGTTTCGGCAACCGATTGGGTTGAGGGTGGCTGGAGCGTTGAGGAGACGATTACTTTCGTCAAAGAACTTCAACGCTACGGGTGCGAATTTGTAGACGTTTCTGCGGGTGGTTTGTCACCAGATCAAAAAATCGACGTGCAATATGGCTATCAATTGCCTTACGCTCGCGCTGTGAAAGAAGCGACGGGGATGCCCACGCTTTGTTGCGGTTTAATTAAGTATGCCGCGCAAGCGGAAACCATTTTGGTGCAAGAAACGGCGGACATGGTCGATATCGGTCGTGCGATGCTTTTAAATCCTCATTGGGGGTGGCAAGCGGCGCTCGAATTAGGTGACGAGAGCGTGGTCTTTCCGCGCCCTTACGCCCGCGGTATGCATTTGTGATTGCAATTGACTGATTTTCTTTGAAAGGAAAGCGAAAGAGTCCTTGAAAATCAGTACAATATGCACAATTATTTTTTGGTAACGAATTTACAACTGGAGACGAAAGATGTCCATGGATATCATCGAAAACTCTTTAGATGGTCGCGGTCTTCGTATTGGTATTGTTCAAGCCCGCTTCAATGACTACGCCGGTGAAGGCCTTTTGAAGGCTTGTTTGGCTGAATTGGCTCGTTTGGGCGTGGTTGAAGAAGATATCACGTTGGCCCGTGTACCGGGTGCTTTGGAGATCCCCTTTGCATTGCAACAATTGGCTCAAACCGAAGAGTATGACGCTTTGGTGGCAATCGGTGCTGTGATTCGCGGTGAAACGTATCATTTCGAAATCGTTTCGAACGAAAGCGCCTCCGGCATCATGCAAGTGAGCTTGGAATGGGATATTCCGATTGCCAACGCCGTGTTGACGACTGAAAACGACGAACAAACCAAGGCCCGTTTGGAAGAAAAGGGCACGGATGCTGCACGCGTGGCTGTGGAAATGGCCAATTTCCGCAAAGAATACATGTTTGAATTTGAAGAAGACGAGGAATAAATGGCACAACGTCCCCATCGACCGAGCCGCGGTGCTCGCTCTTTGTCCCGTGAATTTGCATTGTTGGGCATTTACGAACACTTGGTCAGCGGCCTTGATGCCAAGACCATTGATACGACGCTTTTGAGCGTTTTAAGCGAAGACGGTGAACCCGTTGCCGGTGCTGCGATTGATGTTGCAGACTTTGAACGTTGCGATAAGGCTCACTACACGGAGCTTTTGACGGGTGTGATTGAAAATGCCCAAGAGCTCGAAGCCCTTTACGCTGCTCACGTTGACCGTGATGTCTCTCGCTTGTCTTTGGTTGAACGCTCTGTGTTGCTTTTGGCAACGTACGAATTGAAAAACCACATTGAAATTCCGTACCGCGTGGTCATCAACGAAGCCGTGGAATTGTCGAAGAACTTCGGCGGTTCTGAAGGTTTCCGTTATGTCAACGGTGTGTTGGACAAAGTGGCCGCTCAAGTGCGTGCGACCGAAGTTAACAACAAATAACGCCTATGGGCACACGCCCGTCAGAATTTGATCTCATCCACCGTTTCTTTTCTTTGGGAGTGACCAGTCACTGGCCCTCCCAAGGAATCGGTGATGATTGCGCCCTTCTTAAAGTCGGTGAGACGACTTTAGCCATCACAACGGATACCACTGCATTGGGTACGCATTTTTTACCCGATGCCAATCCCCAAACCGTCGGTTTCAAGGCCCTTGCTGTCAATCTGTCCGATTTGGCGGCGGCCGGTGCGACGCCTCGTGCGTTTTTTCTTGCGATTTCCTTACCCGAAGCCAATGAAGCTTGGTTAAAAGGTTTTTCTGAAGGATTGAAAAAAGCAGCACAAACTTATCAATGTGCGCTTTTAGGGGGCGATACAACGAAAAGCACGACGGTGGGCGAGACTCGATCGCCTGCCACCTTTACGATCACGGCTTTGGGGGAAGCTGAGCATAACGCTGTAACGCGCGCCGGGGCCTCTGTAGGCGACGATATTTGGGTAAGCGGTACAGTAGGAGATGCCTACGCGGCGCTCATGATGCGTACAAAAGTGTGGCCTGAAACCGTAACCGAGTACTTAGAAAGTCGCATGGATTGCCCAACGCCTCGAGTGGCTTTGGGGTGTGAATTGTTGGCGCACGTTGCCTCAGCCGCAGCCGATGTCTCTGATGGCCTTTATCAAGATTTGGGGCATATTTTGGAGCGCTCGAAGGTGGGTGCCAAACTTTGGGTCGATCGTCCCGCTTTGAGTTCGGATTTAGCCAAAATGGATACTGATCGCCGCCGTCAGGCGCAATGGGCCGGGGGCGATGATTACGAATTGGTGTTTACTGCTTCCCCCAAGCATCGCCAAAGCATTTTATTATGGTCTGAGAATCACCAATTGCCTTTATCTCGCATTGGATGCGTGATTGAAGAAGGCGTTTATTTTGAGAACGATAAAAACGAAGTGGTTAACGTGCAGTTTGCCGGTTTTGACCATTTCCGAGAGTAGAAATGTTAGAAAAATACAGTGCAGATAATCCTGTGAATAAAGTGCGTATGACGTGGCACTTTGCCTTTTCCCGTTTGTCTCATATCATTGCCAGTTTCTTCGGCAGCGGCGTCATTCGTCCGGCACCGGGCACTTGGGGAACGTTGGCTGGGTGGTTGGTCTATGTAGCTTTGACCCCGTGGGTGACGCCGGCGATGTGGTTAGTGATTGTGGCGGCGACCTTTATTGTAGGTTCGTGGGCTTGTGAAGAAACGAGTAAAGATTTGGGTGTCCCCGATCACGGTTCCATCGTCATTGATGAAGTGTTTGCGATTTGGTGGGTGCTCGCCTTAATTCCGGCAACACTGCCTTGGCAAATCGCAGGCTTTGTAGCTTTCCGATTCTTTGATATCGTGAAATTGCCGCCGGCAAGTTTCTTTGATCGTAAAATGAAAAATGGCGTCGGCATCATGCTCGATGATGCCGTGGCTGCGGTTTATGCGTTGCTTCTTTTATGGGGCATCCAATACGCATTAATGCTTTTTTAGGACATATTTTTCGTGAATTTCCAATTAGAGGCCTTAGCGCAAAAGTTAGGTGAAGTGGCACAGAAGGCCCATGTGATGGTGGCAACGGCCGAGTCGTGTACAGCCGGTGGCATCAGCTACACAATCACTGATATTGCAGGCTCAAGCCAATGGTTTGATAGGGGCTTTGTGACCTACACGAATGCGTCGAAAATGGACTTTTTAGGCGTGAGTGCTTCGACGTTAGAAGCTGTGGGAGCTGTCTCTTCAGAGTGTGCTTCGGAGATGGTTTTGGGAGCCCTGGCCCATTCAAATGCCGATATCGCTGTGGCGGTGACCGGCATTGCAGGGCCCGGGGGCGCCGTGCCTGGCAAACCCGTGGGAACCGTCTTTTTAGCCTGGGGGCGACGAGGTGAAGTGCCAGAAGTGGTCAGAAAGGAATTCCCCGGTGATCGACAAGCCGTGCGCAAGGCCACAATTCAATGCGCCATCGAAGGTTTAATTCAACGAATTTCTCAGTAGCGAGTTTTATCAGAAATGGAAAACTGGTTCAATATTTTTTGTTTAATCGCATTAATTCTCTTAAATGGCGCTTTTGCCATGAGCGAAATCGCCTTGGTGACGAGTCGCCGAGCCCGCCTTCAAGTCAAGGACGATGAGGGTAATAAAGGTGCAAAGGTGGCCATGGAACTCAATGAAGAACCGACGCGCGCTCTGTCTGCTATTCAGGTAGGGATTACGTCCATTGGTATTTTGTCGGGTATCGTGGGGGAAGCGGCGTTAGCAGAACCGGTTGCTCATTGGTTAACGGATAGCATGGGAGTGGCTCCCGTGACCGCTCGCACGTTGGGCTTGGTTTTGGTCGTGGTGTTGGTGACCTACTTCTCCATTATTTTGGGCGAGTTGGTACCTAAGCGCTTGGGTCAAATGAATCCCGAAGGCGTGGCTTGCCAAATTGCTCGTCCTATCAATACGTTGGCCATTATCATGGCACCCTTTGTGAAGTTATTATCCGCTTCCACGAATTTGATTTTGAAATTAACGGGGAAGAGCGATACGCAAGAACCTACTGTCACGGAAGAAGAAATCCATGCTGTGATTGAAGAAGGGAGCGAGTCGGGGGTGATTGAAGAGCAAGAACGCGACATGGCCCGTAATCTTTTCCGCTTGGATGACCGTACGATTGCAACGCTTATGACCCCTCGCAGTGAAGTTGAGTGGATTGACCTTCAAGATGAAGACGATTTGAACGTTCGTAAGATTTTGACGTCGCAACACTCTCGTCTACCGATCGCTGATGGTTCATTAGATGACATTAAGGGTTTTTGCTCTACGCGTGTTTTGTTAAAGCAATTGTTAGAAAACGGTAGAGTGGACTTTACGAGCCAAGTTGCAAAAGCTTCTTATGTGCCAGAGACATTGACGGGGTTGGAATTATTGGAAAACTTCCGAGATAACGATATTCCGGTGGCTATTGTCGTTGATGAATACGGTACGGTACAGGGGTTAGTGAGCCCCCGAGACGTGTTAGAAGCCATTGCTGGTGAATTCAAACCCAATGTCGGGGACGAGTCTTGGATTGTGGAGCGTGAAGACGGCTCGCTACTTTTAGACGGTATGTTGGCCGTACCCGAATTAAAAGACCATTTGCAACTCAAGAGCGTGCCTCAAGAAAATGAAGGTCGCTATAACACCTTGGCCGGCATGATTGTTTGGATCATGGAAGATATGCCTAAGACCGGTCAGTTTGTCACTTGGCAAGGTTGGCGTTTTGAAGTAGTTGATATGGATGGGCGTCGTATTGATAAGGTTTTGGTTTCTCGCTTGCCTGAAGAAAAGGAGTCTGTAGAAAACCAAGCGCTGTAGTTGAGATATTAATATTGATAGTATCGTTTTCTAATATGGCACATCGATTGAGAAAATCCGTGCCATTTTTTGTTAAGACCCATCAAGGTTTTTGCGTCAGTCAGAAGACTTAATTTTTACCTGTCCATTCGTTACAAATTCGCACTACAATAATTAATTGTGGTGCTGATAATCAGCACAAAAATAATCATCATTTGAGAGAGGTTCTTATGGCTTTGTTAATTAAAAACGCTCGAGTGTTTGCACCGACGGATTTGGGTGAACAAGACGTTTTGATGGTGGCTGAAAAAGTCGTGGCCATTGGTAAGGATCTTCCGTCCACGTTGCCGGGTACGGAAGTCATTGATGCCAAGGGTCAAATCATGACGCCGGGCTTTTTTGACCAACACATTCACGTCACCGGCGGTGGCGGTGAAGGTGGCCCCGTGACGCGCACGCCTGAAATCATGTTGTCTGAATTGGTAGCTTGCGGTACGACCTCTGTGGTGGGTGTCTCCGGTACGGACTACACGACGCGCTCGATCCCGAATTTGCTTGCTAAGGTTCGCGCATTAAAGAGCGAAGGCGTGAGTGCTTGGATGTACACGTCTAACTACCGTTATCCGCCCACAACGATGACGAAGTCTGTCTCTGATGATTTGTTCTTCGTGCCGGAATGCTTAGGCGTGAAGATCGCTTTGGGTGACCACCGTTCTTCCTTCCCCACGATGCAACAAGTGTTGGCTCTTTTGGCCGACATTCGCGTGGGTGCCATGATTGCCGGTAAGATCGGTTTCTTGCACATTCACACAGGTAACATCCCGGGTAGCTTCGATATGTATAAGGAAATCGTTGCCAAGGGCTTCCCGATTCGTCATATTCGCCCGACGCACTGCGGTCGTATCCGTCACGTCTTTGATGCCGCTTTGGATTTCGCTAAGGAAGGTGGTTACATCGACATCACGACGGGTGCAAGCTGCGCATTTGATAATCCCGCAATCGCTGTGATGACGGCTTTGGACGCCGGTGTTGATCCGACGCATATCACGCTCTCGACCGATGGCCACGGTTCTGTCCCGCGCTTTAACGATAAGGGCGAAATGATTGGTTTGGGTGTTGGTGGCGTGAGCGGCAACTTAACGGAAGTTAAGCGCTTAATCGCTGAATACAACATGCCGATCGGTCAAGCCGTTTCCTTCATCTCTTCTAACGTTGGTAAGGCTTTGAGCTTACCGGGTCAAGGCGTGATTGAAGAAGGTGGTTGCGCCAATGCTTGCTTGTTTAACGACGCCATGGAATTGACGACCGTTATTTCTCGCAACAAGGTCATGATGCGCAATGGCGAAATCGTTGAAAAGGGTACGTTTGAGTACTAATCGCTGACGCTTTTCTCGCTTAATGGCAGAACACGCTGGGTTTATTCTCAGCGTGTTTTTTTTCGGAAAAATACGGATGTCACAGTGTCTAATTGGGCATAAGATGAAAGTAACCGGATCTCGTTGGAGGGGACTGATGTGCATGATTACAAAGTTTCTATGATTCAAACACGTCGCGATTTGCACAAAATGACTGAAATGGGATGGGGTGAGTTTAAAACGACCGCTTACATCATTGACGAAACGGAGATGGAAACCGCTTTCGGGATCTTTACTCGCGCAATAGAAAAACTAAACGCCTAAGTGCAAAAAAAAATCAGCCTGAGACAAAAAATCTCAGGCTGATTAGTTTTTGGAGTCGCAATTAGAGGCGACGAGCAGCGTTAATCTTGCTGAAGGTTTCTTCGGCCACGTTAGCGGCAGCTTCCTTAAAGTCTTCACCGGAAGAGGCGTACAAGATCGCACGGCTTGAATTGATCATCATGCCCATCTTGTTTTCGGTAACGCCGGCAGAAACGCAAGCATTAATGTCACCGCCTTGAGCACCGATCCCCGGGACTAACAAGGGCATGTCTCCAACGATTTGGCGAACTTGAGCAATTTCATTGGGGTAGGTGGCACCCACCACTAAACCCAATTGACCGTTCTTATTCCAGGGGCCTGCAGCCAAGGCTGCGACGTGCTGGTAAATGGGCTTGCCATCGACCATCAACATTTGGATGTCGTTACCGCCCTTATTGGACGTGCGGCACAAAAGAATCGCACCGCGGTCTTCGTATTCGAGGTAAGGTTCGACCGAGTCAAAACCCATGTAAGGCGACAACGTCACGGCATCGGCGTTGTAGCGCACGAAAGCTTCGCGAGCATAGTGCTTGGCCGTGGAGCCGATATCGCCACGCTTGCTATCTAACACCACCGGAATATTGGGGTAGTTTTCGTGAATGTAGGAAATGATGGCTTTTAATTGTTCTTCAGCGCCACGGGAGGCGAAGTAAGCGATTTGCGGCTTAAAAGCGCAAGCGTAAGGAGCGGTTGCATCAACGATAGCCGTGCAGAATTCGTAAAAGGCATAGTCTTTGCCTTTAAGATGAGCCGGTAAACGATGCTTATCCGGATCTAAACCCACGCACAAAAGAGATTGGCTTTCAGCCCAACGATTTTGTAATTTCTCAATAAAAGTCATTTTAAAAACTCGAACCTAACAAGATCACGATCTATTAATTATAGACATTTTTCTTTTCTAGCCCTTAAGGAAAACCCATTGAATTACGGCATCCAAGGGGGCATCGGTGCTCGTCGCACGGTCTCCCTCGACAACACCAAAGATGGCATAGCGTTTACCGCTTTTGGCTTGAATGACACCGGCAACCGATTTCACGCCGTTTAAAAGCCCCGTTTTAATGTAAGCGGAACCGGGAGCCACTTGGCGACGAAGCATCGTGCCGTCCGTGGCGGAGACGGGGAAGGTACTCACCCATTCAGGCATTCGGGGACTTTTCCAGCCGTAGGCAATGATTTGCGTCATGGCGCTTGCTGTCACGAAGCTCTCTCTTGAGAGTCCGCTGCCGTTATCAACATAAACCGTGCCGGGCTTCACCTTAACGCTTTGAGTTAGCCAATTTTGAAGGGCGGAGCGCGCCATGGGGTAATCGGCTCCTGATTTTTCATCATTGGCAATGAGACCAAGCGTGAGATAAATGTGGCGAGCCAAAACGTTGTTGCTGAATTTATTTGTTAAGCGACTCACGTTAACCAAATCGTCGGAGTAAGCCGTGTAAAGCGGATTGGCCTTGTCGGGGATGACGCCTTGGACAACATCGCCCCGCCAACTGATATCCATCTCATCGAGTAAAGGTTCTAATAAGGCTTGCCAATAACTTTCCGGGTTACTGAAAATGTAGGAAAGATCTTTTGCCGAGCAGCTCTTAGGAAAGCCTCCGTCGAAGGTGGGCTCCCATTCGTTTTTGAGATTGAGTTTTAAGGCATGGCGCCAGCCAACGCAGTTGGCGTTGGTGGAGACGAGTTTCACGGTTTTGGGTGCTTCAAAACCTTTTAGCGCAGGGGTTGCCGTGATGTGGGCAATGCCTTTTTCATAATCAGGCTCAAAGTGAAGGGTAACGGCCTGATAGTTAATCAAAGTGGCATCGGCTTCTTTCATGTAGGGGCGGTGAACTTCTTCGTCGAATTGAACACTATTTTTGTCTGTCGCAAAAAGCGTGCGGTCAATCACGATGTCGCCTCGGATTTTTTCTAACCCTTGGGCTTTCATGGCAGAGAGGTCTCGCCAGAGACGTTCAATCACATAGGTGGGATCACCGCCACCTCGGATGTATAACGGGCCATCGATCACACCATCGTCCATCGGTTCATCGGTCAAATACTGCGTGCGCCAACGCCAGTTGGGGCCAAGGGTTTCTAAGGCAGCCAATGTTGTAATAATTTTTTCGGTCGAGGCCGGGGAGACTTTTTGGGCGGCACGCCAATTTAATTTCACTTTACCGCCATCCAAAGGACGGACGCTGACGGCAAGTTGACGCGAAGAAATGTGACTCTTTTTAAGGGCTTTTTGAACCGGTGTCGGCAGTTTTTGTGGCGCTGAAAAAGAATTTGTTGAATAAAAACAAATGGATAGCGCAAATATCGGCAATAAAAGGGAGAATTTTAGAATTTTTTGCATTTTTGCCCTTGAAAATGGAAAAAGTATCCCCACATATGCCAGTATACGAAGGAATTTTTCGGACATAGGAATTGTTCCTATCAATAGTACCGAAATTCTGTATGAATGGAATCGCCCAAGATAAGAGATAATGTGGCGTTTCGTAAAAAAGGTTTCATTGAAAGTTAGGAGAAATCAAATGCAAATTCGTCCGTTACATGACCGTGTGATCGTCAAGCGTTTGGAAGTTGAACGTACTACCGCTAGCGGTATCGTTCTTCCCGATAGCGCTGGTGAAAAGCCCGATCAAGGTGAAGTTTTGGCTGTCGGTCCTGGTAAGCGTGATGATGCCGGCAAGTTGATCCCGATGGATGTCAAGGTCGGTGATCGTGTTTTGTTCGGCAAGTATGCTGGTCAAACCGTCAAGGTTGATGGTGAAGAATACCTCGTGATGCGCGAAGAAGACATCATGGGCGTTCTCTGCTAATTTCTTGCATTTCGATTTATTTGTTTTTGGAGTAATAACTCATGTCTGCTAAGCAAGTGCTTTTTGGTGAAGACGGCCGCGTCCGTATGGTTCGCGGTATTAACACGTTGGCTAATGCCGTTAAGGTCACGTTGGGCCCGAAGGGTCGTAACGTTGTGCTCGATCGTAACTTCGGTAGCCCGTTGGTGACGAAGGACGGTGTGACGGTTGCCCGCGAAATCGAATTGAAAGATAAGTTTGAAAACATGGGCGCTCAAATGGTCCGCGAAGTGGCTTCCAAGACCAATGACAACGCCGGTGACGGTACGACGACGGCTACGGTTTTGGCACAAGCCATCGTGGTTGAAGGTATGAAGTTTGTTGCCGCCGGCATGAATCCGATGGATTTGAAGCGCGGTATCGACAAGGCTGTGGCTGTGGCTGTTGAAGAATTGAAGAAGCTCAGTAAGCCCGTCACGACCTCCAAGGAAATTGCTCAAGTCGGTGCTATTTCCGCCAATAGCGATGTGGAAATCGGTGAAATCATCGCCGAAGCCATGGAAAAGGTCGGTAAGGAAGGCGTCATCACGGTTGAAGACGGCAAGTCCTTGAAGAACGAATTGGATGTGGTCGAAGGTATGCAATTTGACCGCGGTTACTTGTCTCCGTACTTCATCACGAACCCGGACAAGCAAGTGGCTGTTTTGGATAACCCCTTCATCTTGTTGCACGACCAAAAGATCAGCAACATCCGTGACCTTTTGCCGATTTTGGAACAAGTCGCTAAGGCCGGTCGTCCGTTGATGATTATCACGGAAGATTTGGAAGGCGAAGCTTTGGCTACGTTGGTGGTTAACAGCTTGCGTGGCATCTTGAAGGTCTGCGCTGTGAAGGCTCCGGGCTTTGGTGACCGTCGTAAGGCCACGCTCGAAGATATCGCCATCTTGACGGGCGGCACGTTGATCACGAAGGATCTCGGTTTGTCCTTGGATAAGACGACGCTTGAACACTTGGGTCAAGCCAAGCGCATCGAAGTCAACAAGGAAAACACGACCATCATCAATGGCGCAGGTAATCCTGCATTGATCGAAGCCCGTGTGAAGAACATCCGCACGCAAATCGACGCTGTCACGTCTGACTACGATCGTGAAAAGCTCCAAGAACGTGTGGCTAAGTTGGCCGGTGGCGTTGCCTTGTTGAAGATCGGTGCTGCTACCGAAGTCGAAATGAAGGAAAAGAAGGCTCGCGTTGACGACGCATTGCATGCTACGCGTGCTGCTGTTGAAGAAGGCGTGGTTCCTGGCGGTGGCGTTGCTCTCGTTCGTGCTCAAAAGGCTGTTGCCGGTCTTAAGGGTGACAACGAAGAACAAACGGCCGGTATCAAGATCGTTTTGCGTGCCATGGAAGAACCGATGCGTCAAATCGTCTCCAACGCCGGTCTCGAACCCAGCGTCGTTGTGAACGCTGTCGCTAACGGCGAAGGCAACTACGGCTTTAACGCTCAAACGAGTTCCTACGGCGACATGATCGAAATGGGCGTGTTGGATCCGACGAAGGTGACGCGTACGGCTTTGCAAAACGCTGCTTCTGTTGCCAGCTTGATCTTGACGACGGATTGCATGATTGGTGATTTGCCTGAAGATGTTAAGCCGATGCCCTCCGGCATGGGCGGCATGGACGGCATGCCGATGATGTAATCGGATTCCGTAAGAATTTGATTCCTTGATCAAAAAAGCGATCCGAGACATGATGTTTCGGATCGCTTTTTCTCTATTTCAAAATGGCACAAACCTTTCAAAATGGCACAAACCGTCTACAACGTCCCCGATCTCAAGCCTGGTGAAATTCATCGCGCCGAAGAAATCATTCATCGTTCACGCTTTATCGTGACGATGGCGCGTGTTACCAATACCGAAGAGGCGAAGGCTTTCATCGAACGTATTCGAGAAGAACACGCCACGGCAACACACAACTGTTGGGCCTATGTTGCGGGTGAGCCCGGAAGCACCGCTCAGGTGGGCGCAAGCGACGACGGGGAACCGAAGGGTACGGCGGGACGACCGATGCTCACGGTTCTATTGCACTGTGGAGTGGGCGAAGTCGCAGCCGTTGTGACGCGTTATTTCGGTGGCATTCTTTTGGGGACGGGAGGATTGGTGAGAGCCTATCAGGGACTCACGAAATTAGGACTTGAGTCGTTACCCATTCGAGAGCGAATGCCTTGTCAGAAAGTTCGTATCACGTTAGAGCATCGTTTTGTCAATATTGCTTTGCGTGAATTTGAATCAGTGAATGCTCAGATTCTAGAAAAAGACTTTGGGATGGACGTGACGTTTTTGCTCGATGTGCCTCTTGAATCTGTTGATACTCTAATTAATACCTTGACAGAAAAGACTGCCGCCAACCTTTTGGTCGAAATCGAGGACGATCAGGCGTAAAGGCAAAAGAGCCTTTTGGCTTTTATCAACGCATGGGGCTTTTGGGCAAGAGTTTTTCTCCTTGAGACAGGATAATAAGTCAAGGAGGTTTCACCCATGCAGCACCGAACCATTGCGATCGAAGTTCCGAGTCATTACGCAGAGCGACTGGAAACTTTTGCTCAAATTCATCAATGCTCTTCATCAGAAGTGGTCACTCGAAGCTTGGAGTTGCTCTTTAGCACGTACTTTTCGCGAGCCAAAGAGAAGATGACCGAGGATGAATTCCAAGCCTTGATGAAAAAATTGCATAACTCCTCCCATTCAAAACAATCTTAATAGGGCGATTTTCAACAATTGGGTTGAAAATTTTTCAAATTAAGCGGTTTTCTCTAAGAAAAACTGACTTTTCCATTAAAAGTTTGAGTTAGCTCAAACTTTTTTTTAGTCGACAAAAATACAAACTTGTCAATTAAAAGAATTCCGGCTTTGAACTATCTAATTCATTGAAATGTAAAGAAAATTATTTTTCTTTTTAGAAGTTATCAAGAAACTTGATTAGAAAAAAATCCCTACACCTTTTTTGCATTGCGATTTGATGTAAGTAAAAAGCTCTATTTTTCTTCTCATGCGAGCGATTAAGTGTAAACGAGTCTTTATTTAATAATTTCAAAGGGTTAGTATTATTTGGAAGGAAATGTTCGAAAAACAATAGGCATTTGGCAAATATTTGTCGACCTTTTGTTGAAACAATTCGACATTTTATGAATGAAAACAATCGGTTGTGAGGTTGTACGATTTTCTTGCATGGATAAACTTTCACCTCACGACGCCAAAAGTGACTCCGAGAGTTCTAAAAAGGGGCGTTTAGAAGAAATAAAGAAGAAAAATTTTTGCTTGGATCGACAAGGAGAGCAAAATGACGTTAAAGATTAAAGCAACGATGATGGCCGTGATGATGGCAGCAACCGGCGTGATGGCACAAGCTCAAGCAGCAGAAGTGTATACGGCCGGTGCCAACATGGCTTTTGCTCCGTTTGAATTTGTGGATGAGAATAATCAACCGGCTGGTTTTGAAATGGACTTGATCCGTGCAATCGGTAAGGCCCAAGGTGTTGAAATCAAGTTGCAAAATATGCCGTTTGACGGTTTGATTCCGGCTTTGCAAACGCGCGCCATTGACTTTGCCATCAGTGGCATGACGATTACGGAACAACGTGCTCGTCGCGTGCTTTTCTCTAAGCCCTACTATCAATCCGGTTTGGCCGTGATGGTTCGTGAAGCCAACAAGGCGAAGTATCCGACGATTGATAGCGTCAAGGGTAAACAGCTCTGCGCACAAATTGGTACCACGGGTGCCATTACGGCTCGCAAGTTCTCCGGTCAAAACGTTAAGGAATTTAACTCTGCTCCGGAAGCATTCTTAGAATTGCAAAATGGCGGTTGTGAAGCCGTCGTGCATGATAAGCCCGTGATGGATTACTATATGGCTCGTCGTGGCTCTCAAGGAATGTACCGTTTGCCTGAAGCCCTGTCGGCTGAAGACTACGGGATTGCCGTGGCAAAGAATAACAAGAAGATGCAAGAGTTCGTGAACCAAGGCTTGGAAAAGGTTAAAGCCAACGGTGAATACGACCGTATTTACACGAAGTGGTTCGGAGCTCAGAAGTAATTTCGAAGACAATTCGAATACAGACTGAAAGGATTTTTTCATGAAAAAGACGATTGTGGGGGCACTAGCTGCCGTTGGGATGGCCTTTAGTGTTCAAGCCGGCACGATTACGATCGGTACGGAAGCCACCTTTGCTCCGTTTGAATTTATGGACGAGCAAACCCATGAAGTCACGGGCTTCGATATTGATGTGATTCGCGCGATGGCCAAGGCCGTAGGCGACGATATCAAAATTCATAATATGGGTTTTGATGCATTGATTCCGTCTTTGCAAACCGGTGTGATTGATGTGACGGCTGCCGCCATGACGATCACGCCTGAGCGTCAAGCGCGTATCGATTTCACGAGTCCTTATTACCAATCCGGTTTGGTGATTTTGATTCGTAAGGCTGACCAAGCTAAGTACGACGGTTTAAAGAGCTTGAAAGGTCAACGCCTTTGTGCTCAAATCGGTACGACCGGTGCTATGGCTGCCAATCGCGTGAAGGGCGCCAAGGTAACGGAATTCAATAGCATTACCGAAGCCTTCATGGAATTAAAGAACTTAGGCTGTGAGGCCGTGTTAAACGACAAGCCTGTTGTTGACTACTACCTTGCTCGCCGCGGTGACAAGACGGTAATGACCGTCAATCAAGTTTTTGATGCCGAAAATTACGGTATGGGTGTCAAAAAGGGCAATAAAGCACTTTTGGAAAAACTCAATAAGGGTATGGAAATCATCCGTGCCAATGGTGAGTATGACAAGATCTACCAAAAGTGGTTTGGCGCTCGCCAATAATCAATAACAACGAAAAGGCAAAACATCGACATGTTTGATTTTCAATTAATCATCGACTCTTTCCCGCTCTTGTTGGTCGGAGCCGGTGTTACGCTCAAAATTACGGCCATTAGTGTGGGCTTAGGTTTGCTCTTTGGTCTTTTTATCGGGATTGCTCAAATTTCCCGTGTGGCCATTTTCCGCATTCCCGCAAAGATCTATGTGGACTTCTTGCGCGGTACGCCGCTCTTAGTGCAAATTTTTATGATCTATTTTGCGTTGCCGATGTTAATCGGTACGCGTATCGATCCGTTCATTGCAGCCATTGTGGCTTGTAGTATCAATAGTAGTGCTTACATCGCAGAAATCTTCCGAGGCGGTATTCTCTCTATTGATAAGGGCCAAATGGAAGCCGGTCGCTCTTTGGGTTTGAATTGGTCTCAAACGATGCGATTCGTGGTGATTCCGCAAGCCTTTAAGCGCATCATTCCGCCGCTTGGTAATGAATTTATCGCCATGTTGAAGGACTCTTCTTTGGTCTCCGTCATTGGCTTTGAAGAATTGACCCGTCAAGGTCAGTTGATCATTGCCAGTACCTACGGTGCAATGGAAATTTGGACGGCGGTGGCTTTGATTTACTTAGCCTTGACCTTCCCGATTACTCGTTTAGTGGCTTACCTTGAAAAGAGATACAAGTAATGATCGTAATTAAGAATTTAAAAAAGGCCTACGGTGATCATGTGGTTTTGCCGTGCGTCAACATGGAAATTAAAGCCAAAGAAGTGGTGGTGATCATTGGTCCCTCTGGTTCGGGTAAGAGCACGTTGTTGCGCAGTATCACGCACTTGGAAACACCGACAGATGGTCACATCTATATCGATGGCGAAGAAATTGATGATAAGAAGAACATCGACCGCATTCGTGCTGAAGTCGGTATGGTGTTCCAACACTTCAATTTGTTTGAGAACATGACCGTTTTGCAAAATTTGACCCTTGCTCCGATTCAAGTGCGAAAGATGGATCCGAAAAAGGCTGAAGAAATCGCCATGAACTTGCTCGACAAGGTGGGCTTGCGCAGCAAGAGCGGTTCCTATCCGTCTCAGCTGTCCGGCGGTCAAAAGCAACGTGTCGCTATTGCTCGTGCTTTGGCTATGCGCCCGAAAGCCTTGTTGTTCGATGAACCGACCTCTGCCCTTGACCCGGAAATGGTTAAGGAAGTGTTGGACGTTATGAAGCAATTGGCCAACGAAGGAATGACCATGGTGGTGGTGACGCACGAAATGGGCTTTGCCCGTGAAGTGGGGGACCGCGTTATCTTCATGGACGGTGGCAGTGTCGTTGAAGAAGGTACGCCGGAGCAAATCTTCAGCAATCCGCAACACAATCGCACGAAGTCGTTCTTGTCTAAGGTTCTTTAATCTTAAATAGACACTCACTTCAAACAAAATTCCTCAGATTTCTCGTGAATTTGAGGAATTTTGTTATTTCTACTGGAAGATTTTCCGAAATTCAGAAAATCTTCCAGTAGGAGAATTAACTACTTTTCGTTAACGATCGCAAGTGCATTCAATGTTCTCGGAAAACCGATATAAGGCATTGCAATGGCCAATGCACCAATCAAATCTTGACGAGTATTGTCCACAGAATAATTTCCGGCACGATGCGCTCTTAATTGACTTTCGCAACCGCCCAAACAAGCAATACAGGTGAAAGTGATGAGTTCGCGTGCTTTCAGATCCAAGATGCTGCGAGTGTAAAAATCGCCAAAGCAATAAGCCGATAGTGCTTGCTTTGTGAGTTTGGTGGCAAAAATGAGGAAAGTCACCCAAAAAATGCATAATTTTTCATCAAAAGCAAGGGATAACCCTAATAATGAAAAACGTTAGTTTCTACTCGATTGTTTTAACTATTTGATTTACAAGAAATTATTGACGTGAGTAGGGCGCTGGTTGTGCAGATGAAAATGAAGAAATAGTGATTTTCCCCACGGAAGTGACGTTTTTTAGGGAGTTTCGTGGGGGAATTGCAAAAAGTCAGTTAGAAGTCGCTTCGTAGGTGTCGCTGTTTGAGGGTTTCAAAAGGGAAGTTTCTTGGTTTTTGCCACCAAACAGGCCAATTTTGGGGAGTTTGGTGGCAAAAGTGACGAAAGTCTTTTGTATCAGTTAAAAGTAGAAGTCCTGTTTTTCCCACGGAAGGGACGATTTTCGAATGGTTTGGTGGGAAAAACAGAGAAACGTTGTGATAGTCGAAATGGTTTGAGAAAAAAAATAACCCAGATCCGAAAACGAATCTGGGCTATTTCTTGAAGTGATGTCGTCAAATTAAACCCAGATTTTCCAATAGACATTGGCAAAGGATTTAATGTATCATTTTCT
>CAJLGW010000030.1 GCA_905206345.1 uncultured Sutterella sp. | reverse complement strand
CCGCACGTACGGTGTTGTGAGAGGCGGACGGGGCAACCCTACCGCCTACTCGATTCTTGAGCGGTTTGTTACTTTTTGCCGGTCGAACCGAACCCGCCTTCACCTCGCGCAGAGGCTTCAAAATCATCCACCACGTTCATTTGCATTTGAACGACAGGTACAACCACCAACTGCGCAATGCGCTCCATCGGTTCAATCGTAAAAGCGCTTTGACCACGGTTCCACGTCGAGACCATTAATTCGCCTTGGTAGTCAGAGTCAATCAAACCCACGAGGTTACCCAAAACGATGCCGTGCTTATGACCTAAGCCCGAACGGGGAAGAATCATGGCGGCGTAGCCTGCATCAGCTAAGTGAATCGCCAAACCCGTCTTGATGAGCTTGGTTTCGCCCGGTTGCAACGTCAAGGGTTCGTCGAGCATGGCACGAAGGTCAAGACCGGCAGAGCCTTCCGTTGCATAAGAGGGCATTTGAGCCTTTAAGCGCTCATCTAAAATTTTTACATCAACACGCATGGGTGATTTCCTTTGTTATCTTTTTCGTTTACTTAAAATGTTGGACAAAATACCACCCACAAAGATGGTAATAAAGGCTAAGAAAAAGCCACTCATGATGATGCTCTCGTCGCCCGTGAACATCCCGACAAAGATGATCAAAAACGCAAATAAAATCCAAATCGGCATCACCTTTTTGACGGTTTGCTTGGACACTCTCGAGGGGCTCGGTACCGGCATCACTGGGTGCGGCTCGAGACGACTAAAGGGTTCTTCCGTTTTGGTTTGAACACCAAAGGCGTCAGAGGCTTTTGCATCATTGACCTGTAACGCTTTTAATACCTTAGTGTTTTGATTATTGAGATCCTCAATAAACTTAGCAAAGTCACCGTTTTTCGGTTCAAGCGATTCGGGATTAAAGCGTGAGTCAGCCATATCAATTGACCTCGCTGGCAATTTTCTTAATAAGTGCTAAAGCAATGTGCTCTTTACTAGCCTTGGGCAACGTGACAGCAGAATCTTTTTCAACGAAAGCGACACTGTTGGTGTCTTGATTCATCGCGTCTTCGACCAAATTGGCCACAATTAAGGGCACGTTCTTACGCACCACTTTAGCACGGGCGTTTTCAATTAAGTTTTCCGTCTCTGCGGCAAAGCCCACGCAGTAGGGCGGATTTTCAAGATTGGCAACGGTTGCCAAAATGTCAGGGTTGGTGGCAAAGGAGATTTGCGGCACTACGCCCATTTCTTTCTTAATCTTTTGATTCGACGGATTGGCAACGCGCCAGTCCGATACTGCGGCAACAGAAATAAAGACTTCGTGTTGCGAGACTTCATCCATCACGGCATCGTACATTTCGTCAGCCGTTAAAACGTCAATGCGACGCACGGAGGCGGGCGTCGGTAACGAGGTCTTGCCGGCAATGAGCGTGACTTCTGCGCCCGCTAAAACCGCGGCTTTGGCAATCGCAAATCCTTGTTTACCGGACGAGCGATTCGTAATGCCACGAGCGGGGTCGATCGGTTCATAGGTGGGGCCGGCAGTGATCAATACACGGCATCGATCAAGAATGCGAGGAACGTAAGCCCCTTGCATGAGTTCAATAATTTCACGAGGCTCGAGCATTCGACCGCCACCCACATCGCCGCAAGCTTGTTCACCGGCGGCGGGTCCGATAATTAAGGCGCCGTCTTGGGTGAGTTGCGCTACGTTTCGTTGCGTGGCTTGGTTATGCCACATGAAGGTATTCATTGCCGGGGCAAAAGCAACAGGGCAACGAGCGGCCAAAATAGCTGAACTTAATAAATCGTCCGCAATGCCTTGTGCCGCTTTTGCCATGATATTGGCGGTTGCCGGTGCTACCAACAATAGGGCAGCATCACGAGTGGCCTCAATGTGAGGGATGGCACTCGTGGCCTGATTCCAGTCACTTGTGAAGACTTCTTGAGCGCCTAAGGCTTTAAAGGTGAGCGGGGTAATAAAACGTTGGGCTTCTTCGGTCATGATCACCGAGCATTGAGCCCCTTTCTTGATTAAAAGGCGCAAGAGTTCACAGGCTTTGTAAGCCGCGATGGAACCCGTAACACCTAAAACAATTTTGCGACCAGAGAGCATAGTGATTCCGTACTTAAGAGCGACGCCCCGTAAAACTTTCCAAAATCATTAAACCTGCACCGAGCACAATGGCAATATCGGCAAAGTTAAATGCCGGCCAATGCCAGTACATGTAATGAAAATCTAAAAAATCAACCACATAACCATAGATTATACGATCGATGACGTTACCTAATGCACCACCCATAATCATGGATAAGGACAAACACAAAAGGCGTTCCTCTAAGTGGCGCTTCATGTAGAAAAGGCAAAAAGTCACGGCAACGACAGCAATCACAATGAAGAAATAGCGTTGCCAGCCGTCATGCGCGGCCAAAAAGGAGAACGCAGCTCCGGTGTTATGAGCTAATACCAGATTAAAAAAGGACGTGATCGGACGCGACTCTCCCAAATAGTATTGAGTTTCAAAATACGACTTGGAGAGAAAATCGAGGATAACGATGATTAAAGAAAACCCCACCCAGGGGATTAAACCTTGGGTGGAGTTTTTTTCCATAGACTGATTCGTCATAGGATAAATGACAAATTAGGCAAAGCGACGCGTTTCACCGGCACCGAACAAGTTGTCGGCGCAACGAGCACAAAGCGTCGGGTGATCGGCGTTGCCGCCTACCGTATCCACGTAGTGCCAGCAACGAGCGCACTTTTGAGCGTTGCTTGCGTGGGCGGTGATGGCACGTTCGCCCTTGGTGAGCGTTGCGCGGCTCGTGATCATCACAAAGCGCAATTCGTCGCCCAAGCTCTCAAGCGCATCGAACTCAACGTCATTGACGCAGATGTCGACTTCAGCTTGTAAGGAGGAACCGACCTTACCTTCAGAGCGCAACGTTTCGATTTCTTTTTGAACATCCGTACGAACAGCACGAACCGTTTCCCACTTGGCCAACAAGCTTTCGGCATTGTCGATCGTGGGAAGATCAAAGAATTCTTCCGTGAAGATCGTCATGGACTTGCCCGGTTCAAAGATGGCAAACGCCTCTTCGGCCGTAAAGGACAAAATCGGAGCCATCAAGCGAAGATAAGCCGCCGTGATGTACCAAAGGGCCGTTTGAGCGGAACGGCGAGCCAAGCCCGTCGTGGCGGTCGTGTAGAGGCGGTCCTTTAAGATGTCCAAATAGAAGCTGCCCAAGTCGTCGCTGGCGAAGTTTTGCAACTTCGTGACGATCGGGTGGAAGTCGTTACTTTCGTAAAGCGCAATCACTTCCTTTTGAACTTGAGCCATGCGAGCGATGGCCCAGCGGTCAAGCTCAATCATGTCTTCAAAGGCCACGGCGTCTTTGGTGATATCAAAGTCGCTCGTGTTGGCCAACAAGAAGCGCAACGTGTTACGGATACGACGATAGCTGTCGGTGACGTGTTTGACAATGGTCTTACCGAAACTCAATTCGCCGGAGTAGTCCGTCGAAGCCACCCACAAGCGCAAGATTTCTGCACCATAGGCCTTCGTGGCGTCATTTAAGGAGACGGTGTTGCCCAAGCTCTTACTCATCTTGCGACCGTGTTCGTCAACCGTAAAGCCGTGCGTAAGCAATGCCTTGTACGGAGCGCGGTTATCGAGCATAGCGCCGATCAACAAGGAGGAGTGGAACCAACCGCGGTGTTGGTCGCTACCTTCCAAGTAAAGGTCGATCGGGAAGTCAAGCTTTTCCTTATGAGAGCCGCGAACAACAGTGGCGTGCGTGGAACCGGAGTCAAACCACACGTCCAAGATGTCCGTGGTCTTGTCGTATTGTGCGGCTTCTTCAGCCGGCATAAAGTCTTCAGCCTTGGCTTGTGTCCACGTTTCGATGCCGCCTTGTTCAACCTTCTTGGCGACTTCTTCCATGATTTCTAACGTGCGCGGATGCAATTGACCCGTGGCCTTATTCGTAAAGTAGGGCAACGGAACACCCCAGTTACGCTGACGGGAGATACACCAGTCGGGGCGGTTGGCAATCATAGCGTGCAAACGGTTGTAACCCCAGCTCGGGTAGAACTTCGTCGCTTCAACGCCTTCTAAGGCCAATTCGCGCAAGCTCTTTTCTTGTTCCGTACCGATAGCGGGACGGGAGTCTTCGACGCTCTTATCCATACGAACGAACCATTGGCTCGTGGCACGGTAGATCAAGGGCGTCTTGTGGCGCCAGCAGTGCATGTAGCTGTGTTCTTGGCTACCTAAGAAGAGCAAGTTACCGGATTCTTTCAACTTTTCCGTGATAACGGGGTTGGCCTTCCAGATGTGCATACCGGCAAAAAGCGGCAACCAGTCTGCGTAGACGCCATTGCCCATGACGGGATTCAAAATCTCATCATTGGTCATGCCGTACTTCTTGCAGACGTTAAAGTCTTCCACACCGTAAGCGGGAGCGGCGTGAACGATACCTGTACCGGCCGTGGCGTCCACGTAGTCGGCCAAAAGCACAGGGCTGAAGCGCTCATAGCCCTTATCCATCTTGGAGAGCGGATGCATGAAACGCACACCTTCAAAGGCTTCACCCTTGGCAGTGGCAACAATCTTGCCCGTCATTTCGTAGCGCTTTAAAGCGTCTTCGCTTAACTTGTCGTTAAGTACCAAGTAACGGTCGCCACAATCAATTAAGGCGTAATCCAATTCCGGATGCATGTTAAGGGCTTGGTTAGACGGAATTGTCCAAGGCGTCGTCGTCCAAATAACCGTATAGCAAGGCTTATCAAGCTTATGGTTAAAGATGCCTTCAACACGTTCTTGATCTTCAGAAGATAAGGGGAAAGCCACGTCAATGATCGGGCCTTTGATGTCCTTATATTCAACTTCGGCTTCGGCCAATGCGGATTGGCAGTCAAAGCACCAGTTCACAGGCTTTAAGCCACGGTAAACATAACCCTTTTCCATCAATTTGGCGAGCACTCGAATTTGTGCGGCTTCCGTATCAAAGCGCAACGTCAAGTACGGATCGTCCCAATCACCCAAAACGCCCATGCGTTGGAAACCGGCCTTTTGTTTGGCGACTTGTTCGTGAGCGTATTGACGGGCCTTGGCTTGCAATTCCACGATCGGGAGGTTCTTACCGTAGAGTTTTTCAATTTGAATTTCAATCGGCATGCCGTGGCAGTCCCAGCCCGGCACGTACGGAGCGTCGTAACCCATCAAGGTACGCGACTTCAAAATAATGTCTTTGAGAACCTTATTGACACCGTGACCTAAGTGAAGATCACCGTTAGCGTACGGAGGGCCATCGTGCAAAATGAAGTGCTTGCGGCCTTTACGAGCCTTACGAATGGCGCCGTAGACGTCCTTTTCTTGCCACTCTTTAATCCAGCCCGGTTCACGTGCGGGTAAGTTGCCACGCATCGGGAATGCCGTATCGGGCAGATTAAGCGGGTATTTTTGTTCTTGGTCAGCTTGTGCCATAAATGTTCTCCTTGGTCCCCTCGGACTCTTCAAGGTTAGTTAAACAAAAAGTTAAACCAGACCGAAGTTCGGACCGTAATAGTCCGTCAACTCCACGTCTGCTTGCGCCATGCCAACGATTGATCGTGCTTTTTGAGCGTCGGCATTAATGGCGGCTTTAAGTTGCTCGAGGTTGTCAAACTTTTGATCGTTTCTCAACTTCTCGATAAATTCAACGCGTACTATCTTCCCATAACAACTTTCGTGATAGTCAAAGATATGGGTTTCAAGTAAATATTTTTTCGGTAATCCTTCGGTAACGGTCGGTCGACACGTCACGCTTGCCACACCGCCCAACGGAAAGGGGCTTAAGCCGTGAACAAAGACGGCGTACACACCGTGAATCGCAGGTTCGCCCAATTTGTTGACGGGGATGCAGTCCATGTTAATTGTCGGAAAACCCAGTTTTCGGCCCAATTCTTGACCATGAACGATGCGACCGGTGATGTGGTAGTGGTGCCCCAAAAGTTGTGTGATTTCATAAAGATCGTCTTGAGCGAGGGCTTGACGTAAACGGGTACTTGAAATGCGTTCCGTACCGTGAAAAAGCGTGGGTGTCACCCAAACCTCAAAACCTAATTCTTTGCCGAGCGCCTTTAAGTCTTTCACGGTGCCTTGGCCTTTGTAGCCAAAATGGAAATCTTCGCCAACCGTTACCCAACGGGCGTGCAAACCCTCAACCAAAATTTCTTCGCAAAACTGACGAGGTGTCATGCGCGCCAAACGTTCATTGAAATTGAGGTAGTGGACTCGGCTGATGCCGCAATTGAGGATGTCAATTGTTTTGTCTCGCAAGTTGTTCACACGCGGCAAAACTTCATGACCATGGGGAAAGACTTCTTTGGGATGAGGTTCGAACGTGACTGCACAGGGCATGAGGGCACGATCTTTAGCGGCCATCACCACTTCTTGCAAAAGGGCTTGATGACCACGATGCACACCGTCAAAATTGCCGATTGCAACGGCACAGTCAACTTTTCTCAAATGATGAGGAACGCCTCGAAAAACTTTCATCTCAAATCACAATCAATATGAATTTTTTAAACAGCGAATTTTACCAAAGAAAGACATTACAAACCAATTGATTGTGCTTAGTTTGTGGCAATTCTGTTACGAGAAGAAAAAGCTTTCTGTCAGTGCTTTGATAGCGATATACTCTGATTCGAACGTTAGAGGTACAAAGACTTTGGTTTTTGTTGAGAAATACTCTTAATGAGCGGATCAAGTTAAGACTTGCGGCGCGAAACGTTTGACAACATGACTTTTCCTCTTGCAAGGAGATGACTATTTATCTTGCCAGTCTTGTCAATTCTTTTGCGCAGCTTGTATTTTTCCCAAAAGATGGAGCAACAATGAATACAGCAGCGTCCCTTTTGTCGTTTAAGACAAAACAATCCCTTTGCGGTCGACGTGTTTATCAATCAACACGATTGGGTGAATCGGTTCCTTTTCGAGCAATTGATCAACAGTCAACGCCCAACTGTTTTGGCAGGCGTGCCAATCCCACGTTTTACACCAACGATGTCACGGGTCACTTTTTTGACAATACACCCATTGTCAAGCGAGATCGTCCCCTGCCAGGTAGTCAAACCCAATTGCAAAGTGCCAAAGCGGGCATCATTACGCCAGAGATGGCATATGTTGCTGTGCGAGAAAATCGAATGAGAGATGTTTTTGCACAGGAAGTGCATACGTTAAGGGATGAGAAGTTGGAGCGTCTTCTTAAATCCTACTTGGACGCACCTTTTGTGACAGAAGACTTTGTTCGTGAAGAAGTTGCCTGTGGACGGGCTGTCATTCCGATGAATTTTTGTCACCCGGAAGCTCAACCCATGATCATCGGGAAGCATTTTCATACGAAAGTTAACGCTAATATCGGCGCATCAGATAGCGCTAAGAGTGACATTTTTTCTGAAGTAGAAAAGCTAAAGACAGCCCTTTGGGCAGGTGCCGATACGGTAATGGATCTCTCCATTGGTAAAGACATACTTGCAATTCGTCAGCAACTCTTGCGCACTTGCCCCGTTCCCTTGGGGACTGTTCCCATTTATGAAGCACTTGAGCGGGTCAATGGACAAATTGAGAGTCTGAGTTGGGATGTGTTTAGAGAAACAATGCTATGTCAAGCCAAGGAAGGCGTGGACTATATGACGATTCACGCCGGCGTTTTGCATGACCACGTTCTTTTAACAAAAAATCGATTGACGGGGATCGTGAGTCGAGGTGGTGGGTTATTAGCGTCTTGGATGATGAAAAAAAGCAAAGAGAACTTTCTCTACACTCATTTTGATGAACTTCTAGACATTGCTTTGCGCTACGACATTACATTGTCGTTGGGCGATGGATTGAGGGCGGGAAGTCTATTTGATGGAAATGATGCTGCGCAAATGGCCGAGCTTAAAACGTTAGGTGAATTAGCTTCTCGTGCCTATGAGGCTGGTGTTCAAGTAATGATTGAGGGGCCAGGTCATATTCCGTATCAGAAAATTCAGGTCAATCAAACCTTCGAAGATAGTTGGTGCAAAGAAGCGCCTTTTTACACGTTAGGTCCCTTGGTAAGTGATATTGGTGCAGGTTACGATCACATCACGGCAGCCATTGGAGCAACGGTTATTGGTGCTGCAGGGACGTCAATGCTTTGTTGTGTGACGCCTAAGGAACATTTGGGATTACCCGATGCCAATGATGTGCGTGAAGGCATGGTTGCTTTTAAGATCGCTGCTCATGCGGCCGATATTGCTAAAGGCATTGCTGGTGCACCTATTCGTGATGTACTGATGAGTTTGGCGCGTTTTGAGTTTCGTTGGAACGATCAGTATCAATTGGCTCTTGATTCTGAAAAAGCTCGTTTGGGAAAGGCTCAAACTTTATCTGGGCAGGGGGCCGATGAGACGCATTTTTGCAGTATGTGCGGTCCGAAATACTGTCCGATGAGAGTTGCACGAGAGCTCTTTGAATGAGGGGAGCAAAAATAGGGAATATTCTCGAATACGAGGCTCGTCATGCTAAAATTAGCAGGTTAATTTGGCCTGAAGATAAGGCTTTTTTAGGTATTTTTAAATTTCATTATTTTGGAAATTTTTCATGAAAAAAATTGTCGTGTTGATTTCGGGGCGTGGTAGCAATTTCTTGGCCATCCAAGAAACCGCCTTACGTGAAGATTGGGAAAAGACGATCGATGCCAAGATCGTGGGTGTGATTTCCAATCGTCCTGATGCCAAGGGGTTGGAATTGGCTGCCGGTTATGGGATCGACACGAAAGTGATCGATCATAAGCTTTTTGAAACGCGAGAAGCGTTTGAAGAAGAGCTCTATAAAGCCGTTTCTGCCTATGAGCCTGATTTGATCGTGCTCGCGGGCTTTATGCGCATTTTGACGGCCGGTTTCGTGGATCGTTTCCCGGGCAAGATCTTAAATATTCATCCGGCGATTTTGCCTTCCTTTAAGGGCTTGGATACGCACCAACGTGCCATTGATGCCGGTGTTCGAGTGCACGGTACAACGGTGCATTTTGTGACGGCGGCGTTAGACGGGGGTGCCATCATTGCTCAAGCCGTGGTGCCTGTGTTGCCCACGGACGACGAACACGCTTTGGCCGATCGCGTCTTGGTTTATGAACATCAAATTTATGCTCGCGCCGTCAAGGCTTGCGTGAGCGGTAAGGTGCGTTATGAAAATGAACGCGCTGTGATGGATAACGAGACGGCTTTGTCTTTAACCCTTTTTGGTAACAAGTAATCATGTTTGAGAAGAAAAAATCTTACGGTTCTCGTCAAGGCTCTCCTCGTCGTTTGACCGATCGTCAACGCACGGCTCGCATGCGTCAATTACAAGAGGCTCGTTCAATGACAAAAGCCGATCGTCAACGTGCCGCCGGTGCTCAATTCGATCCAACGCGTCGCCAATCTCGTAGTGGCGGTCCCCGTGTAACCGGTTTGATTGTTGAAGAATTGGGTAAAGCATTGGATTCTGTTTTGCGTCTTGATGGTCCGGCCGATGTTTTGATGAGTAAGTTCTTCCGCAACAATCATAAGTTGGGTTCTCGTGACCGCAGCATGATTGCAGAAGCCATTTTCTATACGTTGCGTCACTTGTCATCCATCTCTTGGCAAATGAAGCCGATCGTGCCTGCTCGTGCACCGAAGTTAACCGCTATGGTGGCTTTAGCACGTATTTATGGTCGCGATGCGTTAGATGCCAAGACCGTGGGCAACGACGCTCAACCTTTAGATAACATTTTGCGCAGTAAGGTAGAAAACGCAACGGCCTTGGTGCAGTCCGAGTTGCCGTTCTGGCTCTTTGATCGCTTGAATAAGCAATTTGGTGAAGGGGCTAATGATTTGTTTGAATCCATGAAGGAAGGTGCTCCGCTTGACCTTCGTGTGAATTTACTTAAAGCCAAGCGTGAAGAAGTTTTAGATGCCTTGGCCGAACACGGTGTTGAAGCGTTTGAAACGCCCTTGTCTCCGGACGGCGTGCGTTTGACGACAAAGCCCGGTTTAACGAGTTGGCCCCTTTATCGTGAAGGCAAGATTGATGTACAGGATGAGGGCAGTCAGTTAATCGCTCGTTTGGTGCAACCGCGTCGAGGCGAGATGGTCTGCGACTTTTGCGCCGGTGCCGGCGGTAAGACCTTGGCTTTGGGTGCTTTGATGCGTTCAACGGGCCGTTTGTATGCTTTTGACGTCAACGAAAAGCGCTTGGCCGGTATGACGCCTCGTATGCGTCGTGCGGGTTTAAGTAACGTGCACCCGATCGCTATTAAAACCGAACGTGATACGCGTGTAAAGCGCTTGGTCGGCAAATTTGACCGTGTGTTGGTCGATGCGCCTTGCTCGGGCACGGGCACGCTTCGTCGTAACCCCGACTTGAAGTGGCGCATGAGTGAAGACGAATTGGCTCGTATCAATGAGATTCAAAAAAATGTCTTAGATAGCGCAAGCCGTTTGGTCAAAGACGGTGGTCGTTTGGTTTACGCCACGTGCTCATTGTTGCGTGAAGAAAACCAAGGTGTGGTGGAAAGCTTCTTAGAAGCTCATCCTGACTTTGTGTTAGTTAATGCCATTGATGTTTTAGGTAAGCAAGGCGTCTCTTTACCCCAATGCACGCAAAACGAAGCTCCGTACTTCGTAATGGCACCGCATCAAAGCGGAACTGACGGCTTCTTCGGTGCTGTGCTTGAGCGTCGCAAACCTCAAGTAGAGCGTGAAGAACCTGAAGTCGAATCTGACCAAAAGAATGACGATGCGGGCGAAAATCTCTAACGCTTAGTGTTACGATTAAGGCAGGAAGAATCAATTTCTGCCTTTTTTTATGTTTAAAGTTCCCAAGTCACTCGCCTTTTTATTGGCAACGTGTTCCATGATTGGACCATTTTCAGCCAATACCTACATGCCAGGTCTCTCGCAGATCGGGCAGGAGTTTGGTGTGAGTGAAGTAATGGGCTATCAAACGCTTTCGACCTACTTGATGGCGTTTGCGTTTTCATCGCTTTTCGTTGGGGCGGTTTCAGATGAATTCGGTCGAAAAAAAGTGATGGTGTGGGGCTTAGTGATTTACGCCCTAGCCAGTATTTTGGCCGCCTTAAGTCCCAATTACACCACGTTTGTGATTGCCCGTATTTTGATGGGTCTTTTTGCTTCGGGTGGCGCCGTTTTAGCAATGGCCATCACACGAGACCTCTACGATGATATCCGAGCACAAGAATTAACGAGTCTGATTGCCATCATTTTTGCGTTAGCTCCGGTTTTTTCCCCCATTATCGGGGGCTGGATTGTGGTGTTGGCCGGATGGCGTTTTGTTTTTTGGTTTTTGGCTGTATTGGCTTTAAGTATTGCTTTGATGAGCCTCTGTTTCTTAAAAGAAACGCACCCTGAAGATCAACGTCAGCCCTTTCGGGTTAAACCGTTGGTTAAGAGCTATGCCGGTGCCATGAAAAACACCGCCTTTACGGCAGGCGTCTTTTGTAATGGCTTTATCTTCATGGGGAGCATTCTCTTTTCTGCCGGCGCCCCAGACTACGTTGAGAATATTATGAAGATGGGGGTAACGGATTTCGGTTACCTCATGATTCCTTTGATTGGTTTTTCCGTGATGGGATCGGTGGTTTGCACGTGGCTCACTCGCCGTTTAGGTGACGCCCGAACCATGCTCTCGCAAATTATCACGATGTATATTGCAGGCATTGTTGGTGTGGCGCTCAACTATTTCTATGATGTTCCCTATCCGTGGTGCCTTGTTGCGCCCATTGTCTATAGCATTGCCATGTCCATTGAACGACCGATTTTAACGGTCTACAACTTAGACTATTTCCCAAAAAATCGGGGCATGGCAGCAAGCATTCAACAATTTTTTCAAACTTCTGCTTTTGCGTTCTGTGCAGCCTTCTGGGTGCCTATTGTGATGGGGAGCGCATGGAAGTATGATTTGGTGTTGCTCTTTTGTGGCGTGATGGTCAGTATTTGCTGGTGGGTGGTTTTGAAAACGCGCAAACGTTACCTTCCTGCCGATTACGGCCAAACGCAGAAACATTAATATTGAGGAGTGTGTATGCCGGCTCAAACGTTGTACGAAAAAATCGTTCGCTCGCATACGGTCAAAACCATCGATAACGATACCGTTTTGCTCTACGTCGATGCTCACTTTGCCAATGAATACACTAGCCCACAAGCTTTTGCGGGTTTAGTCGACAGAGACATTGGCGTTTTCTCTCCGGACTCTCACCTTTGTGTGGTTGATCATATTATTCCTTCGGCCGACGTGTCGCCTCGAGTGATTGTTGATGAGGCGAGCGCCATTCAAGCCTCCAATCTTGAGAAAAATTGTTCTAGGTATGGCATTAAAGCCTTTTATGGTGCAAACGACCCTTATCAAGGCGTTGAACACGTCTTAATGGATGAGCAAGGTTTGGTGCGACCGGGGATGGTGGTCATTTGCGGTGACAGTCACACAACTACGCACGGTGCATTGGGCGCTTTGGCTTTTGGGATCGGTACGTCTGAGATTGAGCACATTTTAGCTACGCAAACCTTGGTTTATCGTTTGGCAAAAACGATGCTTGTGAAAATCGACGGACAATTGCCATCAGGCGCAACGCCAAAAGATTTGGCATTAATGGTGATGCGTACCTTAAGCGCCAGGGGAGCTTTAGGTCACGTCGTCGAATACCAAGGCAGCGCCGTTGATACATTAGACATCGAAGGTCGTATGACGCTTTGCAATATGACGGTGGAAGCTGGTGCCCGAGGTGCGTTGATTGCGCCCGATGCTAAGAGCGTGGAGTGGGTTAAGAACCATGCCCTGGGAATGAGTGATGACCAATGGTCTCAAGCTAACGCTTATTGGAAGACGCTCAAGAGCGACTCTGACGCAACGTTTGATGCGGTGTATGAGATCGATGCATCAACCCTCTCGCCGATGATTACTTGGGGCACGAGTCCGGATCAAGTGGTGGCGATTGATGAGGCAATTCCGATGCCGGAAAGTTTTGCAGATGTTCAAGACAAGGAAGCTGCTAAGCGAGCTCTCGCTTATCAATGTTTAGAAGCGGGGAAGTGCCTCGAAGGTACGAAGATTGAGCACGTCTTTATCGGTTCGTGCACCAATGCAAGACTTTCTGACTTAATGGCCGCGGCTGAAATTTTGAAAGGCCGCAAAGTGGCTTCTCATGTCAGAGCACAGGTGGTGCCGGGTTCGATGTGGGTGCGTCGTCAAGCCGAAGCCCTGGGACTGGATAAGATTTTTAAAGACGCAGGGTTTGAATGGCGAAAGAGCGGTTGCTCCTTGTGTTTGGCCATGAATGATGATGTTTTAGATGCGGGAGTGCGTTGCGTGTCAACCACGAATCGCAACTTCGAAGGCCGTCAAGGCCGAGGCAGTCACACACACT
This sequence comes from uncultured Sutterella sp., assembly GCA_905206345.1. Taxonomy (GTDB): domain Bacteria; phylum Pseudomonadota; class Gammaproteobacteria; order Burkholderiales; family Burkholderiaceae_F; genus Aphodousia. The sequence goes on along the minus strand of CAJLGW010000030.1, from coordinate 7,129 downwards.
TGGGTAGCCCTCAAATGGCAGCAGCGGCTGCGGTGATGGGCGTTATTTGCGATTGGCGCGAACTTGCGAAGAAGGAGTAAGACCATGGAAAAACTCGTTACGTTAACATCGGTCGCTGTTCCTTTGCCGATCGACAACTGCGATACCGATCAAATCATGCCCAAGCAATTCTTGCGTGGTATTGATAAGTCGGGTTTGGCTCGTGGTACGTTTTTTAATATGCGTTATGACGCTCAAGGTCAATTGCGTGAGGATTGCCTTTTTAATCAGCCGGAATATAAAGATGCCAAGATTATCGTGGCAGGGCCCAACTTCGGTTGTGGTTCTTCTCGTGAGCATGCCGTATGGGGTTTGATGCAGATGGGGTTCCGCGTTGTGATTGCCACGGGGTTTGGTGAAATTTTCTATTCCAACTGCTTCAATAATGGTCTTTTGGCCGCCAAAGTCACGCCTGAAGTGTCGGAAGAGATTTTTGAAGCCGTCGGTCGTGGAGCGAAAGCATTGACGATTGATGTGGCGCATCGCACCATTTCGGATGGAGAGAGAACTTGGAGCTTTGAAATCGGGGAGCGTCATCAACACATGATCCTTGAAGGTTTGGACATGCTTGGTGCAACGATGAAAGACTTGGATGCCATTCGTGATTTTAAGAATCGTCACGAAGCTCAGTTTTCCTGGATGGCTGGGTTGCCGGCAAAAGCCAAAGGCCAATTGAAGTATTAATTCTGCAAAAGTCGCAGGCATGAAAAAAGCTCGGAAATCCGAGCTTTTTTCGAAAACTGAACTCAATTACTTGAGCTTCGTTTCCTTGTAAACAACGTGCTTACGTGCAACCGGGTCATACTTGGAAATTTCCATCTTGCCCGTGCTCGTGCGCTTGTTCTTGGTCGTCGTATAGAAGTGACCCGTACCTGCGGTCGATTCTAACTTGATCTTTTCACGGTTACCCTTTGCCATGGTGAACTCCTATTAGATTTCGCCGCGGGCGCGGAGATCCGCTAAGACCGCATCAATGCCGAGCTTGTCGACCGTACGGAGACCTGCCGCCGTCAAACGCAAACGAACCCAACGGTTTTCGCTTTCAACCCAAAAACGACGATATTGAAGATTGGGCATGAAGCGACGCTTCGTCTTGTTGTTTGCGTGAGAAACGCGGTGGCCGACCATCGGCGCTTTGCCGGTGACTTGACACACTCGTGCCATCGCTAACTCCGTTCAAAAAATTAAACAAAACAAACCCATCCGAAGTTATCCACCTCGGTGGGAAAACAGTGTGTGACATTATACGCAGATACAATGCATGACGCAAATCTTTCTGCAATTTTGTTAAAACACCGTATTCTCAGGGCTTTGGTTCGATGCAGTATAGGCTTGTTCATCCCTCGCGTCAATGAAAATTGAAAGAAAATTTGAGATTTCTGTGTTTCGTTGTCTGAAAAACAGCCTTTTGCGCTAAACTTTACTCGTTTTGACTGACAGAAAAAAATTCCTTAACAAGGGATTCAGTTTTGTCGCAGTCAGTGTGTCAGTTTTCTATTGTTGACTCATCATGAAAGTTTTTTTAGCTCAACCCCGTGGTTTTTGTGCCGGTGTTAACCGCGCGATTGCAATTGTTGAACGTGCGCTTCAAAAGTACGGCGCTCCGTTATATGTTCGCCATGAAATCGTTCATAACAAAACGGTGGTGAACGAATTAAAAGCCAAGGGCGCCATCTTTGTTGAAGATTTAACAGAAGTGCCCGATAACGCCACGGTCATTCTTTCGGCCCACGGTGTCTCTCAAGCAGTCAAGGACTATGCGGCACAACGACAATTTCGTATGATTTTCGATGCGGCCTGCCCTTTGGTCATGAAGGTTCATCGTGAAGTGATCAAAATGCACCAAGACGGTTTGACTGTTATTGTGGTGGGCCACAAGGGACACGCTGAAGTCGACGGTACTGTGGGTCAGGTCCCTGACAACATTTATCGCGTCTACTCTGATGAAGAGGTTGAGGCACTTAATGTTCCCGATGTTACGAAAGTGGGTTATGTGACGCAAACAACGTTGTCGGTTGATGAGACGCAATCCATCATTGCTAAGCTTAAAGCAAAGTTCCCAGGGATCCGCTCTTTGTCGCCAGCCGATATTTGCTATGCCACCCAAAGTCGTCAACAAGCGGTTAAACAATTGGCCAAGCAAGTTGACACGGTGTTGGTTGTCGGATCTGTGACGAGTTCTAACTCGAAGCGCTTGCGTGATATCGCTCAACAAGAGGGCGTGACGGCTTACTTAATCGATAATGCTGAAGAAATCGATTTGGCTTGGTTAGAGAGCTGCGAGCGTGTCGGCATTACGGCAGGCGCTTCTGCTCCGGAGCATCTCGTTCAAGGAGTAATCGAATTATTAAAGACCCATGGGGCCGAATCTGTTGAAACATTGGAAGGCGTGCCGGATCGTATTAGTTTCCCGTTACCGGCTGGCCTTTAATTGGGAGTGAAAGATGGCAAAAGAAAAGCATCAAAGTGCAACGCCAGCAACTGAATGGTTTAAGAAAAATAAAGTTGAGTTTGAGTCTTTGACTTACGAGTACGTTGAGCACGGCGGTACGAGCTATGTTGCTGAGACCTTCGGTCTTAATCACCATGAAGTCGTCAAGACGCTTATCATGGAAGATGAACATGCCAATCCCTTAGTGATTTTGATGCATGGGGATTGCGAGGTAAGCACAAAGAATTTGGCTCGACAAATTGGCGTAAAGCACATTGCGCCTTGTAAGCCTGAGCAAGCCCAACGCAATAGCGGTTATCAAGTGGGTGGTACGTCACCCTTTGGCACTCGTAAACGTATGCCGGTCTATGTCCAAGAAAGCATTTTGGAAGTGCCGCAAATTTATATCAATGGCGGCCGCCGCGGCTTTATCGTCAAAATAGCTTCCTCGGTGTTAACCGAGAAATTAGGTGCAAAACCCGTTGATTGCGCCAACGAAAAAGAGGCCTAGTTAAGAAAAAACGGTGCAAGTTGATAATTCAATCTGCACCGTTTTCCTTTAATGGATGTCGCCTGCGGCGTCTTTTAATCGCCAGCGAGGTTTGACACCGAACTTTAAGTTTTTAAAGTGTTTGGCAATTTCTTCTTCACTCATGTGCTTGATGCGCTCAAGGCCCGCCGTTGCAATCATGGCACCGTTATCCGTGCAAAGTTTAATGGGCGGGAAGAACACCTCCATGCCACGCTTTCGCATTTCATAAACCAAGCGATTGCGAAGTTGCTTGTTGGCAGAAACGCCGCCAGCAACCACCAAGGTCTTCATGTGGTGCGTTTTCATGGCTTTGACAACTTTGGCGGCTAAAACATCTACAACAGAATCCACAAAGGCTCGGGCCAAATTTTGACGGAAGGTTTCGTCGTTGGGGTCTTCTGCTTTATTAACAGCGGCTAAAACAGCGGTTTTCAAGCCTGAAAAACTCATGTCCAAGTTGCCCGAGTGCAGCATGGGACGCGGCAAATCAATGGCGCCACTGACACCCTTGTCGGCTAACGCAGAAACGGCGGGGCCACCCGGATAGCACATGCCTAAAAGCTGCGCCGTTTTGTCGAAGGCTTCGCCCACCGCATCATCCAACGTATCGCCCAAGAGTTCATAGTCGCCAAACTTCGTCACTTTCATAATCTGTGTGTGACCACCTGAGACCAAGAGGGCAATGAAGGGGAATTGGGGAGCGGGGTCGGCTAATAAATTGGCTAACAAGTGACCTTCCATGTGATGGATGCCAATCACAGGAATGTCTAAAGAATAGGCAAGGGCGTGTGCAACGCTCACACCCACTAAAAGCGCACCGGCAAGTCCAGGGCCTTGCGTTACGGCAATGGCATCAAGGTCTTCTTTTGTTTTACCGGCTTCTTCTAAAACCTTTTCAACCAACGGAATCACACGACGGATATGGTCGCGACTGGCCAATTCCGGCACCACACCGCCGTAGAGTTTGTGCATGTCAATTTGGGTGTGAACGGCATGAGCCAAAAGCCCTTTTTTGTCATCAATCAGAGCCACGCCCGTTTCGTCACATGACGATTCAAGTCCAAGAATGAGCATAAATTAAAAAAAATCAGTAGAATCTCGAAATATTTTGAAAATGTTTCGTGTAAAAACACTCGATCATTTTCTTTTTTTCGTATTTTATGCGAAAATTGCAAACTTTCGGAGATCGATGTCGCTTTCTGTGATGATTTTGCGCCTCGATCAGATCGGTAATTCATTACCGCAACCACTATTATTGACAGGTAAGGTGCCTGATGCCCACTATTCGTGTTAAAGAAAACGAACCGTTTGAAACCGCCCTCCGCCGTTTCAAGCGTACGATTGAAAAGAGCGGTCTTTTGACCGAATTGCGTGCTCGTGAGTTCTATGAAAAGCCCACGGCCGAACGTAAGCGTAAGAAGGCTGCTGCCATCAAGCGTCACTACAAGCGCTTGCGCAGCCAAATGCTCCCGAAGAAGCTCTACTAATTTCTCGGAAAAATAGAGTGTCAAACACGTGACACTCGTTTTGACAGGAAGAGCTTAATTGCTCTTCGTCAGAATTACGCGTGCAAATCTCTACTTTTCAAGAGTCTTGCACGCGTTATTTTTTTCTATAAAGGTTTCATCATGACGATTAAAGAACAAATTACGGCCGATATGAAGGCCGCTATGAAGGCTAAGGACATGGGCCGCTTGGGTGCCATCCGTTTGTTGATGGCTGCTATCAAGCAAAAAGAAGTTGACGAACGCGTTGAGATGGATGATGCTCAAATCACGGCAGTGATCGCTAAGCTCGTTAAGCAACGTCATGACTCCATCGAACAATACACGGCTGCCAATCGTGCAGACTTGGCCGAAAAAGAACAAGCCGAAATCGATGTTTTGTCCTGCTACTTACCCAAGCCCTTGACCGAAGCTGAAATCGAACAAATGATTGAAGAGGCGATCGCCGCTTCCGGTTTGTCCGGTATGGCTGCCATGGGTAAGGTCATGGGTATGCTCAAACCCAAGTTAACGGGTCGTGCCGATATGGGTAAGGTGAGCGCTTTAATTAAGCAAAAGTTAACGGCTTAATTTGAGAAAATGGGGCCGATTATTCCGGCCCTTTTTTGTACGACAAGAAGGAAAAAGACGTGATTCCTGAGAGTTTTATTGAAGAGGTACTCTCTCGCACCGACATTGTTCAAGTGATCGGTCGCTATGTGAAGTTGCAACATAAAGGCACCAACTGGCTTGCCTGTTGTCCTTTTCATAAGGAAAAAACACCGTCCTTTGCCGTTAACCAACAAAAGCAATTCTTTAAATGCTTCGGTTGTGGTGAACACGGCACGGCCATTTCTTTTTTGATGAAGTACAAAGGTCTCTCGTTTCCGGAGGCTATCAAAGAGCTTGCCGATAATTTGGGACTGGAAGTTCCCGAAGACAAGCAAGAAAAAGCTCGTCAAGCCAAGGCAAAAAGCTTAACGGACTTTTTGGAAGCCGCCGCCGGCTTTTACCATCAAAATCTCTTTCACGATGTCAAAACCATCGAGTATCTCAAAGGTCGTGGCATTACCGAAGAGACGGCCAAGAAATTCCAAATCGGGTTTTCTCCTGATTCTTGGCACGGCTTAAAAGAGATTTTCCCCGACCTCTTTTACGATGAAGCAAAACTTGAAGAGTGTGGCTTAATCATCGTTAAAGATGACAAACGTTATGACCGATTCCGCAATCGTGTCATGTTCCCGATTCGAAATCCCCGAGGTAAGGTGATTGGTTTTGGTGCGCGAACGATGGTACCGGGGGAAGAACCCAAGTACCTCAATTCGCCTGAAACTCCGGTTTATCACAAGGGGCTTGAACTCTACGGCCTTTATGAGGCAAGAGACTCCATCCACAAAAAAGGGCGCGCCATTGTCTGCGAAGGCTACATGGATGTGATTCAGCTCTCGCAAGCCGGTTTTACGGAGTCGGTGGCAGCGTTGGGAACGTCCATTACCTCCGAGCACGTTAAGCGATTGTTCCAATTAACCGACAACGTTTACTTTTCCTTTGACGGTGACGCTGCAGGCTTTAAGGCAGCCCGCCGTGCCATGGAGTCAACCCTAGCCATCATCACTGAGACGCAAACCGCCCACTTTGTGATGTTGCCTCAAGGGGAAGACCCCGATAGTTTGATTAAAACCCAAGGGGTGGAAGCCTTTGAGTCGCTGTTAAATGCGGGGTTTGCGCTTTCAAAATTCTTTGTCTTAGACATTGTTCGTGAAGTAACAAACGGTCGAGGTTTTAGAACGGCAGAAGAACGTGCAAAGGCGGTTGCCATCGCCAAACCGTTACTGTCTCGCATGAGCGCATTGGCGCTTCGCCAATTGTTGGTTCAAGAGTTGGCTGCTGCGATTCGTATGGAGCCGGGTGAATTAGCGGCCTTGTGTGGCATTGCGCTTGTTCAGGAAACGCCCATTGTTCAAAAGACACCCACTGGTTACGGTCGAGATTCTGTTCAAAGCCAACGTTGGCGTCGTACGCCTAAGCCGGTGACGACGGGGCCTGTTTTCACCAATATTAAGCGCCGTCTTTTGCAGTGCTTTATTGCTAACCCTCAATGGCTTTTGAAGTACTCGGACTTAATTGCCGATGAGATGTTGGATACCGTTGACGAATGGGAAGGTGCCATTGTGAGACTATGGCATTTAGCTCAATCTCATTTAACCGACGATGATGGAAAGGTGGTTGATGCTCGAATGAATAGCGGTTACTTGCTCTCATTCTTGGATGATGACCCGATGCACGATACGATGTTGGCATTGGCCAGTCAAGAAGAGGATTTGAAGACGGAGCCGGAAATCGCAGAATTCGAAATCAAGTGTGCGTTCTTAAAGCTAGAGAAGGCACAGCTTGATGCCATGGTGATGGAGTTGCTGGCCGCAGAAGAGCGAGGAGAGACGATTGATTCGGATTATTTGGGTCGTCTTTTTAAACGACGTCAGCAAATTCACCAGTCTTTGATTGACGAGAGCTCTCAAGCGGTTGACTTTGCATTAGACGCAAAAATCAACGGTTAAATATACGAAAAAACTCAGCTTCGAGGCTGAGTTTCAGACTGTTGACAAACCCAAAAATTAAGGGTTTTCCAAGGGACCTAAATCA
>CAJLGW010000029.1 GCA_905206345.1 uncultured Sutterella sp. | reverse complement strand
CCTCGCAGGCGATACTGTTCAGCGACAGTGCCTGCGCGAAAGGGTTGAATCATACCGATTCAGTCAGGTCCCATGAAGCCCTCGAGTTCACTCGAGGGTAATTCACTTTGGTCGGGACGTGCGTCGGCACGTTTGGGACCTTAATTGGTTTGGGTGGTGGGCTGATTCTTGTGGCACTCTTCATGTTTACGAGCTTCATCAGAGAAACTTCGGAGTGACCGCTTCAATCAATGCATTTTCCAATTTGACGGTAGTGTCAATGTCAGCTAAAGCCAGGCCGTCAATCAAGAAAACGTCCTCCACACGTTCACCCATCGTCATAATCTTTGCGGTCTGAAGGTTGATGCTGTATTGCTTTAAGACACGAGCAATATCGTAAAGAAGCCCGATTCTGTCCGTGCACACCACCGAGAGCAGATAGTTTTGACCAGATTCATCCGGTTCAATTTTGATCATGGGCTCAACCGGGAAGTGGCGAGAGCGACGGGAGAAGCGGGCCGGTTTCGTTTCCGGTAGCGGTTTTGGGTTACGCAACCAATCCGTGAGTTCACGATTTACGTCATCAATTAACCCATCTAAATCTCGTCCGCCGTTGTCGCTCACAACGAATGTATCGAGAGCATATTGATCGGTCGTCGTGTAGATACGGGCATCTAAAACGGAGAAGCGATTCTTTTGTAGGAAAGCCAAAATACGAGCAAAAAGAAGGTGTTGGTCTTCAATGTAAACCATCACTTCAAGTCCAGTTCCTTGCGCTACAGTGCGAGAGCGAACAAGGATATTGTCTTCCGGATCACGGCGAGCCAACTCAATGGTTTGCCAAGCAATACCTTCGGCGGTGTGACGCAAGAAGTACTGCAGTGTGAGTTTTTTCCAAATCTTGGCGATGGTTCGCTCGTCGATGCCCGCGGCCAAAATGAGTGCCTTGGCTTCCTTTTGTCGCATGAGTAAGAAGTCATCACCACTGGGAGCACCGCCACTACGGATTAAGGGGAGGGCTTGCCAATAGAGTTGTTGCAAAAGCTGACTTTTCCATTGGTTCCAGACCTTGGGGCTCGTTGCACGAATGTCGCACACAGTGAGTAAGAAAAGGGCGTTGAGACGTTCGACGTTCCCCACCGTTTTAGCAAAGCGTTCGATCACTTCAGGGTTGAAGAGATCTTGCTTTTGAGCAACAACACTCATGGTGAGGTGTTCTTTCACCAAGAAGACCAAGAAATCCGTGGTTTCTTTATCAATACGGAAACGTTCACAGAACGTTTTTACGATTTCTGCCCCCTTAAGCTCGTGTTGACCGCCCAAACCCTTACCGATGTCATGGAAAAGCGCTGCTAAGACCAAACGCCAGTTTTCGCGCATGGACTGCATAATGCCCGTGCAGATAGGATATTCATGTGCGTATTCGCTTCGGGTGAAGTAACGAATGTTACGTACAACTCGCATTGTATGTTGGTCAACCGTATAAGCGTGAAAGAGGTCATGCTGCATTTGACCAACGAGGTGATTAAATTCCGGCAAGAAGCGACCCAAGATGCCCCATTGATTAAGGTCCATTAAAGCGTGACTGACACCATGGGGCATTTTGATGATCTGCATGAACATCTGTTTATTTTGTTCATCTTCTCTAAAAGCTCGATCAATACGAAAGCGCGCACGCAAAAGGGCGCGAAGAAGGCCGGAGCCTAAACGTTTTAAGACTTGGGAGCTTTCAAGCAGGTAAAAGCAACGCAAGATAGCATTGGGGTCTTGCTTAAAAGCGTCCGAATGGGTGATATCTAACGTGTAGCCACGAGCAATGAAAGTTTGATCGATGACCACTTCATGAACATCCTTTTCGGGGAAAAGGTGTTCTTGAAGCATCTGCATGAAGATTTCTGAAAACTGTGTTACGGTTTTGGCCGTGAGGTAGTAGCGCTTCATCAGGGCTTCACTGGCCAATTGAAGATCTGTGCTCTTGTAGCCGGCGGCTTCGGCCATCGGTGTTTGAAGGTCGAAAATCAGTCGGTCTTCGTGGCGCTTTGATAAAAGGTGCAAAAGAATACGGGTATGCTTAAGAGAATAGTCAGCCGCTTTTAATTGCCCGCACTCTTCTTCCGTGATCGTGCCGATTCGCAACATATCATCGGCGGTTGCGCCAAGGCCTGCTGCATGAGAACACCAAAAAAGCACCTGGAGGTCACGCAAGCCGCCCGGGCTTTCTTTGACGTTGGGTTCTAATGCATAGGGTGTGTTTTCAAATTTTTGATGGCGCTGTGCCATCTCAAATTCTTTTGCACGGAAAAACGTTGCGCTATCTAAAGCCTCAAAGAAAGCTTTGCGAAGTTCATTAAAAAGGTATGGATCACCATCAATCAAACGGGCTTCTAAAATGGCCGTTTGAACCGTAATATCCGAGAGACCTTCTTCGACAGCTTCAGAGATCGTTCGAACCGAGTGACCGATCGTCAAGCCGCTGTCCCAAAGGGTTGAGACGAAATTTTCAATCGTTACTTTAAGTTCGTCAGAAGCGTCTTCAGGCATCAAAATCATGATGTCCAAATCTGAGTAGGGGAAGAGTTCTCGGCGACCATACCCCCCTAATGCTAAGAGTGAAACGCAAGGGGGAATTTGTGCTTGGTGTGCAAGCGCTGTGATGAGATCGTCGGCGGCTTGGGAGTGAGATCGTAGGTATTGGTTAACATCACCATGGGCGAAAAACGCCTCGGCAAGCGCCTCACGTTGAGATTGAAATCGTTGAGTTAAGGCACTGGGCATTTTTCGCATCTGTTGATGTTTAAGTTTTACTTTAACTTGGCTTTGATGAAGTCAGGCAATTCCGGATAGCCTTCACTTAAAGTGAGGACTTCATAACCGGTTTCTGTCACCAAAACCGTGTGTTCCCACTGAGCAGACAAGGAACGGTCACGCGTCACTACGGTCCAACCGTCATTTAAGTCAGAGATGTGACGGGAACCGGAATTTAACATCGGCTCAACCGTAAAGATCATGCCGGGCTTTAAAATGACGTTGTTGTCGCGCGTGTCATAGTGGCAGACAAAAGGATCCTCGTGGAATTCTTTGCCGATGCCGTGACCGCCATATTCATGAACAACGGACAAGCCTTGTTCTTTAGCAAACTTCTCGCAAGCAATCCCGACTTCGTTAAGACTTACCCCCGGTTTAATGGCATCAATGCCGCGCCACATGCACTCATAACAGGCTTCAACCAAGAATTTGCCCGCAACGGGGATCTTGTTGCCAACCATGAACATTCGAGAAGTGTCACCGTAGTAGCCGTCAAGGATAACCGTGACGTCAATATTGACGATATCGCCTTTCTTTAAAGCTTTTTCAGAAGGAATCCCGTGACAGACAACGTGGTTAATGGAGATGCAGGTTGCACCGGGATAGGGCGTAAAGCCTCGCGGAGCGTAGCCAAGACAAGCGCTTTTAGCGTTATTTTCTTCCATGAACTTGAGCATCTTTTGATCAAGTTCAAGCGTGGTGACGCCGGCTTTGACAAAAGGTGCAATAAAGTCAAGAACTTGTGAAGCCAAACGGCAAGCGCGACGCATACCTTCAATTTCTTCAGGTGTTTTAATCGTTACAGACATGATAATGCTTTCATTTTTCTAAAAATTGTTTCGAAAAAGAGTAGCCTTTCTCGTTTGAATTTGCATATAATAGCGAGCTAAATCTAAAAAGGCATACTTTTTGTCTTTTTGCTGACGAAAAAATTTAAAGCTTTCCGTTTTCTTGTCGGTTTTTATTTTTAGGAAAGCCAATTGCGCAACGTATCATCTAACGGTTGCTTTCTCTGTTAATGATCAGTGACAATAAACCCTTAAACGGGGTCATTGAGTGGCAGGGGAGGGAAATGGATACGTTGTAAGAAATAAACCTAAAGGAAAAATAACATGATCAGCATGCGCGAAATGCTCGAAGCCGGTTGCCACTTCGGTCACCAAACCCGCTTCTGGAACCCCAAGATGGGCCAATACATCTTTGGCGCCCGTAACAAGATTCACATCATCAACCTCGAAAAGACGGTTGTGAAGTTTGAAGAAGCTGTCAAGTTCGCTCGTAACTTGTCTGCTAAGGGCGGCAAGATCCTCTTCGTGGATACGAAGCGTGGCGGTCGCGACATCATCGTTGAACAAGCTCAACGTGCTGGTTGCTGCTATGTCGATCAACGCTGGTTGGGCGGTACGCTCACCAACTTCAAGACCGTCAAGTTGACGATCAAGCGTTTGAAGGACATGGAAGCCACCATCGAAAACGGCGGCTTGGAAAAGATGACCAAGAAGGAAGCTCTCGACTTCTCTCGCGAAGTTGAAAAGTTGAATCGCTCCATCGGTGGTATCAAGGACATGACGAGCTTGCCGGATGCTTTGTTTGTGGTTGACGTTGGTTTCCACAAGATCGCTATCCAAGAAGCTAACAAGCTCGGTATTCCGGTTATCGCTGTTGTCGATACCAACCACAGCCCGCTCGGCGTTGATTACATCATCCCGGGTAACGATGACTCTGGTAAGGCTGTTGCTCTTTACGCTACGGCTATGGCTGACGCCATCCTCGAAGGCCGCGAAGCCAGCGAAGAAGGCTTGAAGCAAGCTGCCGGCGAAGAAAAATTCGTTGAAGAAACTGCTGAAGCTTAATTTCACTTCATTTAGAAGCGAGGACAAAGTTCTCGCTTCTGTTTGAACGCTCTTAACCTCTGACTCTTTTGGAGAAACTCATGGCTGTTATTACCGCCGCTATGGTTAAAGAATTGCGCGTCAAGACCGACGCTCCGATGATGGAATGCAAAAAGGCCCTCACGGAAGCTGACGGCGACATGGCTCGCGCTGAAGAAATCTTGCGTGTCAAGCTTGGCAACAAGGCCAGCAAGGCCGCTGCTCGCGTCGCCGCTGAAGGCGTTGTGAGCGTCTTCATCTCTGAAGACGGCAAGACGGGCGCTATCCTCGAAGTGAACTCTGAAACGGACTTCGTTGCTAAGAACCCGGAATTCCAAGCCATGGCTGCTGCAGCTGTTCGCTTGGTTGCTGAACACAACCCCGCTGACATCGCTGCTTTGGGCGCTTTGGAAGTTGAAGGTCAAGCTTTGGAAGCCGTCCGTACGGCTTTGGTTGGTAAGATCGGTGAAAACATGACGTTCCGCCGCTTCCAACGCATCGAAGCTCAAGGTAAGTTGCACACCTACATCCACGGCGGTGCCAAGATTGGTTCCTTGGTGGACATCGTTGGTGGCGATGATGAAGTTGGTCACGATGTTGCTATGCACATCGCTGCCACGAAGCCGAAGGCTCTCGACGCTTCTGGCGTTGATCAACAACTCTTGGATACGGAACGTCGCGTTGCTATCGAAAAGGCTCGCGAAGCCGGCAAGCCCGAAGCTATGCTTGAACGCATCGCCGAAGGTACGGTTCAAAAGTACTTGAAGGAAGTTACGCTCTTGTCCCAACCGTTCGTTAAGAACGACAAGATGAGCGTAGCTGAACTCTTGAAGCAAAACGGCGCCTCTGTTGCCTCTTTCGTCCTCTACGTTGTGGGCGAAGGCATCGAGAAGAAGACCACGGACTTCGCTGCCGAAGTGGCCGAACAAATGGCTGCTGCTAAGAACGCTTAATTGCTTCTGACCCTCGAGCGCTCGCCTTGAGTGCTCGAAACGAAAAAGTCTCGGATGTTAAAATTCGGGACTTTTTTGTTTCTAACTTAAAAAAGCCGTTAAATCCGCGAAAAAAGACGACATCGGCCAACGCTTTTGATTAAAATAAGGCCTGATAACATGGGTAAGAGTGGACTTTGGCCATAAGGCTCTTAAAAGTCTGCTTTTGCTGTGCGCATTGAATAAGAGATTTAAATAGAGGAGTCTTTGAAATGGCCGAAAAATCTCCGCTTAAATATAAGCGCGTTTTGCTTAAGCTCTCGGGTGAATCTTTGATGGGCCCTGATGCTTTCGGGATTAACCGTGAAACGCTTCAATCGACGGTTGAAGATGTCAAAGAAGCTTATGACTTAGGCGTTGAAATCGGTGTCGTGGTCGGTGGCGGTAACATTTTCCGCGGTGTGGCCTTGGGTTCAACGGGTATGGAACGTACGCAAGGTGACCACATGGGGATGCTCGCTACGTTGATGAATGCCTTGGCTCTTCAAGACTGCTTGCGTCGCAACGGTGTCGAAGCTCGCGTTCAAAGCGCATTGAATATTGAACGTATTGCTGAAAGTTACATTCGCGGTAAGGCTCTTCGCCATATGGAAAAGGGTCGTGTGGTCATTTTCGCTGCCGGTACCGGTAATCCGTATTTTACGACCGATACGACGGCTGCCTTGCGTGGTGCTGAAATCGGTGCAGATGTTGTGTTGAAGGCCACGAAGGTTGACGGTATCTACACGGCTGACCCGAAGAAGGATCCGACGGCAACGTTTATTCCGCGCATCACGTTTGATGAAGCCTTAAAGCGCGACCTCAAGGTGATGGATGCAACGGCTTTTGCTTTGTGCCGTGAACAAAACCTTCCGATCAAAGTCTTTAACATTGCCAAGAAGGGCTCCATCGCTCGTGCTTGCTTGAGCGATGACGAAGGCACGTTGGTCTATAACCCCTAATTTTGAATCCAAAGACATTGGAGTATTTATGTCAATCAGTGAAATTCACAGTCAAGCTGAATATAAGATGAAACGCACGGTCGAAACCTTGCGTGAAGACTTCATCAAGATCCGCACGGGTCGTGCTTCCACGGGTTTGTTGGACCACGTGATGGTCGACTACTATGGTACGATGACGCCGATCAATCAAGTCGCTCAAATCGGCGTGGCTGATGCTCGTACGTTGACGGTTCAACCGTGGGAAAAGAATATGGTGGCCATCGTTGAAAAGGCCATTCGCTCTTCCGATTTAGGTTTGAATCCTGCTACGAGCGGTATGCTCATTCGTGTGCCGTTGCCCCCGTTGACCGAAGAACGTCGTCGTGAATTAACGAAGGTTGTTCGTCACTTGGGTGAAGACGCCAAGGTTGCTGTTCGTAACCTTCGTCGTGACGCCAACGAAAACATCAAGAAGTTGACGAAGGCTAAGGAAATTTCCGAGGACGATGAAAGCCGTGCCGAAAAGGAAATTCAAAAGTTGACGGACAACTTTGTTGTTGAAATCGACAAGGCTGTCGCAGACAAAGAAAAAGAAGTGATGACCGTCTAAGGTTGTCTATGGCTTTCGTTGAAAAAGCTACTGGCAACGCGGCGGTTCCTCGTCACGTTGCCATTATCATGGATGGAAACGGTCGCTGGGCCCGACGTCGCTTTCTGCCGCGTGCAGAAGGTCATCGTCGAGGTGTAGAGACCGTTCGCCGTGTTATTGAGGCAGCTGTTGCTGCCGATATTCAATACTTGACGCTTTTTGCTTTCAGTAGTGAAAACTGGCGTCGTCCTGCCGAAGAAGTTGAAGCTTTGATGCGTCTTTTTGCGACTGCGTTAAAGCGTGAAGCCCGCGAGATGAAAGAGCACGGTGTGCGTCTTCGTGTTGCTGGGGACTTAAGCGGCTTTTCAGAAGAAATTCAAAAAAGCATTGCAGAAAGCGAAGCGATGACCTCGCATTGCGACAAGATGGTTTTGACGATCTGTGCCAATTATGGCGGTCGTTGGGAAATCGTTTCTGCGGTGCAAAAGATTCTTAAAACTCACCCCGAACTTGCACAAACGCCTGAGAAAATTACCGAGGACATGATCAGTCAAAACATGGCTATCGATTGGGCACCGGAAGTGGATTTAATGATCCGCACGGGCGGGGAGCAAAGAATCAGTAACTTTATTTTGTGGCAAGCGGCTTACGCTGAACTGTTCGTGAGTCAAGTTTTTTGGCCGGACTATCGAAAAGAAGATCTCCAGTTAGCGCTTGATTGGTATGCGCAACGTGAGCGTCGTTTCGGTATGACCGGGGAACAAGTGCGTTCCGGTAATTAATTTAAGGGTGTGGGTATGTTAAAACAACGCGTCATTACTGCCATTGTTTTATTGGTTGTCTTGATCGGTGCTTATATGGCAGGCCCGGTGGTTTTGTCTGGTGTGATGGCCATTGGTTTTACTGTTGCCCTTTGGGAATGGCTGAAGTTAGCCGGAATTAATACCAAAGCAAGCGCATTGGTTGCCGCAGTCTTAGGTATTGGTATGTCATCTTTGACCTACTTTGCCTATCAAGAAATTGCAAGCGGTATGGAAGGTTCTGCAGCCTTATTGGGCACTTTGTCTTCTGCCTTTATCTACTACGTCCTCTTTATCACGCTTTTGTGGATCGGGATTTCGATTCGCGTCTTCTTTGCTCGTCATACGGGTATGAAGGTAGCTCCCGTCATGGTGGCATTGTCCGGCATTTTCTTTGTCCCTGCTGCTTGGTTGAGTTTTGTCGGTATGTACGCAACTTTCGGCATTTCGATGATTTTGTCTTTGTTGGTGATTGTTTGGGTGGCCGATATCATGGCCTACTTCACCGGCATGGCTTTCGGTAAGCACCGTATGTCGCCTGCCATTAGTCCCAAAAAGAGTTGGGAAGGTGTAGCAGGCGGAATGTTGAGTGTCATTCTTTTGGGCTACGCTGCCGCTTACTTTATGTCGGGTGTGGACACGATCCCGTCGGTCGTCATTAACGCCTGTGGTGCCGGTGTATGGGCAGTGGTGGCTTTCTTCTTGGTGGTTCTTTCCATTATTGGAGACCTTTATGAAAGCGCCTTGAAGCGCCAAGCCGGTATCAAAGACTCCAGTAACCTTTTACCCGGTCATGGTGGTTTTTATGACCGCATGGACGCATTGATGCCGACATTGCCTGCCGGTTTCTTGACGACCATTTTGATTGTCTCTTCAACGGCTTTCTAATACAAAAATGAAAAAAATTGCCTTATTCGGCGCAACAGGGTCGATTGGAACATCGACCCTTGATGTTGTTAGTCGTTATCCGTCTCAATACGAAGTGTTTGCTTTAACCGCCCATTCTCGTGTGGAATTGTTGGCGGATTTGTGCGTTAAGCATCACCCGAAGATTGTCTTGATTACCGATGCCGCAAAAGAAGGTGTATTGCGTCAAGCTTTATCGGATCGCCATCTCACCGACATTGAAGTTTGGGCAGGGGAAGCGAAGATGGCAGAACTTGCCGCTTTGCCTGAAGTCGATATCGCAGTCTTGGCCATTGTTGGCGCCGCAGGCTTAACGCCAACTTTTGCGGCCGCTAACGCCGGTAAGCGCTTATTATTAGCCAACAAAGAAAGTGTGGTTTGTGGCGGCGCACTTTTGATGCAAAACATTAAAGAAAGCGGTGCTGAGCTTTTGCCGGTTGATAGTGAACACAACGCCATCTTCCAATGCTTAAGTGGTGCTAACGCAAAAGACCGTTCTGAAGCACGCTTAATTTTGACTGCATCCGGCGGCCCCTTCCGCCGTCGCATGGATTTAACGAACGTGACACCGGAAGAGGCTTGCGCCCATCCGAATTGGTCCATGGGTCGCAAGATTAGTGTCGATAGCGCCACGCTCATGAATAAAGGCTTAGAGGTTATCGAAGCCTCATGGCTTTTTGGTTTTGGGCCCGATCAAATTGATGTCGTGGTTCACCCGCAAAGCTTGATTCATTCGATGGTTCAGTATGCCGATGGCAGCATCATTGCTCAGTTGGGTTCGCCCGATATGCGTACCCCCATTGCCTATTCTTTAGGGTGGCCAAACCGTTTGGATGGTCATGCCGAACGTGTAGACTTCACGAAATTTGCCAACGTTTCTTTTGAGGCTCCAGACTTGGAGCGTTTCCCGCAATTGGGCTACGCCTATGAAACCTTGCGTTCAAAAGATGCAGCCTCCATTGTTTTAAACGCGGCTAATGAAATCGCCGTTGAAGCGTTCTTAAATCGCCAACTCGGTTTCTTGGATATCGCAAAGACCTGCCGTACGATGCTCGATCGCATGGTTCGTCCTTTGCCGACCTCACTTGAAGAAGTGCTTGAACTTGACCGTGAAGCGCGTATTTTGACGCTTGAGGAACTCGCTCGATGACGTCTTTAATCGCCTTTTTGGTAGCCATCGGCATTCTCATTACATTTCATGAGTTGGGTCACTATCTCGTGGCATGCTTGTGTGGCGTAAAGGTGACACGCTTTAGCTTTGGTTTTGGCCCCAAACTTTGGTCAAAGAAAATGGGCCGCGATCAAACCGAGTGGCAGATTGCTGCGATTCCTTTAGGCGGTTTCGTTCAAATGGTCGATGAGCGCGAGGGCAATGTCGCTCCCGAAGATCTTCCTCGTGCATTTAACCGTCAATCCGTTTATAAGCGCATTGCGATTGTTAGCGCCGGGCCATTGGCCAACTTCTTGTTAGCGATGTTCTTTTTTGCCTTTATTGCGGTCATGGGACAAGCTGAAATTAAACCCGTGATGGCAACGCCAACGGCAGGCACACAAGCCGCTACGGTGGATATTCGAGCATTGGATGAAATTGTCGGTATTGATGGCAGTGACGTTGAAGGGCTTCAAGACTACACGTGGCAACTTTTAGCCAAGGCCGGTCAATCCAATGTCACCATGCAGTTAAAGCGCAACGGGCAACCCCATGAAGTGGATTTGGATTTGTCCGGTATTGCACTCTCAGGTGAAGACGTTGATATCAATAAGCAATTGGGGATCAACCTCTACTACGGTCGTCCTGTGCTCTTTAATTTGGTTAAGGATCGTCCTGCTTATGAAGCCGGTCTTCAAGATGAGGATCGTGTGATTGCTGCCAATGGTCTTTATGGTATTACGCACAAAGAATTGCTTGATTTGATTCGCAACTGTGCTGATCGCCCCGTTTATTTTGTAATTGAAGGTAAAAAAGGCGGTATTCGTGAAGTGACGGTGACACCTCGAGTTTACGAAGTACCTGATGCCAATGGGAAGATGGAGCGTCGTGCCATCATTGGTTGCCATATTGGTTTAGCTCCGAATCTGACGTGGATTTCCAAAGGCCCGATTGAGGGCATTCGTGAAGGTTTTAATCGCATGGTTTCCATCACGCAAATGACCTGGAATGGTCTTACGCAAGTGGCAAGCGGGGAAGCTGGCACTGACGCCATTTCCGGCCCTGTAACGATTGCCGACTACGCCGGTAAGACGGTTCAGATGGGTTGGCGCGTTTACCTTTCCTTCTTAGCGATGATTTCAGTGAGTCTCGGGCTCTTTAATTTATTGCCCGTGCCGTTGTTAGATGGGGGGCACCTCCTGTATTATTTGTTGGAAATGATTCGTGGACGGCCCTTGCCCGAGTCCGTTATGGAGATCGGTCAGAAAGTTGGATTGTTTTTTGTGTTAGGTTTAACCGCTTTAGCACTTACCAATGACTTTGTTCGGCTGTTAGAATAGCCAAAGTTACGACACTCGAAAAAGAAAATGAGTTTTAAGTATTCTTTATTAAAAATTTCCGTCGCCTCTGCTTTGATGACTATGGCAGTTGGCGCATTCGCACAAGATTTTAAGATCAAGGATATCCGTATTGAAGGTATTGCTCGTACGGAACCTGGTACGGTCTTATCTCACTTGCCTTTTCAAGTTGGTGACGACTTTACGACCGATAAGGGTAATACGGCTATCCACGCTTTGTATTCCTCCGGTCTTTTCCGAGATGTTCGCCTAGAGCAAGACGGTAATGTCCTTGTGGTTGTATTGCAAGAACGTCCTGCCGTTGCCACGATTACGACTCAAGGTATTCGTGCTTTTGACCAAACGGCCATTTTGCAAAGCTTGCGTGATGTTGGCATGAGCGAAGGTCGTATCTTTGACTCGGCTATTTTGGATAAAGCAGACCAAGAATTGCGTCGCCAATATTTGGCTCGCGGCTATTACGGTGTTGACGTGAAGACAACGGTGACGCCGTTGGATCGTAACCGTGTGCGCTTGTCGATCGTTGTCGATGAAGGCGAAGCCGCCAGCATTAAGTCCATTCGATTCATCGGTAATCATGTGATGGACGATGAAACGCTGCAAGAGCAAATGAGCTTGCGCGTGGGCGGTTGGATGAGCTGGTACACGAAGAGTGATTTGTACTCTCGTGAAAAATTAGCTGCCGACATTGAAGCCGTTCGTTCTTATTACCTCAATAACGGTTACCTCGACTTTAAGGTCGATAGCGTTCAGGTCTCTATAGCTCCCAATAAGCAAGATATCTTTATTTCGATCAACTTAACCGAAGGCGAACAATACACTGTGAGCGGTGTGGAGTTGGCCGGTGACACGTTGGGTCTTCAAGACGATTTGATGCCGTTGTTGGAAATCGAACCCGACTCTATCTATAACGCAGAAGACATTAATAAGGGTGCTGAAGCCATTACGCAAAAGCTCTCTTCTTTGGGTTACGCCTTTGCTACGGCGCGCCCCAATCCCGTGGTTGGCGAAAACAACACGGTGAAGATTGTCTACACGGTTGACCCCGGTCGCCGTGCTTATGTCCGTAAGGTGAATATTTCCGGTAACACGAAGACCAAGGACGAAGTGATTCGTCGTGAAGTGCGTCAATACGAAGCTGCCTGGTTTGATAGCCAAAAGGTGAAGTTGTCTCGTGACCGTATTGACCGTTTGGGTTACTTTGACTCGGTGACGGTGGATCCGAAGCCGGTTCCGGGTACGCGTGACCAAGTGGACTTGGAAGTTAACGTCCAAGAACGTCCCACGGGTAGTATCTCTTTGGGTGCCGGTTACTCTACCTCTGACGGTATTATCTTGAGCGCAGGTTTCGCTCAAAACAATATCTTCGGTACGGGTAACTCGATGAGTGTTCAAGTCGATACCTCTGACAGTACGAAGACGTATGCATTGAGTGTGACGGAACCTTATGTGACGCCGGAAGGTGTTTCTCGTACTTTTGATATTTACGATCGTAAGGTCGATATGGAAGAGCAAGAAATCACCGATGACGTGATTTACGAAACTCGCGGTGCCGCAGTAAGTTGGGGTATTCCGTTTACGGAATATGACCGTGTGTTCTTAGGTGCAAAGTTTGAAAATACCGAAGTTGAGGCAGGAGATAAAGCTCCGGGACGTTATCAGACCTATGTTAACCAATTTGGTGACTCTCCGAAGGCTGTCGCGGCAACGGTTGGTTGGTCCCGTGATAGTCGAGACAACGCATTAGCACCGAATCGCGGTACCTATCAACGATTGTCCGGCGAAGTGACGGTTCCGGTGATGGATTTGCGTTACTACCGTTTGAACTACCAAATGTCTCACTATCAACCCATTACTAAGAATTTAACCTTGGCTGGTAATTTCGAATTGGGTTATGGTGATTCTTGGGGCGGCAAGGCCTACCCGTTCTTTAAGAACTTCTATGTGGGCGGTATCGGTAGTGTCCGTGGGTACGAAAGCTCAAGCTTAGGTCCTCGCGATGGTGACAATACGGATGGTAGTAGGGGGGATCCGACTGGTGGTCAAGCCTCTTTGAATTTCTCCATCGAATTGTTGATGCCGTTGCCGGGTGCTGACCGCACGTTGCGTTGGTTCACGTTCTTGGACGGAGGTTATTCTTGGGGGAAAACCTACTATAAAAATGGTTTACCCAAAGAAAACATGAATATTAGTCTTTCTGATCTTCGTTATTCCGTGGGTATCGGCGTGTCTTGGATTTCGCCGTTAGGCCCTTTGAAGTTCAGCCTTGCTGCGCCGTTTGGTGATAAGAAAAACGATGAAATCGAACGCTTCCAATTCCAAATTGGTACAGGCTTCTAATCAGGGGCTTGTCTCGAGAGTTGGTTCTCGTCAAGGATAAAATTTAGGGGAAAGGCACAAAATCCGTGCACTTTCCCTTTGCCGTACTTAATGGAGTATGCATAAATGGTTAAAAAGTTTCTGATGGCCTCAGTCATCTCGCTTGGCTTATTGGGTCAAAATGTGTTGGCAGACACCAAAATTGGCGTTGTTAATCCCGACCGTATTTTGCGTGAAAGTGATGCTGCTAAAACGGCTCAAAAGAAGTTAGCCAAAGAGTTTGCCAGCCGTCAAAATTCGGTTTCTGTCTCCGCTAAACAATTGAAGGCTGATGTCGAAAAATTTCAAAAAGAAGCCGGTTCTTTAAGTCCAAATGAACGCTTGACTCGCGAACGCGCTTTAGCTGATCAAGAGCGTCGCCTTCAGCGTCGTGAACGTGAATTGCGTGAGGATTTAAACCGTCGTCGCAATGAAGAGTTGCAAGCCATTTTAGAACGCAGCAATAAGGTGATTCGTACGATTGCCGAACGTGAGAAATATGATTTGATCGTGCAAGAAGCCGTCTACGTTGGTCCCAACGTCGACATCACGAATAAAGTTATTAAAGCGATGGGGAAGTAAACTATGCAAGTTCAGTTATTTCCGATAGCCATGCTTGTTGAAGCTGTGCGTGCTCAAAGCGCTGGTCGTCTTGAAGCTAAGTTGATCGGGCCTTATGAAAACGTTGCCGTTAATTCCATCGGTACGCTCTCACACGCCAAGTCCCACGAAGTGGCCTTCTTAGCGAATCCGAAATTTCGCCACGAAGTTAAAGATTGTGGCGCAGGTGTGATTGTTCTTCGTGAAGAAGATCGCCAAGCCATTTTTGGTGACGAAACGCCACGCGCCATGGTGATCACGCCTGACCCTTATGCTTGGTTTGCCTTTGCCCTTCAAGTGGTTGACGCTCAAATGAATCGCTTCCAACCGGGTATTCATCCGAAGGCTCAAGTGGCCGACGGTGCCCAAGTGGACGCAACCGCTCGAGTCGATGCCGGTGCCGTGATTGAGGCCGGCGCTACGGTCGGAGCCAAGGCTTGGATTGGAGCCGGTGCCTTTGTGGGTGCGGGTTCTGTCATTGGCGAAGGGACACGCTTACATGCCAATGTGACGGTGAACCACGGTTGTAAGATTGGTCGTCGTTGCATTTTCCAATCGGGTGCTGTGATCGGAGCTGACGGCTTTGGCTTTGCACCCTTTGATGGTCAATGGGTGAAGATTCCGCAAATCGGTGGCGTGACAATCGGCGACGATGTTGAGATCGGCGCCAATACGTGCGTAGATCGCGGTGCTTTGGAAGACACAGTGATCGGTGACGGTTGTAAGCTCGATAACTTGATTCAAATTGCTCACAACGTGAAGATGGGCAAGCACTGCGTGATGGCAGGCTGCGTGACTGTGGCCGGTAGCGTTACGATCGGCGATCACGTGATCTTTGGCGGTCGCAGTGTCATCAATGGCCACATTTCGATTCCGTCCGATTCTACGGTGGGCCCTGCCACCAATATCGTCTCTTGGCCGAAAGACACCAAGATGATGATGGGCATTTATCCTGCTCAGCCCAATCGCGAAAGCGAAAAGGTTGCGGTTTTGTTGAAGAAATTACCTGAATTGAGAAAGCGCATCATTGCCCTTGAAGGCAAGGTGACGCAATCTGAAGAAAACTAAACGAGGTTTTTTGATGAAATACAATATCAATGACATTATGAAGATGCTTCCGCATCGCTATCCGTTCTTGTTGGTCGATCGCGTGGAAAGCGTCGCTGAAGACAAGACGAGCTGCGTGTGCATCAAGAACGTGACCGCTAACGAACCGCAATTTCAAGGCCACTTTCCGGAATGCCCGGTGATGCCCGGTGTTTTGATTTTGGAAGCCATGGCTCAAACGGGTGCCGTGTTGGCGATGGAACGTTTGGGTGAAGACGCTCGTGACGAAAATGCATTGTTCTTCTTTGCCGGTATCGACGGTGCTCGCTTTAAGCGCGTGGTGTTGCCGGGCGATCAATTGCGTCTTGAAGCTCGCTATTTGCGTGATCGTGGTGGTATTGCCAAGTTTGAAGTCACGGCAACCGTGGATGGCCAATTAGCTTGTGAAGCCACGATGATGTGTGCTCGCCGTAAGGTGGAATAATTCAGGCCTAATAAAGCGAGGCCGAAGTCCTAGGGACTTCTTAGAGTAACTTTT
This sequence comes from uncultured Sutterella sp., assembly GCA_905206345.1. GTDB lineage: Bacteria > Pseudomonadota > Gammaproteobacteria > Burkholderiales > Burkholderiaceae_F > Aphodousia. Next base: position 4,624 of record CAJLGW010000029.1, on the reverse strand, counting down.
TAGAAAGGTCTGAAGACATGGCAAAGATTCATCAATTCTCAGTGGTCGACCCGTCAGCTCAATTGGCCGATGATGTCGTTGTTGGTCCGTTTTGTGTGATTGGCCCCAATGTAACGATTGGCGCCGGCACGGAACTCATCTCTCATGTGAATGTTCACGGTTACACCAAAATCGGTGAACGTAACCGCATTTTCCCCAACGCTAGTATCGGTTGCGAACCGCAAGACAAGAAGTACGCCGGTGAACCCACGCGTTTGGTGATCGGAGACGATAACGTTATCCGTGAACACGTGACGATCTCCACCGGTACGATTCAAGACCACGGTATTACCATGGTGGGTTCTCGCAACCTCTTTATGGCTAACGCCCATATTGCTCACGACTGTATCGTTGGTAACGACACGATTTTAGCCAATAACGTGGGTTTGGCCGGTCACAGCATTGTCGCTGACCACGCCATTTTGGGCGGTCAAGCCGGTGTTCACCAATTCTGCCGTATTGGCGAAGGTGCCATGGTGGGTGGCGGTTCCATTCTTTTAATGGACGTTCCGCCCTTTGTCATCTGTAACGGCAACCCCGCAGAGCCTCATGGCTTAAATATTGTGGGTTTGCGCCGTGCAGGTTTTGATTTGAAGGCTTTGAACGCCTTCAAGGCTGCCTACAAGGTGATTTATCGAGACGGTTTGACGATTGCCGAAGCGGTTAAGGCTCTGGCGGTTTTGATTGAAAATAATCCTCATGTGTCTCGTGAATTAACCTTGATGCGTGACTTTGTCGCATCGAGCCAACGTGGCATTATCCGTCCGAAGAACTAAGAGGAACGAAAAATATGGCAAAAGGCATTGCTTGGTTAGCAGGGGAGACCTCCGGCGACTATATCGCATCGCTTGTTTTACCGCATGTGAGTGCTCTTTATGAGGGCGAGCGCATGTTTGGTATTGGTGGCGAAAAGATGGTTCAAGCAGGCCTTGAAGCTTGGCATCCGAGCTCTGAATTAGCCGTTCGCGGTTATGTGGAGGTGCTTCAACGCTTGCCTCGCCTTTTGATGCTACAAAAGGAGATGAAAAAGCGTGTTCTTAAAATTAATCCGAGAGCGTTCATCGGCGTTGATGCCCCGGACTTTAACCTTGGGATTGAAACCTTTTTAAGAGAACGTGGTATCAAGACCATCCATTTTGTTTGTCCTTCGATTTGGGCGTGGCGTCCTGAGCGCATTCACACGATCAAAAAGGCGGTCGATCACATGTTGTTGGTCTTTCCGTTTGAGAAAGAACTCATGGATAAAGCGGGGATTGATTCGACCTATATCGGTCACCCCTTGGCCCGTGAAATCCCGATGGAGCCCGATAAGATGGCCGCCCGTGAGCGTTTAGGTTTAGACGTGACGGGCCCCTTATTTGCCGTGATGCCGGGGTCTCGTCAAGCTGAAGTGGCTTGGTGCTCTCCGCACTTTTTCGGCGCCTGTGACCGCATTTTGGATTTTGACCGCACTTCACGCTTTGTGGTGCCTGCTGCTGATGCCGACCGCGAAGCCCAAATTGTGAAGTTCTTAGAGCAATTCCCGAGAGTGAAGACAGCAACCACCTTGGTTCGAGGTAAGAGTCACGATGCCATGGAAGCTTCGGATGCTGTCCTTTTAGCTTCCGGCACGGCAGCTCTTGAAGCGGCGCTCTTTAAGCGACCGATGGTGGTGGGCTATGCGATGCCAGGCTTTACCGGCATCATGATGCAGAAAAAAGGCATCATCAATTATGTGAGCTTGCCCAACATTTTAGCCGGCGAACTTTTAGTGCCCGAGCTTTTGCAGTACTACTGTCGGGCTGAACCTTTGGCTTTTCAATTGTGGGAAGCCTATCAAAAGCGAAATGATGCGCGTTTGATGGATCGTTTTACTCAAATGCACGATTCCCTCTTGCGTGATACGCCCTCTTTAGCGACAGAAGCGATTAAGGGTGTTTGTGGCTAGGAAAATGCAAGAATCTGACGATTTATTTGCCTCGCTTACCTATGAACAGACGGCCGGCGTCGATGAAGCCGGTCGTGGTGCGTTAGCAGGTAGCGTTATTGCTGCAGCAGTGATTCTCGATCCTGATCAACCCATTGAGGGATTAGCAGACAGCAAAGCATTAAGCGCTGCACGACGTGAAGTTTTAGCCAAAGAAATTAAACTTAAAGCGAAGGCTTGGGCCGTGGGTGAAGCCACTTGTGAAGAAGTCGATGAAATTAACGTCTTACAAGCGGCGATGCTTGCCATGAAGCGCGCTGTTGAAGCGCTAAAGGTGCAACCGGACTTTGTACAAGTTGACGGCAATAAACTTCCCCGTTGGGACTATTTAAGCGAAGCCATTGTTAAGGGGGATGCCAAGGTTCAGGCGATTTCTGCGGCATCCATTATTGCTAAAACGACGCGTGATGCGCAGATGGTCGAAGCTGAAAAGTCTTACCCTGGGTATCATTTTGCCGTGCATAAGGGATACGGAACGGCAGAACACTTGGCCGCACTTGAAAAGTTGGGGCCATCAGAGATTCACCGAAAGACGTTTTCTCCGATTAAGGAAATGGTAAAAGCATGAGAGTGCAGAGAATAGAAAGTGATGCTAACGCGAAATACAAACGTTGGAAAAAGCTTTTTGACAATGCTCGAATGATGAAAAAAGAAGGAGTGACTTTAGCCGAAGGTGCTCATTTGGCGCAAGTTTGCCTTGAGAGAATGGTTAAAGCTTCTGCGATGATCATTCGTGATTCTGAATCCTTTACTGATGAAACGCTTGCGTTAATTGAAGCGTTTGATCGTGAGCGTGTGCCGGCGTACCTTTTGGATACTCGTCTTTATGATGCAATTAGCCCCGTTGAGCACGGCAGTGGCCTAATGCTTGAAGTGCCCATTAAGGCACCTGCGATGCCCCAAAAGCTTCAAGCCGATGTTTTATACTTAGACGGCGTTCAAGATCCAGGCAATATCGGTACATTGATTCGATCAGCAGTGGCAGCGGGTATTAAGCATATTGCGGCTTCGCCCACGAGTGCGCACTTTTGGTCACCCAAAGCGCTTCGAGCCGGTATGGGCGCCCATTTTGCCGCTCACCTCTACGATAATGTAGAACCTGAAGCATTAGGTGAACTTTTTGACGCCCAATGTTTAGCGGCCGATGCGCGTGGCGGTAAAGACCTATTTGCCACACCTGATTGGGAAGCAACGCCTGTGGTTTGGATGATGGGAGCAGAGGGGCCCGGTTTGAGTGATCGAGCCCTAAGGGTTGCGGATCAACGTTTCTACATTCCGATTGAAAAGGATTGTGAGTCTTTAAACGTTGCTGCCGCTGCGGCTGTTTGTATGTTTGAATTGCGTCGTCGACGTTTGTTGCAAAAGTAAGCGTCGGACGCCTGAGGCATTCATCGTGAAAGTTTTTAACTGTGTATGTGAATTTGGCCACACCTTTGAAGGATGGTTTGATTCCGTTGAAAGCTTGGATGAACAGATTGAAAAGAAGTGGGTGGCTTGCCCTTATTGTGAGACCACCAACGTTAAACGCGTCCCGAGCGCTGCGCATGTGCGAGGCTTTCGGGATCAAGAGCGCTATGACGCTCAAGAAAAATTGGATGAACGTGAAGCAATTGTTCGCATGAGAGCAAAAGCGGTGAGTGCGGCAAGACGTTTGCTCAAAGACAGTGAAGATGTCGGTGAGCGTTTTGCCGAAGAAGCCCGAGCCGTTCATCAAGGAAAAGCACCGTCAAGGACGATACATGGGAAGTGTACCCTTAACGATGCACAGGATTTATTAGAGGAAGGGATTGGAGTTTTGCCAATTCCCGATGGTGTGATCCACACCAAAAATTAAAAGTGAGAAGGTAGATTTAGCCATGGCGCTTTTTGGACAATTATCAACTCCTACGAAAGCATTGCCGCTGATTGATTTAACCAGCGCAGACATCATGATGGAATTGCTCGAAGAGGTGGCAATCACCGCCTCGACGGCTGACTACATTGATCAACATGAACCGCACCATCCGGAAGCGGCTGAAATTCATGAACAAGCCAATGATGTTTACCAAGACTTTTTAAATATCCTTAAAGGCAAGGTGAAGGATAAGCGTATTAACCGTAAGTCCGGTTACGATCCTGAAGATTTGCGTGAGCACTTTGCTAAGAATGAAAAGGATGTTGAGGGTGACATTCTTGAATTCACGTTAAAGCGCTTTTTGGCTGAATTTATTCGTTTGAGTCGCTTATCTATGGAAAACCATGAGACCATGTCTCGACGCGAATACTATGCCTTTATGAGCGGTTGGGCACATTATTTTGCCGGCCTTGCTCCTGATGAAACGCCTCCGACGGATCCGGCTAAGTAATGAGGCTCGTGATGGCACAAAAGAAATTTAATAAAACCGTTCGTTTGATTTTAAATATTCTCTTTACGATCGTTGTGATCGCAGGCATTGTGATGGGTTGGAATAAGGAAATTGATGACCCGGATGCATGGTTTCCGAATGAAGTAAAAAGTGAACCTGCGGCGCCTGCAGCCGAACAGCCTACTCAACCAGTAGCGAAAAAATAGCAATCTAAAAATAAACCCAAATTTTCCATTAGGTTTTGACAATAACTTTTCCCGGATCGAATAGCTCT
>CAJLGW010000028.1 GCA_905206345.1 uncultured Sutterella sp. | reverse complement strand
AGCCCGACCACGGGACTTGCACCCGCTAGAACAGCGCACATGTCGTGCGCACACACCAAACCGCATGGTAAGCGGTTTGATAGACACAGTTACGCTGAAAGACGATTTTAACCATGGTTAGATAATTCCACACATGGTTGATATTATAATGTTCTCGATTGTTAATTTCTTGCGCTAGCGCAAGAAGCGATTCCTCTCGGGGCTAAGTCCCAAGTTTCCTCGCTAATTTTCTATGAAGCTTTGACAATAGAGCAAAATACATGTCTTGTTTTTGTCAGTCACAGCTACCACGAACAAGCTCCAAATATCACCATCCTACGCAAGCGATGTGAGCATTTAAAATTCCATAACCACACTGAATTCAATTTAGCAGTCACATTTTATCAACATCATTCGTGTAAAAAGTCAGACAATACAGGTTCCTTTTACGTATTTTTATTAAAATCTTTCAAAAGAAAGAACCTATAAAAATCAGTTAGATAGTTCAAAAAAGTTGTTATTTTTGCTATACTTAGGGGCTGTATAATTTAAACGTGCTTTTATGTCGAACTATTCGCTTTTCTTTCTACTCGTAGCGTTAATTCTTTCGAGTAGTTTCTTCTCTATCTCAGAAATCTCTCTGGCCGCTGCCAAAAAAATTCGATTAACCACCATGGCCGAAGAAGGCCAATCCAAAGCCTCTCGTGTTTTAACTCTACAAGAACATCCTGGGCACTTTTTCACTGTTGTTCAAATTGGTGTTAACGCCGTTGCGCTTGCTGGTGGTATCGTTGGCGAACGACTTTTCTCTCCGGCGTTTACAGACCTTGCATTAAATTTCACTGCCAACGGAGCTCTTGCCAATACGTTTGGCTTTTGGTCAAGCTTTATTCTTTCCACAACGGCTTTCATTTTGTTTGCCGACTTGATTCCCAAACGTTTAGCACTCGTTGCCCCTGAGCAAATCGCTGTGGTAGTCATCGGTCCGATGTCTTTCTTGATTCGTGCGTTGGCTCCCTTCGTTTGGTTCTTTAATGGCATTGCAAACTTCACCATTCGCCTTTTAGGACTGCCCGAACACGCACAAGAAAAAATCACCTCTGAAGACATTATTGCCACTGTCGATGCCGGTACCGCAGCCGGCATTATCGCCACAGAAGAACAAACGGCTATCGAAAACATATTCGAATTGGAAAGTCGTACTGTTCCGAGCTCCATGACGGCTCGTGAAAGCATTGTTTATCTGCTTTTGGACGATACTGAAGAGGAAATTTGTCGCAAGGTGGTTAATACACCTCACAACCAATACATTGTCTGTAATGAAAATCTTGATAACGTTGTTGGGATTGTGGACTCCAAGGCCTTGTTGCGCCGTATTATGAGCGAAAAGGACTTGTCTCTTAAAGAATCCGGTCTGGTACGCCCTGTGCAAATGGTGCCCGACTCCTTAACTTTGTCTGAAATCCTTGATTGCTTTAAACGCACGCATTCTGACTTTGCCGTCATCATCAATGAATACGCTCTTGTTGTGGGTATCATCACTTTGAACGATGTCATGAGTACCGTCATGGGTGACTTGGTGAGCACCGAGGAAGAAGCTCAAATTCTCGAACGTGAAGACGGCAGTTGGTTAGTAGACGGCTCTACGGCCATTGACGACTTAGAGCGACTCTTGGGCTTTGAAAGTTTGCCCGAGGACTCAACCTATGAAACCGTTGCCGGCTTCATCATGTACATGCTGCGTAAGATTCCGAAACGAACCGACCGCATTACTTACGGTGGCTATCGCTTCGAAGTCATTGACGTTGACAACAATAAGGTTGATCAAATCTTGGTGACTCCGGTCAAGCCTGACATTCCTAAAGAAGTCATGAACGCTTTACCGAACGCCAATGTGCAGGACACCAAGGAAGTTTCGAAGTAACGCTTTCAATCCCTACCTGTCAAAACACCCCAATTTAAGTTGGGGTGTTTTGTTTTTATTCGGACTTTTTCGTTTTACTCGTCGTCTTTTTGGCTTTGGTTGTCGGTCGCTTCTGAGTAAACTCAAAACCAATTGATCCGTCTTTACCCATCACCAATTGAGCTGAGAATTTGCGCTTCGTACGATTAGAGACAAAGCCCGTTAACTCATCACTCTTACCTTCGGTCAAGATTTTTTGAACCTGTTCGGGATCAATATTTTGTTGCAAAATAATGCGCCCGATTCGGAAGTCACACGTCTTTTCTAAGGTTTTTTCGCAGATGTAGCCCTTGGGCGTATTCAATACAGCCGAGCCACACTTAGGACACGTGCCGATTGCCTCAAATTGGGACTTGTCCAAAGGTTCGTCAGACTCTTCTTCCTTTTGCCCGAAATCGAATTCCAACTTAAAGTCATCCGTAATTTTCAAAATGGCAGCAAAGGGACGTCCCATCTTGCTGATGAAACCATCCAAGGGACCAATGGCTCTGTTCTTTAAAAGCTCTTCAACTTCGGCCACTTCAAACGTACGACCGCCTGGATGCTTCGTGAGACTAAAGTCACACTTCGTACAGGCAAAACGACGATAGTTTTCCACAATTTCAGAGCCACATTTCGGACAAGGCGTCTTCAAATGCGCGGGGTTTTCAAGAGGAACCGTGTCACCTTCATAACGCTTGGCAGCATCAACAATGGTCTCCGTCATTTGACGAATATCCTTCATGAAGGTATCTCGCGTCAATTTCCCTTGTTCGATTTGAGCAAGCTTGTATTCCCATTCACCGGTCAATTCCGGTTCAGATAATTCCGAAACACCCAGCCCCTTGAGCAAAACAAAGAGCTGGCGAGCCTTAAATGTAGGCTTTAGATCGCGCCCATCACGCACCAAATAGTTTTGTAGCAACAAACCTTCAATGATGGCGGCACGCGTTGCTGGCGTTCCGAGACCTTTACCGGCCATGGCTTCGCGCAATCCTTCTTCTTCAACAAGTTTGCCTGCACCTTCCATAGCTGACAAAAGCGTAGCTTCGGTATAGCGCGGCGGAGCCTTAGTGGCCTTTTCCTCTGCTTGAGCAGACACAACAACCACCTTCTCACCCTTTTCAACCGGCACTAAGGTTTCACTCTTTTCAACATCTCGACCATAAACCGACAACCAACCGGCTTTGACCAAAACCTTACCTTCGGTTTTGAGCTTTTCTTTACCGACCGTCGTAATTCGAGTCGTTACGTCATACTCAGCAGCCGGGTAGAACACGGCCATGAAGCGCTTAACCACCAAGTCATAGATTTTCTCTTCAACCTCTGACAATTTCTTCGGCTGTTGAGAGGTCGGAATAATGGCAAAGTGATCTGAAATCTTGGAATTATCAAAAACACGCTTCGTCGGTTTGACCCAATGATTTTGAAGGATTTGATCGGCACCACTGAAATAGCGATTCGTCTCTTTGAGCGCTTCAAGTGTCGAGACCACGGTCGATGCATAGTCTTCCGGCAACGCGCGCGCATCCGTTCTCGGATACGTCAACACTTTGTGTTTTTCATAAAGGGCTTGAGCGGCCGCCAACGTCGTTTTAGCGGAAAAACCAAAACGATTATTGGCCTCTCTTTGCAAACTGGTTAAGTCAAAAAGAAGCGGAGAAAGTTGCGTTGTGCGCTTTGCCGTTTCTTCGACGGTTGCAGATTGTCCATTAAGGCGATCACATAAGGCCCAAGCCTCATTCTTGTCCCAAATGCGTTCAGCCTTCAAATGAGGATGATCTTCGCTTTTCTTAAAAGTCGGATCAAACCATTGGGCTTGGTATTGACCAGCCTTAGCCTGAACATCGGCGAGAACTTCCCAATACTTTTGGCTTACAAAAGAAGCAATTTTTTCTTCTCTTTCAACCACGATTGCCAAGGTCGGTGTTTGAACACGACCGACCGTGGTCAAGAAAAAGCCCCCATCCTTGCTATTGAAGGCCGTCATGGCGCGAGTGCCATTAATCCCAACCAACCAGTCCGCCTCTGAGCGAGAACGAGCAGCATCTGACAAATTTTGCATCTCAGCATCGCTTCTCAAATTCTTGAAGGCTTGGACAATCGAGGCCGGCGTCATGGATTGCAACCAAAGACGTTGGATCGGCTTTTTGCATTTCGCAGCTTGCATGATGTAGCGGAAAATCAATTCCCCTTCACGTCCGGCGTCGCATGCATTAATCACGCCGACAATATCGGTACGCTTAAGCAAGCGTTTTAAAACTTTTAATTTGTCCTCTGTCTTTTTAATCGGTTTTAAATCAAAAGACGGCGGAATCATCGGTAAGTGCGTAAACGTCCACTTACCTCTTTTAACATCGTATTTTTCCGGAACGGTCAATTCCAACAAATGACCGACCGCCGAGCTGACCACATATTGGTCACTCTCGAAAAAATCCTTCTCACGTTGCATGCCACCCAAGGCCTTTGCAATATCCGACGCAACGGAAGGTTTTTCAGCAATAACGAGCAACTTTTCACTCATGACAAAATCCTAATTCTGCAATGTCTCAACAAAATGCTTTTTTTAGAGTAGCAATAAATGGGGGTACTTTTGCAAATTTTCTTTATAGATTTTTTAATTTCATATTTTTCAAAATGTCATCCGTCCCTTCGACTAAAGAAGCACCTTGCTTGATTAATTGGTGACATCCTTTACTTAACGGGTGATGAATCGAACCGGGCACCGCCATCACCTCACGACCTAAATCGCCGGCTTCGCGCATCAATGATAAAACTTTCGATCGTTGACTGGCTTGGATAACAACAAAGTTATTCACCACTGCCATCCACAAGCGTTGAATCCCTTCCTGATCACCCTCTTCAAAGCTCTCTTTAACGGGAAGTACGGTACTAATGATCAGTCCCTTATTGGCAACAAAATCTCGCTTCTTTTCTATTAGAGGATTGGCCAACGGCGTTGAACAGAGCCAAATCAAACTATCCGGATGGGATCTCGCAACCGATACCAACGCATCTTGCTCAATGCCTTGCTTGTCGGTTTGAACAATTGCAACCTCTGCGTCTTCACACAACCGTCTAGCCCACGACTGGGTTAACTCACTGGCCTCTGCACTCGGGTGAGAGCTACCGATTAAAGAAATGCTCGGCCGAGAAAATAAAGAGAGATTGCCAATCGCAAAAAAGACAACAGGCGCCAAACCGCTTGTTAACAATGATTGAGGGTAATCAACGTCTTCTAGCGTCATCATGCGAGCGCCTGGCGTGCGTTCAAGCCATCTCAATGACTCTTCAATCGCCTGCTCTACTTCCAAACTTGGAGCATGTCGAAGTCGCAACGCAAGCGATTCACCCACAATGGCTCTCAATTGTTGAAAACTTGCGCTGAAAATTTCCTCAGGCAGACCGATATGCGTTAATAATTGCTGAGCCTCAAAACTAGTTAATTCAGACGTCAACACTAAACGTAACCAATCTCGCTGTTGTTCCTTATTCATAATCCCTCACGACCTTTGTCCTCATTGTACGTCTGATTACAAAATGGAATCCGCAATTCTTGGTAAAATTTTCCTTTCAATTCATTTTAATTTTTGGAGCACTTGACGTGACTACCTTGCCTATTGTGCAATTTCCCAACCCCGTTCTTGAAACGGTTTGTCAGCCCATCGGTGAAATTACCGAGGATATTGTTGCGTTGGCAAAGGATATGGCTCAAACCATGTACGAGGCACCTGGGGTCGGATTGGCCGCTCCTCAAGTGGGTCACAGCATTCGTCTTGTTGTAGTTGATGTCAGCGAAAATAAAGACAGCCTCTTAACGCTCGTTAATCCCGAAATTATCGCCAAAAGTGAAGAAATGGAATTAGGAGAAGAGGGTTGTCTTTCGTTGCCGGGTATTTATGAAAAGGTGACACGTTACTCAGAAGTGACGGTTCGTTACACTGACCTCACCGGCCAACAGCAAGAGAAGCACGCCGACGGACTTTTGGCCATTTGTCTTCAACACGAATTGGATCACTTAGACGGTAAGGTCTTTGTTGATCACTTAAGTCGCCTCAAACGCGATCGAGCATGCGCCAAATTAAAAAAGAAGCGTTTGCAAGAGCGCCAATAATTCAAAAGGACGGTTTCAAGCCGTCCTTTTCTACATCAGTCTTTATAACGGTGACAGTGTTTAGAAACCGCTGCAACAATTTGATCCACAACATTGTCTGATAAATCATGTCCCATTTTATCAATGGTTAGCATTCGTGCATTGGGAACGCATTCTGCAACCTCTTCTCCCGCTCTTAATGGCAACAATGGGTCATTACGGCCGTGAACGACTAACGTCGGCGCCATAATGCGTCTTAAATTTTTAGAGCGATCACCGGAGGCTAGAATCGCTAACAATTGGCGAGAACTTGCCATGGCTTGATATTCATCTTCAACCATGGAGCGCGCCACTCTATAGAGGTGTTCGTCAGAATGAGGTTGAGAACCGGCACTGATCACTTTGAATAAGTTTTTCAGGTGTTTAGCCACGGCTTCGACATTATGCTCATCACTGACGGGCTTCAAAATTCCACGAATTGCGTTTAACTTTCCCAGGCCCGTTCGAGGATTTCCGGAAGCGCTCATAATTGAAATCATCGAAGCGATGCGCTGCGGATAATTTAAGGCCATCACTTGAGAAATCATGCCGCCCATTGAAATTCCCAAAACATGGGCACGCTTAACTTGCAACTCATCCAAAACGGCTTCGGCATCGGCCGCCATATCATCTAACGAATAAGGAGCCTTAACCGGCAAACGTAACAACGCGCGACAAATTGCACTAATTACCCTCAAAAATCCAACATTTTCCTCGATCTTTGTCGATTTCCCACTATCTCGATTATCGAAAGCAACCACTCGAAAACCACTTTGAACCAATCCTTGGATAAACGAAGGTGGCCAAGCTACAGAGGGCATCCCTAACCCCATAATTAACAAAATTACAGGAGAACCATCATCTCCAAAGACTTCATAGTGAAGCGTTATGCTGTCTTTCGTTGTAAATTGCTTGCGCATAAAAACTCCTTGTTTGTTGTAAGTGTATCGCTTACCCAACATTTTTTTATCACGAAGCGTTAAATTAAACGCAAAATATCGTCATATTTAACTCAAGTCTCTACAATTTGCGTTATGAAAATCATTTTTGCTGGAACCCCACCTCTTGCTGCAACCGTGTTAGCCGCCTTAATTGAAGCGGGACACGAGATTTTGCTCGTCTTATCTCAACCCGATCGACCCAGTGGTCGAGGGATGAGGTTGACCCCATCTCCCGTTAAATCTTTGGCCTTAGAGCATGGGATTGAAGTGATCACCCCAAGCACCTTGTCGTTAAAGAAAGGGGGAGCTGAAGCCCAAGCTGTACATGATCAACTCATTGCGCTCAATGCTGATGTCATGGTCGTTGCAGCCTATGGGATGATTTTGCCGCAAGCGGTTTTAGATATTCCTCGTGGCATTGGCTGTGATCATTCGGTCAAATGCATCAATGTTCACGCTAGCTTACTGCCTCGTTGGCGAGGCGCAGCCCCCATTACTCGTGCCATTGAGCATGGTGACCCTGATTTTGGCGTTACGCTTATGAAGATGGAAGCGGGCCTTGATACCGGTCCGATGCTGTCGCAAGAGTCATTCCCTATTAGTGCCAGTGAAACGACAACGAGTTTGACAGAGCGTGTTGCCCAATTAGGGGCCAACATGATGGTTCGACTTCTCTCGTCTCCCGAATCGGTGAGCTATGTTGAGCAACCAGCCGAAGGGGTAACGTATGCTGAAAAAGTGCATAAAGAGGAGGGCAAAATTGACTTCAGTTTGCCCGCTCATGTGGTTGAACGGAAAATTCGAGCCTTCAATCCCTTCCCCTCATCTTTTGCAACGCACAACGAGGTCATTATCAAAATTTGGGAAGCGCAAATCGTCGAAGCTCAAGGTCAAGCTGGCACAGTTCTTCAAGCCGATAAAAACGGAGTTGTCATTGCTTGCGGTGAACGAGCGATTTGCGCCACGGTTTTGCAACGCCCAGGCAAACCTAAAATGCCGGTTGCCAGCTTCTTGCAAGGCTACCCCATCATCAAAGGAGATTGTTTCCAATGAGTGTCAATCTCTCTGACGCCCTTGTAAAGGCTTCTGCTTACTGGGAAGACATTAAAGAGGGAACCTTATCATTGGATAAGGCCTTAGCGCACTGCGCAACCTCAGCAGACCCTCAAATGAAAGCCGCAGTACAAAGCTTATTGCATACTGCGATTCGTCATCGAGCCAAAGTGGACTTAATTGCCACGAAACTCATGAATAAGACTCCTTCGCCTGAAGTGGGAGCCCTATTGGACGTTGCACTTGCGTTGTTGGTCAATGGGCAAGACAAAGCTTTCACCGTCGTTAATCAAACAGTGATTGCCGCTAAGTCTGTTCCTGAGACGGCCCGAGCCAGTGGTTTTATTAACGCCATTCTTCGAAATTACTTACGAAATAAGGACTCTTTTGCCTTACTTTTTGCAAAGAATCTGAATGCACGTTTCAATGCGCCGGGTTGGTGGATTTCTAAAGTTCGAAAGTCTTTCCCGAATCAATGGGAAAGTCTCCTTGACGTACAAACAAAGCACCCGCCTTTAACCTTACGAGTTAATCGCCGCAAGGTCTCCATGCCAGAATATTTGGATCTTGCTCAAAAAGCAGGCGTCAATGCAAAGGCAATTGGCCCGTGGGCCGTCATCATTGACCCTCCTTGCCCCGTCCAAAAAATCCCCGGCTTTTCCCAAGGCCTTGTATCGGTTCAAGATGCCGGCAGTCAACTTGTCACAGAGATTTTAAAGCTCGCCCCTGGTTCCAAGGTGTTGGACGCATGCGCAGCACCCGGTGGAAAGACGGCCCAGTTATTAGAAAACTACGATCTTGATGTTACGGCCATTGAGATTGACCCGACTCGCGCCCCCAAGATTAATGAAACGCTTAGTCGATTGGGACTAAAAGCAACGGTCAAGGTCGGCAGTGCGGCTGACATTGATTTCCTTAAATCATTAGGCACGTTTGATGCCATTGTTTTGGATGCGCCCTGTACGGCTTCTGGCATCGTCCGTCGTCACCCTGACATTCCTTGGGCACGACGTCAAAGCGATATTGAACAATTAGCGCAAACTCAGGCTAAAATCTTAGATACCGTTTGGGAAATTTTGCCCAATGGCAAAGACCTCTTGTATGTGGTTTGCTCAATTTTCCCAGAAGAAGGACCTTGGCAAATTCAGGCTTTCTTGAGTCGACACAAGGACGCAGTCCTCAAACCGTTACCCTTCAACGGTGAAGAGATGCTACGTCTGATTCCGACGGAAAAAGAGTCCGCAAAGGGATTGCCTCTTGTCCACGACGGTTTCTTCTATGCCCTTTTAAGTAAAAAGGATGCCGCATAATGCAATACTGCCCAAGCCTCTTGCGCCCGCTTCTTGCTCTGATCATTGGTCTGAGCATGGTGGGTTCTGCCTGGGCAGAAGACATTGCAATTATGAACGCCTCTCTCAATAGAGCGAAAGATGGCGATACACCTGGTCTATACATCAATCTAGATGTTGAGTTTGATTTATCAAGAAACATTGAAGATACCCTTACGCGTGGTATTCCGTTGTACTTCATCACGGAATTTCGATTAGAACGCCATCGCTGGTATTGGGTGGACAAATCGATTGATGATGCAAGCTTTATGTCTCGATTGTCTTATAGTCCCCTCACGCGTCAGTATCGTCTCTCACGCGGGGGATTGTCTCAATCCTTTGACAATCTAAAAGACGCCCTCTCAGTATTAAAAGCTGTTCACAATTGGCAAGTTTCCGACAGAACTCATCTCAATGAACCCTCCTCTTATGAGGCGGAAGTGCGTATGCGCCTTGACGTTGAACAACTCCCCTTACCGATGATGGTGAGCATTGGTGATGCAGACTGGAATTTAGACTCGGGTTGGCAAGCCGTTTCCATTGATCACCGAGCGGTAGCTCCGGACAATAAGGAGTAACAACATGAGAGCACTGCTTCGCTACGGCGCAAGTATTGTTCTTGCTATCTCTGCTGTTGTCCTACTTTTTTTGACAACGATAAGCGTTTCTACGCCTAGACTGGCCCCTTATTTCCCACTTTTTTTCGTCATCAATATCTTTGTCGTTTTGATTTTGTTGACGATTCTTATCTCGCTTATCTCCAAACTTTTTACGAGATATCGCCAGAAAAAATTTGGTTCCCGTATGTTGGTGCAATTGGTGGCCACCATTTCGGTCATCACATTTTTACCTGCCCTTCTCATTTACTTTTCTTCGAACTACCTGCTCTCACAAGCGTTTGACACAGGTGTTGACTCTCGTGTTGAACGGGCATTGGAAGCTAGCGTCACACTCTCTCAAGAGACTCTGCAACGCTTACAAGCTGATCAAATTGTCACTGCTCAAACCATTGCTGATCGCCTTAATAACTCTTCCCTAGTCGCAATGACTAAAGAACTGGCCCGTACTAAAGGCTTCACTAATTCGGCCATTTTGCAGTTATTGGACTCCGAGGGACAAGTCATTGTGCACACAGCAGACGAAGAACAAGTCGTCGATTTAATCGTATCTCCACAAGACATCAATACAGCGCAACGTCAAGGCTATTTTGCCTCTGTCGATGGTGATCCCTTGGAAGAAGGCGAACATCAGGGAAAGTTAGCGATTCGAACCATCGTTCCTGTCTCGACTCACGCCTTGCCCGAAGGTCTCTTTCTTCAAATTCGTCAGGTCATTAATGAACCCGTTGCCGACAATATTTCAACCATTGTTCAAGGTCTTCGGGACTATCAACAAATCATTGTTTCTCGAGACGGTCTTCAACAAATTTTCCGTTTTTCTCTTGTTCTCACCTTGACATTGGTGTCACTTTTTTCTGTTTTGGGGGCCTTTATTCTCTCTCAACGTTGGACCGCTCCGATTCGCCAGTTAGCAGAAGGGACCCGTCGTGTAACCGGTGGCCACTACCAACCCATTCAAGAATTTAGTGGCGCTGATGAAATTAACGAGCTTACGCGCACATTTAACATCATGGTTCGTGAAGTTAATGATGCATTAGGGAAGTTAGAGTCTAGAAGAGAACGACTAGAACAATCCAATATCTTCCGTGAACGTATTCTGGAAAATATTTCCACCGGTATTATCGTGCTTGACCATGAAAAGCGAATCAAAACCGCCAATATGGGAGCTGTCAAAATTTTGGGCAACAGTATTTTGCAAATTGGGGTAAAACTGGAGCATGCTTATCCCGACCTATTTCACATTATCTTGCCGATGCTTAAAGAAAATTCTCGTAGCATCAAGCAAGAAGATGTTACCTTGACTCCAGAAGGGAAAAACACACCACTGTCGTTATACGTTCGCAGTTCTTCCGTTCCGCTTGATAATCATCCCGGTTACTTGGTTGTGATTGATGACATGACGCAAGCCATTGCCGCACAAAAGGTGATTGCTTGGGGTGAAGTTGCTCGTCGAATGGCCCACGAAATTAAAAATCCGCTCACCCCCATTCAACTGGCAGCCGAACGTATGCAAATTAAGCTCTCCAAGCACCTGCCTGAAGAAGATATTGTTTTACTGGATCGCTACACGCATACAATCGTGGAACAAGTCTCTTCCATTAAACAGATGGTTAACGATTTCCGAGATTATGCAAAACTTGCCAAACCCACTCTTAAGCCATTGAATTTAAATGCCTTAATCGACGATGTCGCAACCTTGTATTCTCAAGCTGATGTCGATGTTACGCTGAATCTCGATGCAAAATTACCCGAAATTCAGGCCGACAGAGCTCAGTTGCTGCAGGTCTTACATAACCTTTTCTCAAATGCAAAAGAAGCAAAGCAAGCTTCCCGCAACTGCCACGTCACAATGACGACTAAACACATTCGTGAAAAGGAAAAAGATGAAGTTCTTTTTATCTTTGAAGATAACGGGCTTGGCTTTCCTCCTACAATCTTGAATCAGGCTTTTGAACCTTACATTACGACGAAACCGACAGGAACAGGTTTAGGGCTTCCAATGGTCAAGAAAATTATTGAAGAACATAATGGCTATGTTCGCCTAAGCAATCGTATTTCTGATGTTGGTGATGAGCCAAAAGGTGCTATAGTTACCATCGGATTTACTTTGTAACCCCTTGTTTTTTCTTTCGCCCTAAGTTTTATTACATGGCAAACGTATTAGTTATTGATGACGAAGTTGGCATTCGCGAACTTTTTAGCGAAATTCTCTCCGATGAGGGCTACTCCGTCACGCTTGCTGCCAATAGCGCCGAAGCCCGCAGGGCCGTTAAAATTTGCAATCCTGATGCCATTTTGTTGGATATCTGGATGCCTGATACCGATGGTATTTCCTTATTGAAGGAATGGGCTTCACAAGGTCCTTTGCCATGCCCAATCGTTATGATGTCCGGCCATGCCAACATTGATATGGCTGTGGAGGCAACAAAATTTGGAGCTTTCACGTTCCTTGAAAAACCAACGTCAATTAAAACATTGATTGATACGTTGCATTCCGCTCTTGCCGCACGTCAAACCAGCGCATTGTTAGGCTCCAATCAATACGCAGCACCCGCAAAAAAATCGCCTGAAACCAATACTGAAGCGACTAAGGACGATATATTGAGCAGTCAAATTGATTTTTCTTTACCATTAAGAGAAGCGAGAGATCAGTTTGAACGTGCGTATTTCTTGAATCTGTTAGAACAAGAAAGTTACAGCATGACAAAAGTTGCCGCAAAAGCGCAACTCGAAAGAACTCACTTGTACCGAAAACTTCGTCAATTAGGTATCGATTGGTCCAAGGACGATACTCATTAAAACACTACGTTGTTTTCTTGACCAATTCGTACAGCCTATTTGGCTATAAACGATTGTTTTTATATGAAAATTCTCATTCTTGGCGCTGGACGAGTCGGTCGATCGGTTGCTGAAAGCCTTGTGAGTGATGCCAATGACATTACGGTTGTTGACACGTCACAAGAGCGTATTCAAATGCTTCAAGACCGCTTTGACCTATTGGGGATTGTGGGCGATGCCTGTTCGCCGTCAGTTCTCAGTAGTGCCGGTGCTATGGACGCTGACTTATTGATTGCCGTTACTGCAAGCGATGAAACAAACTTGGTCGCCTGTACGTTGTCTGCTCAACTCTTTAATATTCCGATGCGTATTGCTCGCGTTCGAAATAGTGAGTTGCGTTATTACCCCCGAATCCTCGGTGAAGAAGGTTTTAGAGCAACCAGTATCATTTGGCCAGAACAAGCTATCGCTACCCATTTATGTAAGTTGATTGCATTCCCGGCCGCACAACAAGTTCTGAGTTTTGCAGATGGGCTGTTGACGCTTTTTACTGTTCGCGCGACCGCCGGTGCTTCACTTGTCGGTCGTCCGTTACGAGAAATTTTCATCCAATTGCCGGACGCACAAGTGCGCTTTGTCTCGATTTTTCGCCGAAAGCATCGCTTAGACTGTCGTTCGGAAACGGTTATTGAGTCTGGTGACGAAATTACGGTACTGACAGCTTCATCTTGTGCAAGCAAAGTTATTGAAGCCCTGAGTCCTTACGAAACGGCTCAATCCATTGTTTTACTCAATGGGAACTCCTTGTCGGGCCTGGTCACAGAAGAGCTTGAGCCTGCACGTTCAAAACGCAATATCAAGATTTTCGAACCCACAAAAGAGTCTGCTCAAGCCCTCTCCAAGCGTTATGCCAGTAACCGCGTTACTGTCTCTGAAGTTAAGGCCAATGACACTGCCGCTCTTGCTCAAGAAGGGGTGGGCCAAGCCGACGTTGTTTTGGCTCTATCCTCGAACGATGAAGCCAATATCATGTCAGCGCTTTTAGCTAAACGTTTGGGGGCAAAACGCGTGATTGTGCTTTTAGAAAACCAAGCCTACTCAGACCTTGTTCAAGGCACTGATATTGACGTTATGGTTTCTCCGACTCAAGCCTCTCTTGGGGAGTTATTGCGCCACATTCGTTACGGTGACGTGGTCAATGCACAAGAGCTCTACAGAGGTAGCTCCGAAGCGCTTGAAATTGTTGCTCACGGCTCCAAACGTAGCTCCAAGGTTGTCGGTAAGGCCTTAAGTGAGATTTCATTCCCGCAAGGCGTTTCCGTTGGCGCATTGGTGCGTGGTGAAGGTGATGAGTCTCAAATTTTAATGGCTGAACCTGATTTGGTCGTTGCAGCCGAAGACCACTTAATCTTATTTATCCCGAATAAGAAGATGATTCCCCGCATCGAACAACTCTTTGCTGTTGACGTTGGGTTCTTCTAACAAAAAATGTTGTATTCCATCAAACGACAAATTTTGCCGGTTCTCAATGCTCTTGGACCACTCATTGTGTTCACGGGGCTGGCGATGTTGTTGCCTATCGCTATCGGCTATCGTGAGAATGAAAACACCATTTATAACTTTGGCGTCTCCAGCCTGATTTGTATCGGCAGTGGCGGAGCTATTTGGCTATTAACACGACGCTTTCGCCGCGAACTTGAAACCCGAGACGGCTTTTTGTTGGTTACTCTTTGCTGGCTTAGTGTGGCGCTATTTAGCTCCATTCCATTTGTATTACTCTTGCCAGAGATTTCATACCATCGCATCTTCTTTGAAACGATTTCCTGTCTTACGACAACCGGAGCAACTGCCTTAGTGGGTTTAGAAAACCTTCCCTTATCTATTAACTATTGGCGATGCTTATTGTCTTGGTTAGGTGGGATGGGGATCATCGTGTTAGCAGTGGCCATTTTGCCGCTTTTAGGAGTGGGTGGCACTCAAATCTTTAAAGCCGAAAATACGAACCTTTTCAAAGACACCAAGCTTACCCCAAGAATTGCCGATACGGCTAAAGCGCTCTATAGCATCTATATCCTGGCATCGATTTGTTGTGCCATTGCATATCGTTGGGCCGGCATGAGCTGGGACGATGCGGTCTTATTTACGTTTACGACCATGAGTCTAAGCGGCATTGCACCTTATGACCAAAGTGTTGGAGTCTTCAACTCCTTGCCGATTGAAATGGTTACCATCATTTTCTGCGTTTTCTCAGGCTTTAATTTTTCTTTGCATTTTACGGCTTGGCGGCAACGCTCTGTTTGGAGTTATTTCACTGACGTAGAGGCTCGAGCTTGGCTTCTTATTTTGGGTTTTGGGACTGCATTGGTCTTTGGCGTCTTGACGCTTCACCACACGTACCCTACATGGGAAGCAACGTTGCGATACTCCGTCTTTCACGTAGCGTCCATCTTCAGCACAACTGGTTATAGCACAACGGACTACAGCGCATGGCCTTGCTCTTTGGCCTTCATCTTGCTTTTTATCAGCCTGTTTGCTTCTTGTTCTGGCTCAACTGGCGGTGGTGTCAAGATGATCCGAGTTCTTGTTTTGGTTAAGCGCGGACTTCTTACCTTAGATACTCTACTGCGTCCTCGTGATTACTTACCTTTAAAGGTTGGCAACACCCCTATTCCGGAGCAACTAGCCAACACGGTCTATGCCTTCTTTGCATTGCACCTGATGGTAATGGTCTCTGCCACCTTTGTTATTTTGCTCTCTGGCGTCGGCTTTACTGAAGCTATATCCACCGTTATTGCCTGCATTTCCAACACGGGTCCCGGTCTTGGAAGTGTGGGGCCTGCAAATAATTACGCTGCCTGCAACCCCATTCATCTTTGGGTTGGCTCCTTCTGCATGTTTGTTGGCCGTTTGGAACTTTTCTCTGTATTTGTTCTCTTTACGAAAGCTTTCTGGAGAAGTTAGAAATTTTAAAGAGGGCGCCAATGCAAAGCCTCACCTTTGACTTGGGCTTTGCGCATCAAATCCAAAAGAGGATAAAAGCGCGTTTTCAAAGAAATCGTATTCGCCATGCGATGGGGCTTTTCATCCTCTTGCTCTTCTAGTTCATTATCGATTTCCTCTTCTTTATCTTCCATCTCTGCGCTATTTTCTAGTAACATTTCCAATCCATGAATCACGGCTGGCAAATCTTCTCCCAAGATTGCCCCATTATCATGCAACGGACGTCCCAAACTTTTAAAAATGGGATCGACGTGTTGACGCAACATCACCACTTCACCGGCCGCTTTCGACCCAAATACCAAAACTGCACTCATATCAACTCCCAATAAATAGAGAAAAATGTCATCAATTAATGACAAATTAATAAAAATTAAAGAAATATATCCTCAATTCACTAAGCGAATATAATAGTACCATTGAATCGCTCGGAGCTTAAAATGACTCAAAACATCTATGACCAACCTCTTTTTGATGACGAATTTGTCGAACTTGACGAGCTCTTGGCGCAATTAGACGAAGAAAACATGGCGATGGATGCCGCTGAAGCTGATGGTTTTTTGACCGCACTACATCTCTTACCGCAAGAGGTTAGTCCCTCAGAGTGGATGCCCATGATTTTTAGTGCAAGCGAAGAACATCAAGCACTTTTACCCCAAGAAAACCAAGATCGTCTGGAACTGCTTGTGTACCGCCGCTATCGAGAAATCGGACGCTTGCTGAGTGCATGCAAACCACTAGACCCGATTGTTTTTGATCCCGAAGACGAAAACGGCAACCTTTTAACCGGTGAAGACAGTATCGTTGCCCTAGAGCCATTTGCAAGCGGATTCTTAACAACTGCTCAGACATGGCCTGGACTTCTTGATACAGACAACGAAGCCCTTGCCAGTGCCCTCGTGGGTGTTTGGCGTCACCTCCCTCAAGATTTAATGGGGGATTTTGAGGAAATTCGTTTAGAGTTACTCTCTGAGTCTCCCCTTGAAGATCTCGATGACGCGATTGCCGATTTGGCCACCAGCGTAGCAGAAGTTGCTGCGATTACTCGTGGCTTCAAACCCAAAGCTCAACGTGCCAAAGCTCCTTTTCGTCGTGCTCAAACGCGCCACTAACGTGAAGATGGAGTAGAGCGGTCCACTTTTGCAATCACCGCAATTAAGACAAGTACCGGCACTCCCAATAAGGCGGTTGCGATGAAGAATTGACTATATCCGACCGCCTCGACAACAAAACCAGAAAAACCCGCCAAAAACTTCGGTAACAACAACATTACCGAACTAAAGAGGGCGTATTGCGTTGCTGTATAGGCGATATTGGTCAGCCCGGAGAGATACGCTAAGAATGCAACCGAGGCGATGCCAGCTGCTAGATTATCTGCACTCACAGTCATAATTAAAAACGGTACATGATGCCCCTGAGTCGCCAACCAAGAAAAAAGAACATTGGTTAGAGCCGACAAAAAACCGCCCAAAAACAGGGTTTTTAAGACCCCTAACCGCATGGTAATAATCCCACCGATAAAAGCCCCTGTAAGCGTCATAAGAACACCAAAAACCTTACTAACTGCAGCAACCTCTTCTTTGGTATAGCCCAAATCCAAATAAAAAGGATTGGCCATCACGCCCATGACGACATCCGAGATTCGATACGTTGCAATCAATGCCAGCAAAAGCACTGCTTGCCAACGATATCTTGAGAAAAAGTCAATAAACGGTAAACACGCCGCCTCGTAAAACCAAACGACCAACTTCACCGTTCGTTCAGACCATTGGGGATGAAGATGTTGAAATTGAGTCAGTCGTCTCAGTGTTTCTTCCGAAATACTTTGAGAGAGAAGGCGTTGTGGTTCAGGGGAGAAAAATACCGCTATCATCCCCACGCTCATGCTGGCAGCCATCACACAATAGGCAAAACGCCATGCACTGGGGTCATATTCACCATTGACTGCACTAAACGCTGCCAAAGCAAGGGCACCGGCCCCCGACCAAATCATGGCCAAACGATAGCCTGTTTGATAGGTTGCCGCTAATGCTGCCTGCTCTTTTTGCGAAGCACTTTCAATACGGTAAGCATCTAACGTAATGTCTTGGGTCGCCGAAGCAAACGCCGTTATCAAGGCCAAAACAAACATCGTTTGCAGTTGCACCTTGGGATCGGTCATCGCCATTGCCAAAAGGCTACAAAACAAGATGCACTGAGTCAGCAATAACCATGAACGACGGCGTCCCATACGTGATAAAAACGGGATTTTTAATCGATCGACCAAAGGGGCCCAAACCCACTTAAAACCATAAGCCAATCCAACCCAACTCATCATGCCGATTGTTTTTAAATCGATGCCGGCCTCTCTTAACCAAAAAGAAAGCGTCCCCAAAACTAAAAGCAAAGGCAGTCCTGAGGCAAAGCCCAAAAAAAACATGCGAATTGCTTCCGGTTTTGCGTAAACTGCACAAGCTCGCTTCCAAGACGCAAAAGATTGGCCGAACACTTAGATGAGGTCCTCTTTAGAAATAAAACACCACTCGCCTTCCTTTAAATCGTCCGGGAGACGGTAGTGACCAAAACTAACGCGGTGAAGAGCCTCCACTCGATTGCCGACTGCTGCCACCATGCGCTTAACTTGGTGATATTTACCTTGCGTGAGCGTCATCTCGAAGTGTGTTTCATCCAAAACGTTGACGCTTTGAGCTTTCACCGGCACTTTTTCATCTTCAAGCAACACGCCTTCGGTTAACTTATCGAGCATCTTTTGAGTCATCGGGTGCTTACTCGTCACCAAATAGACTTTCGCAACGTGCTTTTTAGGATGAATTAAACGGTGTTGCAACGAGCCGTCATCGGTCAAAATAAGTAGCCCGGTTGTATCTTCATCGAGTCTGCCAACGGGTTGAACGCCTCGAACTCTCAAGGGAGTGGGCAATAAAGTCATCACCGATGGATGATGAATAGGCTTTTGAGAACACTCATAGCCTTGAGGCTTATGGAGTGCCACCACGGCTTTTTCACAATAGGGCCAAACCTTCCCATCCACGGAAAAAGAAAATTGAGATTGTTTGACGTCAAAATCAGGATCGTCGATCACTTTCCCTTCCACGGCAACACGTCCTTGGCAAATCATGCCAAAACATTCGTGACGGGTACCAAAACCTTGAGAAAATAAGACTTGTTCCAAACGCATGAGATTAGTCCTTGTAATCCACTATCAACGGAGCATGATCGGAGAATTTCTCTTCATTGTAAACACTTGTTTGAGTTGCTTTCGCTGCTTGTCCTTGCGTAGCGATTTGATAGTCAATTCTCCAACCGACATTCTTGGCTCTAGCCTGCCCTCGTTGACTCCACCAAGTGTATTGTTCCTTGGTCGGCTCAAGTTGGCGGAAAACATCAATCCAACCTTCATTAAAAAGAGTAGTCATCCATTGGCGTTCTTCTGGTAGGAAACCTGAGTTTTTAAGGTTACCCTTCCAATTTTTAAGGTCAATTTCTTTATGAGCAATATTAATATCGCCACAAAACACAATCTCTTTACCACGAGCCATTAAAGTTTTTAAATGGAGTTCAAAAGCACCTAAAAAGCGAAATTTAGCTTCTTGACGATCTTCTGAACTCGAACCTGAAGGGAAATAGACACTCACCACAATAAGGTGTTCAAACTCGCACTCAACATACCGCCCTTCTGCATCGAACTCTTCATTGCCAAACCCAATTTGAACATTTATCGGTTTTTGTTTGGTATAAAGAGCAACCCCAGAGTAGCCTCTTTTTTGTGCCGTGTGCATAAACACGTGATACCCTTCAGCGTGTAAAACATCCTCAGATATATCTGCTTCCTGAGCCTTTAGCTCCTGAACGCACAAAATATCTGCATTTTGCTGATCAAACCACTCCCAAAAATTTTTCTTAGCTGCCGAACGAATTCCGTTAGCATTGAAAGTAATAATACGAAACATGTCGCGATTCTCTGTAAAATTAGCTAATTAGGTTAATTATCCTGATTCACTACATTTTTTGTGGATTTGTATTATGTCTTTACAACACGACTTTATCGAGTTTGCACTTGATACCAAGGTTCTTCGCTTTGGTGAATTTAAAACAAAGGCCGGTCGCCTTTCTCCGTATTTCTTCAATCTCGGCTTATTTAACACCGGTAGCACGTTGGCTCGTTTAGCTGATTTCTATGCAAAAACGCTCTTGGCCGCTCGCGAACGTGGCGAGATTGAGTTCGATATGATTTTTGGTCCTGCCTATAAGGGCATCCCCTTGGCCGCAGCCGTTGCTGTTAAATTAGCTGAAATGGGTTGTGATATTCCTTACGCATTTAACCGCAAAGAAGCTAAGGACCACGGCGAAGGTGGAACGATTGTTGGCGCTCCCTTACAAGGTAAGGTCATTGTGATTGACGATGTTATCTCTGCGGGCACGTCTGTTCGCGAATCTGTGAACTTGATTAAGGCTGCTGGGGCCACCCCGTCTGGTGTTTTGATCGCTTTAGACCGCATGGAAAAGGGTGGCACGGCAGAGGTCATGACAGAACATTCCGCTGTCCAAGAAGTTGAAAAACTTTACCAAATGCCCGTTATTTCCATCATTAACTTGATCGACTTATTGGCATTTATGGATGAAGAAACACCGATGGCTCAACAAGCGAAACCCTATAGAGAAGCGGTTGTGGCTTATCGAGCACGTTACGGCGCTTAATCCAAATCTCTGATAGCAAAAAAGGGGGTGTTACAAAAACCCTGACAATAGTCAGAGTTTGTAATGCTCCTT
>CAJLGW010000027.1 GCA_905206345.1 uncultured Sutterella sp. | reverse complement strand
CATTACCAACAAGAACAGGTTTTCTGTATTTTGGACACCAAACCGCATGGTAAGCGGTTTGATAGACACAATTACGTTGAAAGACGATTTTAACCATGGTTAAACAATTCCACACATGGTTGATATTATAATGTTCTCGATTGTTAATTTCTTGCGCTTGCGCAAGAAGCGATTCCTCTCGGGACTAAAGTCCCAAGTTTCCTCGCTAATTTTCTATGAATTCACCGATACCAATGGCGACACGATTGCTTGTGAGTTAGATGATGATCGTAACTGGTCTCATGTGAAAAAAGACGCCTTGGTCGAAATTTCGGCTGAAATCGACAAGGGCTACACGAAGCTTGAATTGGAAGTTTTTGAAGTTCGTCCTGTCAAGTAATTTTTATTTTCTTAACGGAAAGTCGCTTACACAGGTGAACGATTTTTTTTTTGCTTTTTAAAAATGAAAATTAAGGTGTATTACTCAATTGGGGATTGGTTATTTCTTTCTTAATTGCTAAAGTAAAAGAATGTTGCACGGAGGCAAGCCATGTCTGATTTTTCCCATTTCTGTTCTGAATTTTCCGCCCAAATCTTTGATGATGTTCGCAAAATCAGTGCCGGTCAAAAAGGCATTTTGCGTATGGGCTACTCTGACGTTGAAACCAAAGTCTTGAGCTACCTTGAAGGCATTGGTCGTCAATACGGTTTGGCCGTCCGTTACGATTTGGCTGGCAACCTTTGGATGCGTTTGTCGGGGAAAAATACAGAGCGCCGTTTGATTTCGGGCAGTCACAGCGACAGCGTGATTGAAGGCGGTAATTTTGACGGGTTGGCAGGGATTGTCTCCGCATTGGCTTGCGCCTGTTGGATGAGTCAAGAGGGGATTGTTCCAGAAAAGAATTTTGACGTTGTCTGTTGGCGTTGTGAAGAGCAAGGCTTGTACGGTTGTCGCGGTTACTTGGGGTTGATTAAGCCCGAAGACCTTGATCGTCGCTATGGGCCTGATAAGGTGTCTTTGGGTGAAGCCTATGCCCAATGCGGTGTTAATCCTCAAGATTTAATGACGCAAAAACCATTGGAAGGCATTTCAGACATTGATGCCTACTACGAAGTCCACATCGAGCAAGGCCCTCGCTTGGATTTAATGCCCGCAACGCGCGTGGGGTTGGTGAGTGGCATTCGAGGCAACGTCTACCATCGTGCCATTCGATTGGTGGGCGAAACGGCTCACTCTGGTGCCATCGACAAAGAATTTCGTCATGACGCTTTTGTAGCGTTAAGTACTTTAAACGTTCGCATGGTGGATCATTGGCAAAAGGCTTTGGACGAGGGGGCGGATTTGGTTTATACGATCGGTGTTGTCAATACGCCGAAGTCGGCAAGCTTTAATATTGTGCCTGGCGAAGTGACGTTTAGCTTGGACATTCGTACGCTTCATGTTCAAACGCGTGAGCGTTTCTACAACCTCTTTAAAGAAGAAGCCAAGAAAGTGGAGGATGAGTTTGGCGTCGAAGTCATTTTGGATACACCGTCCTTCATTGAGCCCATTCAAAGTAATGAACACTTAATGCAGCGCTTGAGCGACGCGGCCAAGCAAACGAAGATCAATACCATTGTGATGCCTTCGGGCGCCGGTCACGATGCTCAATTGATGGGGCAGTGCGGAGTTCCTATGGCCATGATTTTTGTCGCCAATCAAGATGGTTCTCACAATCCGAAGGAAAAGATGAAGATGGAAGACTTTGTTGAAGCTTCAACAATTTTGAAGACGGCGTTGGAGGCGGATTTGGTTGCTTAGTCTGTCAGTCTCTTAATCGTCATCGAGCAAAAGGCCACCCGAAAGAGGTGGCTTTTTGCACGAGTTCGATTTTTTGCTTATTAAGGCGTTTTGAGGTTAGCAAGTTTTGATATCAACGTATCAACCGTTCGACTTTGCATTTCGTCCTGCATGTACTGCATGACGGCGTATTTCACCCCATTGGGAACGCCGTTTTTGCCTTCGTAAAGCGTGGCCTTCAAAGCCGAGCCCGCACAGTCTTTGGCTAAAAGGCGAACAACAACGGTTTGCGCTTTGGTGGTGACGGCATCAATTTTCTTTTGAGGGATTACCACGATTTCTTTGGCGGCTTGCGTTTGGCCCAGTGTGACAAAAGCATATTGTGTTAGCACCTTGGTGTCGGCTTTGTTGGCATTTTTAACAAGGCACTGACCGAGTGCGTCACTATATTGTCCGGCAAGCGCTACATTGGCAGTCAATAAGACAGGTAATAATCCTGCAATAAACAACAAATTCTTTTTCATGTCAATTCCTTAAAAATCGTTAGGTAATTGTGCCAATACGCAAAGAATTTTGTCTGTCAAAAAGTTAAAATGAGGAAAGTTTTGTTGGGAGAATCCAGTGCAAAGATTTATTGATTTAACTATTCGTCGAGGTAGTACGTTAGCTTCCTTGGAAAAGCGAGACCCTCAGGATTTGTCTGCTGTCATTGAAGCGTTTGTCACGTATTTGCCCGATGACCTTATCTCTGCAGCCACGGCTTTGGAAAAGGCAAAAGAATTTTTGGAAAAATCCGGTGATTGGCTCGATGAAAAGCCTGTGACGTTGCTTTTGCAAGCCCTCAAGCAAGGTTTCATTTTTGAAGCAACGGTCGGCTATCGAAAGAGCAAAGAAGATCGCTACGATCGTGAAAGTTTGGATCGTGCCGTTGAACTTGAGTACGATCATCGCGAGCAAACCAAGCAAGTGATGAAAAAGGCGCGTCAGCTTAAAAACATGGCGGCGAACGCTAAAAAACGTATCGAAAACGACAAAGATCCCGAATTCATGCGTGAAGCGTTGGAGTTTGCCAAGGAAGCTGCTTCCGAAGGTGAAGTTCCCGTGGGCTGCGTCATTGTTAAAGACGACCAAATCATTGGCGTGGGTCGCAATTGCCCGATCGGTCACCATGATCCGAGCGCTCACGCAGAAGTCAATGCGATTCGTCAAGCCGCTCACGCTTTGGAAAACTATCGCTTGTCCGGTTGCACGCTCTATGTGACGTTAGAGCCCTGTGCGATGTGCGCTGCGCTCATTTCTCATGCTCGCATTGACCGCGTGGTTTTTGGTGCTTCCGACCCCAAGACCGGAGCCTACGGTGGCGTTATTAATTTGCCTGAAGTGGCCAAGCTCAATCACAAACCCCAAGTCGATGGTGGTATTTTGTCCCAAGAGTGTGGCACGCTTTTAACGGCCTTCTTTGAGGAGCGTCGCAATGGCTAATTTCCCAATTCGTGTGGGTTTTTGTGCCCCGTCTCGCGCTCCCGTGGATGTTTCAACGCCCGCGCTGGCAAAGCTTTATTTCACCGATCGCGGCGCTCAAGTGGAAATTCACGATGCCGTTTTTAAAAACGTAAAGCAATTTGCAGGTGTTGAGTCTGAGCGCATTGATAGCATTATGTCGATGGCGTGCAATCCTGAGATTGATCTCGTGATGCCTATTCGCGGCGGTTACGGTTTATCTCGCATTTTGGCCGATATCGACTTCGAAGAAATCGCTAAACACGATCCCATTTTCTGCGGCTTTTCGGACTTCACGGCCTTTAACATGGCCTACTACGCCAAGACCGGAAAAATCAGCTATCACGGCCCGAGCGCAACGGATTTCGTTGAGCAACCGCTCTATGTGACGGAGCGCAATTTCCATTCGGCTTTGTTTGATGAAGAGTGGGTGTTGTCCTTTCCTTGTAAAGAAGCGCCGGAGCTTGATCTTGAAGGTCAGATTTGGGGTGGCAACTTGGCAATGATGGCCTCTTTGGTGGGCACGCCTTATTTCCCGCAGATTGAAGGCGGTATTTTATTTATTGAAGACTGTAATGATCGCGCTTACCGCTTGGAGCGCTCTTTGATGCAGTTATATATGGCCGGTGTTTTAACCAAGCAAAAAGCCATTCTCTTGGGCGACTTCCGCGATGCCGATCCGATGCATCCGCGTCCCAATGATTTTCTTTTTGCTGACGTGCTCGAATTTTTGAGAAAACGTGTGAAGGACGTGCCGATTCTAACGGGCTTTCCCTTCGGCCACTCTCCTGTTAAAGCCACCATCCCTTATGGTGCAAAAGTGAAGATGCATACCGAAAAGGGGTACGTTGTTTTAAATACGTTTGATCACCCGAGAGTGAAACCTCGCTTTGAAATTAAACATATTTGATCGACTTCGGGCCAAGTGGTACCAATTTCTCACCAATAACTCGGCCCCTCTTAACGAGAATCAGACGGCAGCCCAATGGCGTCGCCGTCACTCTCGTGTGCTCGTTCGTCAAATCCAAAGTTCACTAAAACTTCAGCCGATTGCTTTAATTGCTGAAAGTACGGGGGCCGCAACGCTGGCCTTTACCTTTTGGCATGAAATCAACCATTTGTACCTCTTTGCGTGGCTCTTTGTCATCGTCATTCACCTCTACGGTGCCATTGATTTTTCTCGACGCTTCTGGGCCGATCGCTATCGTCATGCGAGAGTTCACCTGTGGGTGAGAGCCTGGATGATTTTAGCCACGCTCTCAGGCGTTATTTGGGCCGTGGCGGGCTCCACCTTTGCTTATGGTGCTGACGGCCATATGGCCTCGCAAATCCTCTTGGTGAGCGTTATTTTGAGCGTGACCTTTGCTTCGTGGCCGGTCTATGCCTGTTGGTTGCCGAGTTTGGGTGTGTTTACGCTATTGAGCATCGCACCACTCGTGCTTCGCATGGCCTTGGTTTTTGGTTGGTCTCGTTTAGCCATTGCCATTTTATTGGTGGGCATCATTGCTTTTATTTTCTATTCCGGTCGACGTTTCAGTGACATTGTTCAGATGTCGGTTCGCAACGAACAAGAAAGCGAATTGATGGTTAAGCGCTTAACGCTTGAGAAAAACTTAGCTGAAAAGCTTCGTCGCGAAACACAAGAACAAAGCCGTATTCGTGGGAAATTCTTTCAAGCGGCCAACCATGATATTCGCCAACCGCTTCAAGCCATTGGGATCTATATCGAGTTACTCAAACGCAATGATGATCCTCAAGTTAAATTGATTGTTGAACAGTTAGCAAAAACCACCTCGTCACTTCAAACGCTGGTGGCTCAAATTTTGGAAATCTCGCGCCTTGAAACGCACCACATGACGACAACGCTTGAACCCTTAAATGTTCAACAGGTGCTTGAAGATTTGGCCGAAGAGTTCGCCCCGTTGGCAGCTAAAAAGAATGTGGGCTTTCGCATTAAACCGTTGGATGTCAATGTCTATACCGATGCGCAATTATTGCAACGCGCATTACGCAACTTGATTACCAACGCCATTAATTACACCAATGAGGGGGAAATCGTTTTAGCGGCTCGGTTAATTGGTGGCAAGAATGTGAGTATTTGCGTGGTCGATAGCGGTGAAGGGGTAGATAAGGCTGAGCAAAAGCGAATCTTTGAGCACTTCTATCGCAGTGAAAAAACGCGAGAAACGACCGAAGGTTTTGGTTTGGGTTTATCGATTGTTCGGGGGATTTGCGAGCAACTCGGGATGCGTTTAAGTTTCTCATCACGACTGGGGCGCGGCTCCATTTTCCGAATTCAACTGCCTTTGCATGAAGCCGAACAGGTTCGGATTTTCACGCAAGCAAGAAAAGAAAAACAAGATGTTCAAACAATGAACGCCACGGTGGTACTCATTGAAGATAATGCCGTGGTGCGTGAAAGCTTAAAGGCGCTCCTACAGATGTGGCAATTAAAGGTCATTGCCGAGAGCGGTTACTCTCAAGCGCTTATTGAAACGATCAAAAAAGAAGAACGGATCGACGCCATTATCTCGGACTATAACTTAGGGGCCGATAAAGCCAATGGTCTTGAAGTGATGTTAGAGATGAATCGCGCCTGTCAGACAACGATTCCTTCGATTTTATTGACGGCCGTGGCTGACGATAAGATTCAGGAAGACTACCGACGCATCCTCTCCACGTTAAGTGAAGAGGATGTGCAGTACTTTGCTTTGCCAAGAATTATGCAAAAGCCTGTTTCAGGTGAAGACCTTAACGAAGCGATTCGTGCGGTTCTGGCAACAGAGAACTAGATGCCGACATCAAAGCCGTGACGGCGAGCTTCAATCAGTGCTTCTGTGCGATTGGTTGCACCGAAGGCACGATAAATAGCCGTCACGTGCGTTTTCACCGTCCCTTCAGACAAATCCAATTCTTTACAGATGCGCTTAATCGGTGCGCCTTTCGCTAAAAGCATTAAGACTTCTTTTTGGCGTTCCGTTAAGTGAACGTCAGCCGTGTCAGAAAGTTTCGGTTCTTTTGCCGTGAGCAGGCCCGTTCGTTGGGCTTGTGCCAAAAGTTTAACGGGGATGTAAACGCCACCATTTAAGACAAAACGGATGGCGGCGGTCAAAAGGGCCGCGTCAAGAGACTTGGGGATAAAGCCCGCAGCACCCATTTGCAAGACTTTCACGATGCTGTGTTGATCTTGAAGACCGCTCATCACTAAAATTTTAAGTGTGGGGTGAGCCGCAACAATTTCTTCCATTAAAGAAGTGTCTTCAACGCCCGGCATTGAAAGATCGAGAATCATCAAGTCGGCCGTATCGCCATAGGTATTGGCAAGTTCTAACGCTTCTTCTTTGGTGTTGGCCGTATAGACAGAATTTTGCTCACCGTCATAGTCCTTTAAGAGCATGCCTAAGGCCATGGTGACAATGGAGTGATCGTCGACGATTAAGAACTGCATTTGATGTCTCGCAAAATAAAATCTCTGATTATTTTAGTGAAGAGTTCGAAAATAAAAAAGAATCATGTTAAAAACGCTAAAATGCATCTAACTCTAGGAATTAATAATTCTCATGCACAATCATTTTTCCAGCCAAGAATTCTATTACTATGCAGGGGCAACCATTAAGTTTGTCCTGGGCTTGGCCGTCATGTTTTTGGGTGAAGCCCTGATTTGGATGCTTTTGTTTTCCGATACAACAGCGATCGGAACAGCCGACATTTTCTGGGTTTTCTACCTTCACATGTCAGCAACCGTCACGGCTTTGGCGTGCTACTTTTTAATGAGCATGTCCTCATTGTGGCTTCTTATTTCTAAAAAGAGTTTCTTTGCTCCCATCATTGCCATGGCAAGTGCCCCCACGGGTTTTTATATGACGCTTTTTGCTTTAGGCACTGGGGCTTTGTTCGGGCGCCCCGTGTGGGGGAGCTACTGGGTGTGGGATGCGCGTTTGTCGGGCCTCTTGTTATTGATTTTCTTTTTTGGTGCTTTTTTAACGTTTGCAGCCCCGCGAGGCATGAAGCATCGTCGAACAACCGATGTTCGAGCTGCGATTGCCGCTTTGTCGGGCATTATTTTCGTGCCGGTCTTTTATTTCCTCTTTGACCTTTTGGCACCGATGCGCCATGAGTTTGACAAAATTTTGGTCACATCCAACGGTGTGGATCCTCAAGTTTTGATCGTAAGTTTCACGCTATGTCTCGTTTGCTACGCTATGGCTATGATTTTGGCGCGTAGTCGAACCTTGATTCTAGAGCGCGACCATCGCAGTTCGTGGGCACAAGACGAAGCCTTGGAGGGGAATTTATGATGGAAAATTTCTTTGCTTGGTTTGAAATATCCGAGTCGGCTGCTTATGTTTTGACGACCTTCGGCCTCATGGTAGCTTTGATTGTGGCAGAAATTTACGGGTTAAAAAATCGTCGTTCTCGCGCCTACCAAGCGCTATTGCGTGAGGCTCGGGCAAGACGCAGTGAAATGCATTTGAGAATTGATTGATAGTTAATAATCGGGATAAGAAAAGCAGAGAGCATTGATGTTCTCTGTTTTTTTTGCGCCAGAAATGAGAAAGTCGTGGCAACGGACCGATTGCTGCCACGACTTGTGTGCGCCGGCCGGTTATGTAGCCTTTGCACACTTCGAACTTTACCAAATTTTTAAGGGTTTTCCCATAGTTCCTACATAAAAATTAAATAAAGTTAAATTCGCTGACTTTCTTTACGAAATCTTGTGCACGTGACCCAAACTGGCGTTGGTTTTTACCCGTCCTGTTAACGTCATTTCACACTTTTTGCAATCAAACGTCGCTGTAAAAGTATGCGGCCCCGTTTTCAAAATCAAAGGCGTGGGTTTAAAGCGATCCTTAAGTTCCGGATGCGCTTTAATCGTTTCCAGATTGTCTTTTAAACAACGCCCCAATGCATAACGCACGCAATGCTTGGTGAGCATCACGGGGACATCCCGTTTCACGTCACCGGTTT
Source organism: uncultured Sutterella sp. (assembly GCA_905206345.1). Classification (GTDB taxonomy): domain Bacteria; phylum Pseudomonadota; class Gammaproteobacteria; order Burkholderiales; family Burkholderiaceae_F; genus Aphodousia. Next base: position 12,343 of record CAJLGW010000027.1, on the reverse strand, counting down.
CAAGTGCAGGCTCTTCAACGATTGCCTTGTGTTTAGCGTAAAAAAACACTGCCTTTTCATTTAAGACGTTGGCTCTAAAGTCCGTTGCATCCGGATAGGGGAGGCATTCGGTGACCTCTGCTCGGGGTAAGCGTACAAAGGCTTCTTCTCGAGCTTTGAGCATTTTCTCAACAGCTTGGCGACGGATGTCATTGACGATACTGGCTGGAGCAAAGAAGTTTTCCCCTTCGATCGTAACAGCCTTTAATTCAAAATCCGTGCCACCTAATTTCGCTAGGTTTTTCTTGAGATTTTCTTTGTTGCGCTCAGGGTTATTCGTTTCTTGCAAGTCTTCGGGACAGAAATGAACGTGAGCTTCGGTGCCACGATCATCTGTTACCGTCAAAGTAAAGCCACTGCTATCGGCTCTCCAATGCATTTGAACGGGGATCGTACGCGTGGCCGTGGGTTTACTTAACGCTTCTTCCCATTCATGATCGCGATTGCGAAAAAGTTCCATCCCTGGCACCAATTGCGGGTGTTTACGGCTGATCGGTCGGTCGCGCAACGTGATGCGCCAAAGACCCGGGCGCAGTTCTGTGGCGGTATTGATCATGAAGCCCGCGAGCGACTTCTCGCGCGTCAGGTACGTCAGACCATCGGCATTATGAAGCGTCTCATAGGTCTTCACATCGATAAAGTCTGCCGTGATTTTGGCAATCGAACCGATCTTTTCACCGGAATTTTTAGGCGTTTCAAAAACGGCCATGTCATGATGACGGTCTCGAGTGAAGTAGTCGGTAAAGCCACGGTTAAAACTTTTAGCCGGCTGCGGTGTAAAGCTAATACGCGAAACCCCATCGCTCGTACGGTGGTATTGCGGATGGGTAGCCAAGAAGGCATCTAACTTTTGACGATAAAAGGCCGTGATGTTTTTCACGTAATCGAGGTCTTTCAGACGCCCTTCAATCTTAAAACTGCTAACGCCGGCTTCAATCAACGCTTCCAAATTGTCACTTTGGTTATTGTCTTTAAGGGACAGGACATGACGATCGCGAGCCAGCTCTTCACCCTCTTCCGTGTAGACGGAATAGTGGAGACGGCAAAGCTGCGCACAAGCACCACGGTTAGCGCTGCGCCCCGTTGTGGCAAAACTCGCATAGCATTGACCAGAGTAGCTCACGCATAAGGCCCCGTGAATAAAGTATTCAATACGGGCCGACTGAAGTTTTTCTCGACAGGCCTTGATTTCATTAAGATTCAGTTCTCGCGCTAAAACCACTTGAGAAAAACCAATGCTTTCCAAAAAGCGTGCTTTTTCAGGTGTTCGTACATCGCATTGTGTGGAAGCGTGCAATTGGATAGGGGGCAATTTCATTTCCATGATGCCCATGTCTTGCACAATGAGTGCATCAACGCCTGCTTCATAGGCTTGCCAAGCGATACGCACGGCATCCTCAATTTCTTCGTCGGAAACAATCGTGTTGAGCGTCATGTAAACGCGAGCGTTAAAGCGATGGGCAAGTGCCGTTAAACGTTCAATGTCTTTAAACGCATTAGTCGCTTCTTCCCGTGCTCCAAAGCCCGGACCACCGATATAGACAGCGTCCGCTCCATGCAAAATAGCTTCAATACCGATGTCAGCATTTTTGGCAGGCGCTAATAGCTCTAAAGGTAATGTTTTTTGCATAAAAGCCTCAAGGTTTCGGAGTGACGGAGATGGACTCAACGTTTGTTTTTTCAGCTTCCTCTACAGGCGGCCAAGGACTGCAAGCGTTAATCGCAAGCTTTTCAGAAAGTTTCTCATCGCCACGCTTTTTGGCAATCGCAGAAGGGCTCACCCCTTGGTCGTTACACATCGTTTTGTCGGCCCCTGCTTGAAGTAATACGTCAACCGTTGGTGTGGCAATAATACGAGCGGCCATGTAGAGAGGCGTGACACCACGTTCGGTGCGAGCGTTGACTTTTGCGCCCTTTTCAATCAAAAAGCGCGTCATCTCGGTTTGTCCCGTGCTTGCACTGTAGTGAAGCGCAGTCCAACCGTAGTTGGTGTTAATCTCAGCGCCTTTATCTAAAAGCGTTTGAGCCAAATCGACATTGCCTTTGATGGCAGCCAACATTAAAGGCGTTTCACCTCTTAAGGTTGGTGTGTTGATTTTGATTCGAACACTTTTTAAAAGCACTTTTTCCGTTGTGACCTTCGCATCGTTTTTGATGGCCCATACCAAAGGCGTTTCACCGTTAGGAAGGTAGAAATTGGGATCAACGCGCATTTCACGCAAAAGGTACGCCACTTGGCCGGCATCGTCCTTTGCAATGGCAACCGTTAACTGTTTATCCAGCGGCAGGGTATTGTCAAAGGGATTGGTGGAGGCGCAAGCCACGGAACTTGCTAAACAAAGCGTCGCAAATAAAATTTTGCTCATTTTCCAATCCCAAAAAAGCCGTTGGCGTTATTCATCGTTATGCGGGCGATCTCTTTAACAGGTAACCCTTTTACATTTGCCAAGAATTGAGCAACATGGGGAACAAAGGCAGGTTCATTGCGTTTGCCACGCAAGGGAACAGGAGCCAAGTAGGGACTGTCCGTTTCAATAAAGATTCGATCCAACGGAGCCTTTTTGGCAGCCTCTTGAATGTCTTTGGCACTCTTAAACGTCAAGATGCCAGAAAAGGAGAGAAAGCCGCCTAAGTCCAAGGCTTTTTTCGCAAAGTCCCAATCACCACAGAAGCAGTGAAGAACGAAACCGATCTCATCGGCATGGTTATTTTTGAGAATCGCGAGCGTATCGTCAGCCGCATCACGGGAGTGGATGATCAAAGGCTTTTTCGCCAAATGCGCCGCTTCAATATGAGTGGCAAAGCGAGCCCGTTGCCAATCCAAAGGTTCTGAGCAGTAGTGATAGTCAAGACCGGTTTCACCCACGGCCACCATTTTCTCAGAACTCACAATGTCGGCGATGGCTTGAGGACTTAAATCGGGGAGCTCTTCATTTTGAGGACTCACCGCAAACGCACCGTAAAGCTCAGGGTATTGGGCGCATAGGGCTTTAACGGCAGAGACTTCTTTTTCTTCTGTTGCCACAACAACGGCGCGAGTGACTTGAGCGTCTCTCATGTGATGAACAATGGCGTCTTGCTCGTTGTTAAAGTCTTCCATGTAGATATGGCAGTGCGTATCGAAAAACATAGTGCAATTCAGAAATTCAATGGAAAAAAGTTAAAGAGGAATTTCGATTTGAAATTCCTCTGAGTGATTAGCGTCGGGCGGCAGCGTAAAGCGTTTCGATTTCCTCGGCAAAACGCTCTTGAATTTGTCGACGTCGCAATTTCATGGTCGGGGTCAAAAGGCCGTTTTCAACCGTCCAATGATCGCGCAAAATGTAGACATTACGAGGCACGCCGTATTGCGGGAAGTGCTTTGTGACCATACGGATACGCTTAACAACCTTGGCCTTTAAGTTGCGATTGTCGTTAATGCCAGGGTCATTGGGATCAATGCCCACTTCTTCGCAAAGAAGGTTAAAGCGCATGTCGTTAACAACCACCAAGGCCGTGATGTAGGGACGGGCTTCACCAATGGCAATGACTTGCTCAAATAAGTGGTCTTCTTGAATCGCAAATTCAAGATCAACCGGAGCAATCTTCTCGCCGGTACTCGTTACAATAATTTCTTTGATACGACCCGTGATACGGACTCGACCGCCGTCGCTCAAATCCACTTGGTCACCGGTTCGCAACCAACCGTCTTCAGTCAACGTTTCACGGCTTTCTTTGGGTAACTTCCAGTAGCCGCTCATCATGGAGGGGCCCAAGACTTGAAGTTCGTTATTCTCGCCTGCGCGAACTTGGCAACGCACAAGCGGTTCACCCACGGTGGCTAAGTGGTTATTGACCAAACGTGTGATAGAAATCACCGGGCTATATTCGGTCAAACCGTAGGCTTGGCGAAGCATTAAACCCAAAGAGCAGAAGAACTTGGCAACGGTACCATTTAAAGCGGCGCCACCGCAGACAAGGAAGCGGAAGCGCTTGCCGAAAATGTCATGAACGCGCTTAACAAAACGATCGCGGTAAAGAGTCTTGAAAATAAAGTCCAATTCCGGCAAGCCGTCATCTTCAAGCGGAAGATCATTTTCACGACAGAAGTCGCGCCAACCGGCAGCGATTACGCAGTCCATGATGAACTTCTCAGATTCACCTTCTTTGGCCACTTGTTGTTGGATCTTTGCGTAGAACTGCTCAAGCACACGAGGCACCGTGCACATTAAGGTCGGTTGGATGTCAGCAAAGTCTTCGGCTATGCGCATCACGCCTCGGCTAAAGACCAAGGTCGTGCCGTGACCGACGCAGTTGTAGTACGTAAACGTACGTTCAAAGGAGTGAGAGAGCGGTAAGTAAGACAAGAAAATATCGTCTTCGCCCAAGGGCACTTCTTTGGAAATATCTTGAACATTAGAAACAATGGCGCGGTGCGTGAGCATCACGCCTTTGGGGCGACCGGTCGTGCCGGAGGTGTAAACGATCGAAGCCAAGTCTTCAGCTTCGGGGCCTGCCGGCAAATCGCATTCAGAAACTGTTTGGCCATGTTTTAAGAATTCTTCAACGCCACAATAGCGAACATGATCACTGCAGCCCTCTTCGTCTTCAGAGGTAAAGACCACGTGCTCGAGATCGGGCAATTGCATATCGGCCGTGAAGATGGCGTTCCAACGTGCTTTTGTTGTCGTCACAAGAAAGCGAGAACCACTGTCGGCAAGGATATAAGCAGAGGATTCCGGCGTATCGATCGCATGAAGGGGAACGGCCACTAAACCGTTGGCCAATGCAGCTTGGTCAAAGATCAATGCGTCCAACGAATTGATCAAAAGCATCGCAACACGATCGCCGGGCTTAAGACCCAAGGCATTTAACGCCTTTCGCCATTGCATGACGCGAAGACCAAACTCGCGCCAAGTGACACTAATCCACTTTTCAGCATCGTAATCATAGTAACGATAGCCTTCACGATCGGGCATAAACGTTAACGTATGCTCGAGCATTTGGGGCAAAGTTTTAAAGTCATCAATGGTCAGACGAGTTGGCATCATTTGCAATGGTCCGGAAAACGAATTCTTAACTGATAAATTTTACAGAAATTATTTCGAAACTTTTGCCCTGAAAAGGGCGATTTTCAAAGAAAAAGCCCCGATTTTTTCAATCGAGGCTTTGGATACCATCAGTGATGGATTACTTTTGGGCGTAGAGCTCAGAGATACGGTCTTGGTAACGTGCTTTGATGATGTGGCGCTTTAATTTAAGCGTCGGCGTCAACATGCCGTTATCAATCGTCCACGGTTCAAGCGTCAAGATGGCCGAACGCGGAACGCCGTATTGGGGGAAGCCGTGGCAAACCTTCTTTAAGCGCTTAACGACATTGATTAAAACCTTCTTATCCTTCAAGCTTTGCGGATCAGCGGGGTCAAGACCTAAGTCAGCTGCCATCTTTTCCCAGCGCTTGGGATCTAAAACGATCAAAGCAGAGATGAAGGGGAGGTTTTCGCCGATTGCCATCGTTTGAGCAAAAAGCGGATCCGTTTGCATGGCCATTTCGAGGTCACCCGGCGGAATCTTTTCACCGGTGCTCGTCACGATAATTTCCTTGATACGACCCTTAATGCGAACGTGACCCGTGGGCAAAATGTCGGCTTGGTCGCCCGTGCGGAACCAGCCGTCTTCGGTAAATACGTCTTTCGTTGCATCGGGACGGTTCCAATAGCCCTTCATGACCAAGGGGCCCTTGACTTGCAATTCGTCATTGTCACCCAAGCGAGCTTGCATATTGTCGATGATCGGGCCCACCGTTGCAGGGTTGTTATTGCCTTCGGTGTTAACAGAGAGCACCGGAGCCGTTTCGGTTAAGCCGTAACCTTGATAAAGAGGGATGCCTAAGCCGATGAAGACGCGAGCAATTTGCGCATTTAATGCGGCACCACCTGAAATATAAGCGTGAGCGTTTGCGCCACCGAATACGGCACGCAAGGTCTTACCGACTTTACCGTCCAACCAGTTGGCTACCAACGGATCCATGAATTCACGCCATGTGTGTTCAACTTCCAAGTGGTTTTGTTTGCAGAAACGGCGCCAACCCACTTCCACCGCCCAGTTAAAGACATAGCGGACAACGGCGGATTGCTTGGAGAGCTTATCGTTTAAGCGTGCGTAAATGGTTTCATAAATACGCGGAACCGACACGAGAATCGTGGGCTTAGCCACCTTTAAATCATCCATGATTTGGAGGATGTTGCGGTTAAAGTAAACGTGGTTACCCATGCCAAGCGCCATGTAGTAAGACGTGGCACGTTCCAATGTGTGAGACAGCGGCAAGAACGAGAACCAAACGTCACCGGGACGGGGACAGATGTTCTTTAAAACGCCGCGGTCGCATTCCAAAATGTTGGTGTGCGTGAGCATCACGCCCTTAGGACGACCCGTGGTACCGGACGTGTAGACAAGGTTCACCAAGTCATCAGCTTCCAAGTGCACTTCAGGCAAGGATTCATTTTCAGCGGCAGCCAACCAGTCTTCTAAACGAACGACTTCAACGCCGTTGTTATTGACGAGATCGTCTTCTTGCAATTCATCATCAGTGATGACAACGAGTTTTAAGTTGGGCAACGTTTCAGCTTGACGGATGTTCTTCCACTTCAAGTACTTGGCCGTCACCAAAACGCGACATTGGCTGTCATCAAGAATATAAGCGCTCGATCCCGGGGTGTCGACTGCATGCAAAGGTACCGTTACCAAACCACGACGAATGGCGGCTTGGTCAAAGCAGATCGCATTGACACAGTTATTGAGCAACATGGCCACGCGGGAGCCCTTTTCCAAACCTAATTTGGCAAAGGCCTTTTCCCAAGATTGAATGCGTTCGTGCAATTGACGGTATGACAACGTGACCCAAGCTTTTTCGCTGGCGACATATTCGGTCAATGCGGGAAGATCATCGTGACGGCCCAAATGATGCGTAATCAACTCCGGCAACACTCGGACTTTCGTGAAGTCTTCAAAGCGGGAGGTTGCGGTTTCTTTATCCATGAAATCGAGTTCCTAAAACGAAAAATCCGACGGCTCTGAGGTAAATGACTCATGAGGTCGGGAAAACCTTAATAAAATATGTTTAGAAGGATACCTGCAAATGGTGTATTTGTTAAGGGACTCAACCGAATGGATTAACCTATTCTGAAAAATGGATGATGTGTTGGCCAAATGTCCTTTTTTTTCGACTTAAAACTAGAAAATAAGGGTTTTGTCTCATAAGGAAATATCCTTAAAACTCATAAAAAACAATAACATTGCGATGCTTCTTAAAATGAAAGACATAAAATTTGTATGCATGTAGCTCCTCCTCATACGAGTTTATCGTTTTGGTCGACGTGTCAAACTCGGACATGCATCGTGAAAAAGGTTACGGAAGGACGGCAACATCTTTCGTGACCTTTTTTCTTGCCCAAAAAATGCTCAATTTCCCTCCAATCACTTGAAATCGTTCAAAAAGACAGAAATTACAATCTATTGGTGATGCAAAAAGTCGAAAACACTATATATTGTATTAAAGGGTAAACCCTAATCGTGTATTTTTCAATCTTTTTCTCAGATATTTCAATCGTTTTTTATATTTGCCGGAATTTGTAAAAGACAGGGCTTGTGTTTGCCTATTTTTTAATCAAATTGCCTTCGTCAAACTTGATAAAGTCAAGGGGACATAAATTTTTTTGTAGTAATTTGGAGTAGGTTCATGAGCGAAAAAATTTTGCAGCATCTGATTAAACGCGATGGATCCATTAAGGAATTTGACTATCGTAAGATCAGCTCTGCTATTGCCAAAGCCGGTAAGGCCACGGGCGAATTCGATACGGTTCGTGCCGATCAGTTAACCCAAGACGTGGTACTGCCCAATTTGAAGCGTTTAAATATCGTGACGCCTCACATTGAGCAAGTGCAAGACGCCGTTGAACATGCGCTTTTTGATAGCGGCTACTTCAAGACGTTGCGTGCTTACATTGTCTATCGTGAACAACGTCACCGTGCTCGTGACGCTCGCCAAAGCTGGGTCAATGTTGAAAGTTCTATTAACGAATACCTTCAACAATTGGACTGGCGTGTAAACGCCAATGCCAATCAAGGCTACTCCTTGGGCGGTTTGATTTTGAATGTTTCCGGTAAGGTCGTTGCCAACTATTGGCTCAACCATATTTATCCTGCTGAAGTCGGTAAGGCTCACCGTGAAGGTGATATCCACGTGCATGATTTGGATATGCTCTCAGGTTATTGTGCAGGTTGGTCTTTGCGTACGCTTTTAAATGAAGGTTTAAATGGTGTACCGGGCAAGGTCGAAGCCGGTGCCCCTAAACATTTAACGTCTGCGACCGGTCAAATCGTGAACTTCTTAGGCACCATGCAAAATGAATGGGCCGGTGCTCAAGCCTTCTCCTCTTTTGATACGTATTTGGCACCTTTCATTAAGAAAGACAATTTGCCATATGCCGAAGTGCTTCAAAGCATTCAAGAACTCATCTATAACTTGAACGTGCCATCTCGTTGGGGGACGCAAACGCCCTTTACGAATTTAACGTTTGACTGGACGTGTCCGGAAGACCTTCGTGACGAGCATCCGATCATCGGCGGTAAGGAAATGCCTTTCACGTACGGTGACTGTAAGTCCGAAATGGACATGATCAATCGTGCGTACATCGAAGTGATGACCAAGGGTGATGCCAAGGGCCGCGTCTTCACCTTCCCGATTCCGACTTATAACATTACGCCCGACTTTGATTGGGAGTCGGAAAACGCCGAGCACTTATTTGAAATGACGGCTCGCTATGGCTTGCCGTATTTCCAAAACTTCATCAATTCCGAACTCAAACCCAACATGATTCGTTCCATGTGTTGTCGTTTGCAATTGGACTTGCGTGAACTTCTCAAGCGCGGTAACGGCTTATTCGGTTCGGCCGAACAAACGGGTTCCGTGGGCGTGGTGACGATTAACTGCGCTCGCTTGGGTTACTTGTTCCGCGGGGATGAAGAGTCTCTGATTAAGCGCTTGGACTACTTGTTGGATTTGGCTCGCACGAGTTTAGAAATCAAGCGTAAAGTCATTCAACGTCATATGGACCAAGGTCTTTTCCCGTATACGAAGCGCTATCTCGGTACGTTGCGCAATCACTTCTCCACGATTGGCGTTAACGGTATTAACGAATGTATTCGTAACTTCACGCAAGACGAACACGATATTACGGATGAGTGGGGTCATACTTTTGCTGTTCGGCTCTTGGATCACGTGCGTGCTCGCATGGTTCAAATTCAAGAAGAAACGGGCCACATGTATAACTTGGAAGCTACGCCTGCTGAAGGTACGACTTATCGCTTTGCTCGTGAAGATAGAAAGCGCTTCCCGGATATTCTTCAAGCGGGTACTGACTCCAATCCCTACTACACTAACAGCTCTCAATTGCCGGTGGGCTATACCGACGATCCCTTCTTAGCGCTGGAAATGCAAGACGATTTGCAACGCAAGTACACGGGTGGCACGGTATTGCACTTATACATGTCCGAAGCCGTGAGCTCTCCGAAGGCTTGCCGTGAATTGGTTCGTCGTGCTTTGACGCGCTTTACGTTACCGTACTTGACGATTACGCCGACATTCTCGATTTGTCCCAAGCACGGCTATATCTCCGGTCGTCATGATTTCTGCCCGCTCTGTGACGCAGAACTCATTCAACAAAAGAAAGCTCAAGCCGCTTGTGATTGCAAAGAGGAAAAGTAAAAATGCAAAAAGACGAAAACAAAATTGAATTAAAAGACAGCGAACGCCAACCTTGTGAAGTATGGACGCGTGTGATGGGTTACCATCGTCCTGTGTCGTCCTTTAACACGGGTAAAAAAGGTGAGTTTGCCGAGCGCAAGTACTTCGAAGAAAGTAAGTGCGGCTTGAACAAGTAAAACGCTCGAAACTTAAAGCGTCGCACGAAGACTGTTTGTGCGACGCTTTTTTAAGGAATTCCCATGACTCAACGCAACGCGACTGACTTAAAAATTGCCGGCATTACCCCATATGCAAGCATTGACTATCCGGGCAAATTTTCCGCTGTGGTCTTTGTGCAGGGGTGCCCTTGGCGTTGCCGTTATTGTCATAACCCCCACATGCAACCGCGAGAGTTTAATCCCGACTACGTTCATTCAAGTTGGCAAGAGCTGATGACGCTTTTGGAGCGTCGCAAGGGACTCTTGGACGCCGTTGTTTTTTCCGGTGGTGAACCCACTTTGGATCCGGCGCTCGAAGACGCCATGCAAAAAGTAAAAGCGATGGGCTTTTTAGTGGGACTTCATACATCGGGTTGCTACCCCACGCACTTAGAGCCGTTACTGAAATGGGTGGATTGGGTAGGACTCGATGTTAAAGCTTCATTATCCGATGAAGAGGCTTATCGCTACATTTCTGGGTTAGAAAAAGGGGAACCCGCTTCCATGGTTTTGTCCTGTTTGAAACTAATTCAAGACGCGGGTATTCAATATGAGTGCCGCACAACTGCACACCCGAATTATTTGCCAGACGACAAGGTCATCGATCTTGCCAAAGAACTTAAAGCGTTGGGGGTTAAAAACTACGCCCTACAAGTCTATCGCTTGCCTCCTCACTTAAATCTCCCCTTTGAGAAAGTCGGCTACGAGTACCCGCAAAAAGAGACGATTGAAACGCTCAAGTCCCTTTTTGAAACGTTTGAGTTGCGTCGCGAGTAATGCTTTCCTAGAGTTGGATGCGCATGCCGCAACCCGCCCACTGAACATCATCAAAAGTTTGAGCCAGACGCACAGCAGCATGAAACCCCGTGCAGTGGTTGGGTCGCCATCGTTTGACGTTAAAGTTCTTGAGAATTTCCATCCAAGCGTCTAATTCGCTATCCGGTACAGAACAAAGGTGCGTTCCACCCAAGACAGTATCAAATAAATCAATACCAAAGGTCTCTTGGGCGTAAACGAGAATATTGGGCAGCCCCGCATGAGCGCAACCCAAAACAACCGAGTAGCCACGCTCTCCACGTACCAATAAACTGACATCGTCCGTGAAGGTATCGGGGATGATGTCACCATTGAGCGTTTCTTCCCACATATCACGAGCGTTAACAAATTTGGGATTTCGTTCCGATTGGGGAACGGTAAAAGCAATCACATCTGGGGTAACTTGAGCCCATGGATCAATTGTGCGCTCAATGACACTGGCCATCACAGCGCCGCCACCGCCGTTTCGGGCGTGATCTGCATCGCTCCAACGTTGCTTTTCAAATCCCGCTCCGCCCCAAATGGTTGCTTGAGGTGCCATGCGGACAACATCCATGAGGCCAGCCGTGTGGTCAAAGTGACCATGAGAGAGAACGACATCTTTTAACGCTTTCCAATCAAGGTCTAAGTATTTGGCGTTGTGTTCAAGAGCGTGTTGGTAACCACCGGTATCAAGAAGAAGATCCGTTGTCTCATTTTTGAGATAAAGAGAGTAGCCCCATTCGCTTTTGAGGTTTTGGTTTTGACAGAAATTCTCAACGACAACGGTTAAGAGCATGGTGTTCTCCTTGGCTGAGTATTTGAAAATAGTAGCACTGTTTGTGTTGACAGCATTGTTTTGAGCTATGATAGTTAAAAACAAAGGAGAATAGGTATGCCGAGAAATGCGATGGTTGTCGTGGATATGCTCTATGACTTTATTGATGGAAGTCTGGCTTGTTTACATGCTAAAGAAGCGGTTGCAGAGGCCAAGCGTCAAATCGAAGAGGCTCTTTCTAAAGATAAAGACTTCCCGATTCTTTTTATTTTGGATCATCATCCCCAAAATCATTCCTCATTTAAAGAGTTTGGAGGGATTTGGCCCTCGCACTGTGTGGCCGGAACGCGTGGAGGGGAAATCCACTATGATCTCAAACCGTTTGTTAAACCGGAGCGCTCTTTTTATAAAGGTTGCGAAGCTGATAAAGAACAGTATTCGGGCTTTGAGGGTGTCAATGATAAAGGGGAGAGCTTAGCTAAAGCGCTTTCCGGAATGGGCGTAATGGATGTGACGGTTGTGGGGATTGCGACCGAATATTGCGTGAAAGAAACTTGTTTGGATTTACATAAGCGAGGCTTTGCTGTGACGCTCGTATCTGAAGCGTTGGCCTATGTAGACTTTGATGGTCACAAGAAAACATTAGAAGAGCTCACCCAAAAAGGCATAACGGTCATTTAATTTAACGTTTCAAGCAAAAGCGGCTACCGGAAAAACCGATAGCCGTTTTTGTCACCCAAACTCCCGCCTAACTAGTTCAGGAGTACGTTGATCCATGTCAATCGTGCT